>NZ_CP020738.1:3005772-3308659 GCF_002097715.1 Burkholderia ubonensis subsp. mesacidophila
CAATGTCGTGATGCCGCGAAACAGCGTCACGTCGACGTTCAGGCACAGGGCGGCGAAATAATGCCCGTCCGAATCCTTGATGCCGATCGACGTGCTTTTGGCCTGGCGCCCGTCGCTGAACCGGTTCGCATAGTTCGCGAGCACTTGCGGGTAGCTGTCGTCCGCAATGCGGGCCAGGCCGAGTTCCGTCGCGGGGTCGCCCACCTCGCGCCCGGACAGGTTGTTGTGGATGGCGAGAATCGCGTGCTTCGGCGAGCGAAGGTCGTGAACCACCACCTCGGTAAACGGCGCCAACGTCTCGCCCAGCGCCGCCGCGATCTGCTTGACCTGCTCAAGAATTACCTGCTGTTCGCTGGTCAGTCTTTTCTTAGCCATCCTGGACTCTTCATCTAAATTTGGTCGCATTGTATAGGTTCTTCATGCCGTCCACGCCTTGACTGTTTGTCTAAATTTAGACACACTGCAAAACCCTCGACTGGCGTTGCGCCAGACAGGCTGACCTGACGATGCCGACAGACGCCCAACTCCTACTCCTCGACCGGGATGCCGTCGCACCCGCCCTTCAAGCCGAGCAAGTCATGGCTGCGGTTCGCGAGGCCTTTGTGCTGCACAGTCAAAGGGCCGGACGGGTTTTTCCGGTGGTCCGCGAGAAGCTGCACACGGGCGGCGTATTCGGCATCAAGTCCGGCGACGTCGCAAGCCAGGACCTGCTCGGCTTCAAGGCGGCAGGATTCTGGCCGGGCAACCGGGGCCGAGGCGGCGAGCCTCACCAGGCGACCGTCGCGCTGTTCGACCCGCATACGGGCCGCCCGCTTTGCATCATGGACGGCAATGCGATCACCACGGCCCGGACCGGCGCGGCGGGCGGCCTGGGCCTGCAACTGCTCGCGCGCCCCGAGAGCACCCGAATCTGCGTATTCGGCACGGGGGTGCAGGCGCGCGTCCAGCTCGCCTACGCACTGAAGCTGCTGCCGCAACGCTGCACGGTGCAGTATGTGAACGTCAGCGGCGAGCCGGATCCGGCGTTCGAATCGACATTCCAGGACCGATGCGCGATCCGCGTCGCACGTGACCGTAACGATGCGGTGGCCGACAGCGACGTGGTCATCACCGCCACGCCGGGCGGCGGCGCGTTGTTCGATGCCGATGCGGTTCAGCCGGGCACCCACCTGACTTGCGTGGGCGCCGACACGGCAGGCAAGCGCGAACTTCCGGAGGGCGTGCTGGCGCGTGCACGCATCGTCGTGGACGACCGCGAGCAGGCGCGCAGCATTGGCGAGTGTCAATGGGCGCCGGCGCTGCCGTGCGCTGAAATCGGCGACCTTCTGGCGGGAACGGCGTCCTTCGATCGCGCGTCGAGTGACGTCACGGTATTCGATATGACCGGGCTCGCGCTGCAGGACTTGACGGTCGCGCGTTTCCTGTATGAACGGGCCATCGAGAACGGAACCGGCATCTCCGTTCCGTGGCCCTGGTGAATGACATCTGACCAGCGAATCTCACATGACCACGACTTTCGAACTCCCCACCTTTGCCGACGTCGAGGCCGCGGCAACGCGCATCGCCGGCATTGCACATCGCACGCCCGTTCACACGTCACGCACGCTGAACGAACTGATCGGCGCCGAGGTGTTCGTCAAATGCGAGAATTTCCAGCGCATGGGCGCCTTCAAGTTTCGGGGCGCCTTCAACGCGCTGTCGAGATTTTCGCCGGAACAACGCAAGGCCGGCGTCGTTGCGTTCTCCTCCGGTAACCACGCGCAGGGCATTGCCCTGTCCGCGAAGATCCTGGGCATCCCGGCAACGATCGTGATGCCGCACGATGCCCCCGCAGCGAAGATCGCGGCGACGAAAGGATACGGCGCCGACGTCGTCACTTACGACCGCTATGCCGAGGACCGCGAAGCAATCGGCCGCCGTCTCGCCGACGAGCAGGGCCTCACGCTGATTCCGCCTTACGACCACCCGGACGTGCTCGCCGGACAAGGCACTGCCGCGAAGGAGCTGTTCGACGAAGTGGGTGCGCTCGATGCGCTGTTCGTGCCGCTGGGCGGCGGTGGGCTGCTTTCCGGCACCGCGCTGTCGACCCGCGCGCTCGCGCCGCAATGCATGTTGTACGGCGTCGAACCGGAGGCCGGGAACGATGGCCAGCGCTCGCTGCGCAGCGGACAAATCGTCCACATCGATACGCCCAAGACCATCGCCGATGGCGCGCAAACCCAGCACCTCGGGAACTACACGTTCAGCATCATCAAACGCGACGTGAACGATATCCTCACCGCGTCGGATAGCGATCTGGTAAACGCCATGAAGTTTTTCGCGGCCCGCATGAAGATGATCGTGGAGCCGACCGGATGCCTCGGGCTGGCCGCCGCGCTGAATGCGAAGGAATCGCTGAAGGGCAAGCGCGTCGGCATCATCATCAGCGGCGGCAATATCGACCTCGAGCGGTTCTGCGCCCTCGTGGCGTCGTAAGTGCAATCCTGGCGACGCGACCTGCAATGTGTCTGGACAACTGAATACCATGTCATCCATGTACGAGAAGCTGGTCGCGTTGCTCGACCGCGAAGGCGCCAGGTATCGGGTGATCGAACACCCGGCGGAGGGACGCTCCGACCTGGTCGCGGCCATTCGCGGGACCTCGCCGGGGCAAGGCGCGAAGGCGATGCTCTGCAAGGGCAAGGATGCCGGGCAAGCGTTGGTTCTCGCGATCCTGCCCGGGGACAGGAAGCTGGACTTCAAGAAGGTCGCGGCAGCGGCCGGGCTCAAGAAGGCCACGCTCGCGTCAGCCGACGAAGCGCAGCATGAAACCGGGTGCGCGATCGGCGCAATCCCGCCGTTCTCGTTCTCGTCGACGATCAGGCTGATCGTCGATCCGGACCTGATCGGCGGCTTCGATGAAATCGCGTTCAACGCCGGCCGGCTCGACAGGTCCATCGTGCTCAGCTCGGCCGATTACGTCCGGATCGCCAATCCCCTCCTTCAGCCGCTATGCGTCTAGGCAAAGTATCCGCAATCTCGTTCGACCTCGACGACACCCTGTGGCCATTCGGGCCGGCCGTCGAGCGGGCCGAAGCGACGCTGCATGCATGGCTGCTCGAGCATGCGCCCAACACGGCGCGCATCCTGCCGACGCGGCAAACGCTGAGCCAGTTGCGCAACGAGTACGAGCGCTCGCGCCCGGACCTCGTCAACGACTATCGTGCGTTGAGAATCGGTTCGATCAGACTCGCGCTGGAACTGGCGAAGGAAGATGTCGACCTGGCTGAACACGCATACCGCGTGTTCTTTTCCGCGCGGCAGCAGGTCGAGTTCTACGAAGACGTCTGGCCGGCGCTGGAATGGCTGAGCGCCAGGTTTCCGCTCGTCGCCGTGACGAACGGCAACGCGGACCTCCGGCAGACGGGCGGCAGCGAATTCTTTCGGGACACGTTCAGTGCGGGCGCGCTGGGCACCGCGAAGCCGGAGCCTGGAATATTCCATGCGGCCGCGCGGGCAGTGGACGTGCATCCCGCCGAGTTGCTGCATGTCGGCGACGATTTTCATCTCGACGTTCTCGGGGCGTTGAACGCCGGGCTGCAGGCTGCGTGGCTGGTGCGCCGGAATCATCCCGGGATGAAGCGCGTGGAGCCCGACACCCGCTCGCCGCACCTCACCATTCACGACCTGTCGATGCTGTGTTGCGCGCTCGGCGGACCCGACGACCTGTCCTGACCGGGGTACGAGGAACAGCGCGATAGCGCCCGCGAGCGGGCGCCATCCTCTTCAGCGTTCCCGCAGGTCCGCGCTCACTCAGCGTTGCCGTCGCGCAGACGCGGAATCCCGAGCGGATTCGCTTCCCGCAGCCCTTCCGGCAGCAGGTCGTCCGGGAAGTCCTGGTAGCACACCGGCCGCAGGAAGCGCTCGATCGCGGTCGCGCCGACCGACGTCACCGCCGGGTTCGACGTCGCCGGGAACGGCCCGCCGTGCACCATCGCATCGCACACCTCGACGCCGGTCGGGAACCCGTTGACGAGCAGACGCCCCGCCTTGCGCTCCAGGACCGGCAGCAGGCGGCGCGCAAGCGGCCGGTCGCCGGCATCCATCTGCAGCGTGGCCGTCAGCTGGCCTTCGAGCGCCTCGAGCACGCGCGCCAGTTCGTCGACGTCGCGGCAGCGCACGATCAGCGACGACGGCCCGAACACCTCGTGGCTGAACGCCGGCTCGGCGAGAAACGCGTGCGCGGACACCTCGAACAGCGCGCCGCTCACGTCGCACGCACCCTGCGCCGCCCCGCCCGCGCCGAGCGGGCGCACGCCCGGGAGCTCGGCGAGCTGGCCGCGGCCGGCGCGGTACGCATCGGCGATGCCGCGCGTCAGCATCACGCCCGCCGGCTTCGCCGCGAGCGCCTGCGCGGCGGTCGCTTCGAAACGGTCGAGATCCGGACCGTCGAGCGCGAGCACGAGCCCCGGGTTCGTGCAGAACTGGCCGACGCCGAGCGTCAGCGAATCGACGAAGCCGGTCGCGATCGCGTCGCCGCGCGCGGCCAGCGCGGCCGGGAACAGCAGCACCGGGTTGATGCTGCTCATTTCCGCATAGACCGGAATCGGCTGCGGGCGCGCGTTCGCCAGCTGCGTCAGCGCGACGCCGCCCTGCCGCGAACCGGTGAAGCCGACCGCCCGGATCGCCGGATGGCTGACGAGCGCCGCGCCGATCACACGGCCCGGCCCGACCAGCAGCGAGAACACGCCGGCCGGCATCCCGCACTTCGCGACCGCCGCGCGGATCGCGCGGCCGACCAGCTCGGACGTGCCGAGATGCGCCTCGTGCGCCTTCACGATCACCGGGCAGCCGGCCGCGAGCGCCGACGCGGTGTCGCCGCCGGCGACCGAGAACGCGAGCGGGAAGTTGCTCGCGCCGAACACCGCGACCGGCCCGAGCGGGATCTTCTGCAGCCGCAGGTCGGCGCGCGGCAGCGGCGTGCGCGCGGGCTGGGCCGGATCGATCGACGCGGCGAGGAAGCGGCCGTCGCGCACGACCCGCGCGAACAGGCGCAGCTGGCCGACCGTGCGGCCGCGCTCGCCTTGCAGGCGCGCAACCGGCAGGCCGGTTTCGGCGTGCGCGCGCTCGATCAGCGCGTCGCCGAGCGCGACGATCTCGTCCGCGATCGCGTCGAGCAACGCGGCGCGCGCCGCGAGCGGCTGCGCGCGATACGCGTCGAACGCGTCGCGCGCGAGCTCGCACGCGCGCTCGACGTCGGCCAGCCCGCCGACGCCGAACGCCGGCGCGTCGATCGGCGCGCCCCGCGTCGGGTCGAACGCGTGCAAGGTTCCGGCCGAGCCGTAGACCGCATCGGCGCCGATCAGCATCTCACCTGTCAGTTGCATGGGGTGTGCTCCGTGGTTCGGGAATGGGTTGGATGGGCCATTGTAGCCCAACTGATACGATGTCTGCCGACTTCATTTCGAGATTGAGCGTCCGACCGTGGGCCGTGCAATCGCCTCACATCCTTGCAGAGACTGGATTTCCAGCCTATCAAGGCCTGCTCATCTGCCCACAAAAGGGAAAACCCGAGTTACGCCACGCTGCCGCCCGTCACTAAACTGCACGCCATGTCATATGACGACGTACATTAAAGTGCCTAATCAGACCTCCTCCCGCGATCTCCCGATCGACCTGGCCCGGGCCGCGCGCCGCACCGCCGTGCGCTACTGGATCCTCGCGATGCTGTTCGTCGTCACGACGCTCAACTACGCGGACCGCGCGACGCTGTCGATCACCGGCACGCCGATCCGCCAGGCGTTCGGCATCGACCCGGTGACGATGGGCTACATCTTCTCCGCGTTCAGCTGGGCCTACGTGCTCGCGCAACTGCCGAGCGGCTGGCTGCTCGACCGCTTCGGCGCGCGGCGCGTCTATGCGGGCAGCATCTTCCTGTGGTCGGCGTTCACGCTGCTGCAGAGCACGATCGGGCTCGGCGGCAGCGCCGCGTTCGCGGTCGCCGCGCTGTTCGCGATGCGCTTCGCGGTCGGCGTCGCCGAGGCGCCCGCGTTCCCCGCGAACGCGAAGGTCGTCGCGAGCTGGTTCCCGACCGCCGAGCGCGGCACCGCGTCGGCGATCTTCAACTCCGCGCAGTACTTCGCGGCGGTCGTGTTCTCGCCGCTGATGGCGTGGCTCACGCACGCCTACGGCTGGCATCACGTGTACCTGTGGCTCGGCCTCGCCGGCATCGCGCTCGCGTTCCTGTGGCTGCGCGTCGTGAAGGACCCGGCCGATCATCCGGCGGTGAACCGCGCGGAACTCGAGCACATCGAACAAGGCGGCGGCCTCGTGCGCACGACGGGCGGGCCGACCCGTGCGCGCGGCCAGGACGCGCCGTCCGAAGGCAGCAGGGTCGCGGGCTGGTACTACGTGCGCCAGCTGCTGTCGAACCGGATGCTGATCGGCATCTATCTCGGCCAGTACTGCGTGAACGTGCTCACGTACTTCTTCCTGACGTGGTTCCCGATCTATCTCGTGCAGGCGCGCGGGATGTCGCTGCTGAAGGCCGGCTTCATGACGTCGCTGCCCGCGATCTGCGGGTTCCTCGGCGGCGTGCTGGGCGGGATGCTGTCGGACGCGCTGATCCGGCGCGGCGTGTCGCTGACGCTTGCGCGCAAGATCCCGATCGTCGCCGGCATGCTGCTGTCGATGGTGATCATCGGCTGCAACTACGTCGACAGCGAAGCGCTCGTGATCGTGCTGATGGCGTTGTCGTTCCTCGGCAAGGGGATCGGCTCGCTCGGCTGGGCGGTCGTCGCGGATACGGCGCCGAAGGAAGCGATCGGCCTGTCGGGCAGCCTCTTCAACATGTTCGGCAACACGGCGGGGATCGTCGCGCCGATCGCGATCGGCTACCTGGTCGGCGCGAGCGGCTCGTTCAACGGCGCGCTGGTGTTCGTCGGGCTCAACGCGCTCGTCACCGTGCTGAGCTACCTCGTGATCGTGAAGGACATCCGGCGGGTCGAATTGCGGCATCGCGCCGCGTGAAGGTTCGGCGGGGGTTCGGCGGCCGCGCGCAGCGGCCGCCGTTTGCATCAGCTCGCGGAACGCACGGCGCCGAGCATGTCGTGCACGCCGGACGTCATCAGCGCGAGAAACGCCAGCAGGCCGACGTAGCAGAGCGCATAGGTCGCCTTGGTCTCGATCGACGTCGCGTAATAGACGCGGTTCTCCGGCGCGTCGGGGTCATAGCGCCACGCGCGCATCAACTGCGGCAGCGCGAGGATCGCCATCACGATCAGCAGCGGACTCGGCCGGTACACGAACAACGCGACCAGCACCGGCACGCCCGCGAACCAGATCCGCGGCGACAGCACCGCGGTGATCCGCCCGCCGTCGAACGGCGACAGCGGAATCATGTTGAACAGGTTCAGGAAGAAGCCCGTATACGCGAGCGCGAGCAGCAGATCGCTGCCGTAATGGCGCGCCGCCGCGTAGCAGGCAAGCGCGCCGAGCGTGCCGACGAACGGTCCGGCGAGCCCGACGTAGGCTTCGGTCTCGGCGTCGTGCGGCATCTCCTTCAGCTGGATCCACGCGCCGACGAACGGGATGAAGGTCGGCAGCCCGACGGCCAGCCCGCGCCGCTGCGCGGCCAGGTAGTGGCCGGCTTCGTGCACGAGCAGCAGCGCGACGAAGCCGGCCGCGAACCGCCAGCCGTAGAACAGCGCATAGACCGCGATCGAAACCAGCATCGTGCCCGCCGACATGAGCACCTTGCCGAGCTTCAGGCCGCCGAAGATCAGCAGCAGCAGCTTGGTCATTCCTTGCGCTCCGCGTCGGCCGCTTCCGCGACGGCGGGCACGGCGGCCGCTTTCGGCTTGCGCTTGAACAGGCGCTTCAGCGCCACGCCGCCTCCCAGCAACGCGACCAGGCCGACCTTGAAGAACTTCACCGCGAACGCGCCGATCACCGCGAGCAGCCCGAGCTTCTTCGCGCCGACGCCGACGATCAGCGCCGCGAGGCCGTATTCGGCGACGTGGTCGGTCGACTTGTTGAAATCGGCGTAGCGCTTGCCGTCCTTGAAATCGATGTGCGCGAGCAGATCGTCGGCCGACGGCTTGTATTTCTGCAGGTCCTCGAGGCTCGACACCATCGTCAGCGACAGATAGCCGTCGCGGCCGAGCGCGAGCGTCCGGTAGTTTGCGCCGTCGGTCATCGGGTTCGGGAGCGCGCCCTTGTCGCGCATGATCGACGACCAGACGAGCCGGTGCTTGCTGGCGTCGTACGCCGGCGGCTGCGCCCAGCCGACCACCTCGAATTCGGGCAGGCCGCGCTCCTTGCGCGACGCGTTGCCCTCCTCGGTGCCTTCCTTCAGGCTCGCGAGCAGTTCGTCCGGCTTCCAGTCCTTCGCGTCGTCGTCGCGGATGTAGCCGCTCGGCTCGAACGACATGACCGACATCCAGTCGGCGTCCGGATCGGCGGGCAGCACCATGCCGACCAGCTTCGACTCGTCGACGGTGTTGCCCATCGCGCGCAGGTAGCGGCCCGCCTCGGCCGCCGGCACGAACGCCTCGCCCTGCGTCAGCTTCAGCATCGCCTGATGCTTCAGGTCGATATCGGCCGGGCCCTTCACGACGGCCTTGTTCACGGCCGCCGCCGCGGCCTTCATTTCCGCTTGCGCGGATTCGGTCTGCGCGCGGCCGGTCGTGGCGGCGAGCGCGAGGAACGCCGTGCAGGCGAACAGTGCGACGATTTTTCTCATGGTTGGATTCCCCTGGAATGGCTTGTTGTCGATGTGCGCGGCTGCCGGTCCGGCGCCGCCTCTCAGGTTGCACGGCGCTATGGTAGCGCAGCGAGATGCCTGCCTCGGAGGTCATGCCCACGCCGGTCGGCGTTGCGTTTGCACACTACAATGAGCGCCATTCGCACAAGGCGTTGAAATGCCGTTCGCCACGGGGGCTCAAGAGAGCAGGAGCAGCCTTGATTCAATAACAATAGCCGAGTGTCCTGCGTTACAGGGGCAACTCCGGAAACGATTCCGAGCTGATTTTTTCCATGATTCCCGTCCCGATTTTCTCCGGTGTCTTCCTTATCATTCTCGGCATTTCGTTTCTGGCGGCCGTGTCCGTCCTTGTCTGGGCCGCCGCGCTGATCTTGATTCCACGTGTGCGGCGATCCTTTCGTGCGCGCCAGGGACGCTCGATCGGCATACTCGGCGCGCTGTGCGTGATGAGCCTCGTCTTTGTGCATGTCACGCTCGTATCACTGGAGGTCGACCGGAAAATTAGCCGAGAGCAAGCCGCGCTGCATCCCACACTGGCGCACGCCGAACACCTGCTTGGCATCGATATGCCGTCCGGCACCAAGCTGACGCTTACGAGAGCCGGCGACATGACCTCGATAAGCGACGCCGAGTTTCCGCACGCGGTCAGCGTGTACGGAATTCCGGCCACGGCGTTGGGAGTCAGGGCAGAGTATGACGACGAGGCCCCCCGGGACGACGGCCAACTCCCGCCCTCCCTCACCGCCCTGTCGCTTACCGGAACCGGCAACGCGACGGTCGACGGCTGGGTCTGCGGCACGGGCGGACCGCTGGAAATCGTCTTGCGTCGCGACGCCAGGATCAAGACGCTTTGGGCGTGCCATCTGGCTGAAGGCAATCGGGTGGCCCATTCCGTCATTCCGGTCAATTCGACATTGATGAGAAGCACCACCACCTATGGCGACGGTCTGCGCGACAACGACTATTGGCGCATTGATGTCCCCGACGGCAGCGTATTCGAACTGGCGGGCCTGCCGCTGCGGCATCCGAGTATGCAACTGGACAAGCAGCACAACGTCGTCGCTTTCAGTTACGCCGAATTGGCGCGTGCATTCACCCTCGGCGATATCACCTACCCTGCCGGAACCGAGGTCTCCTCGGCCCAGCGCGGCCTGCGAGAAAAATATCCCGGTACCTGGGTCTTTAGCCTCGAACCAGGCCAACCGGCTATTGGCAAGGAAAAGGGCGCGATGCCCGACGTCAGGTTCGTGGCTCAGGCCCCTTCGGGGAAGGTCTACGCGCTCTATTCGAAGTAGGGATCACCTGAATGCGCCGCGCGCGTCCGTCGCGGCGCAACACATCACGTATACAACGACGCCTGCGGCAACTCCCCCGTCAGCGCGAACCGGCCGACATCCCGCAGCCGATAGTCGAGCGGATCGTGCAGCGTATGCGTGCGCGCATTGCGCCAGAACCGGTCGAGCCCGAGCGACGCGGCCGTCGCGCGCGCGCCGCACGCGTCGAACAGCGCTTCGCCATTCGCAAGCGCGGCCCGCTGCGCGACGATCTTCGCATCGGAAATCGCGAGCGCCGCTTCGGCGCGCCCGTCGGCCGTCAATGCATCGTGCTGCAACCACGCTTGCTGCAGCGCGTCGGCCGCACGATCGGCGAGCGCAGCGGCGGCCACCGCCTGCACGCGCATGTCGCCGAAGCGCTGCAGCGTGTACGGATCGTCGGTCGCGCGCTCGACGCCCGCATGAATCCACGGCCGTCCGTTGCGCAGCACGTACTCGCGCGCGTCGGCCAGCGCGCCTTCGGCGAGCCCGACGAACAGGTTCGTCAGCACCAGTTGCGACACCAGCGTGCGCAGCGTCGCACGCGGCGTCGGCGGCGCTTCCGAGCGGTGCAGCACTTCGTCCGGCGCGAGCGTCACGCCGTCGAACGTCACGCTGCCGCTGTCGGTCTGGCGCTGGCCGATCGGGTCCCAGTCGTCGTTCACGGCGATGCCCGCGCGCGCGGTCGGCACCACGCCGAACACGGTCCGGCCGAGTGCCGGATCGTGCGCGGACACGGTCATCCGCTGTGAGCCGCGCGTGCCCGAGCAGAAGCCTTTCACGCCGTCGAGCCGGTAGCCGCCGTCGGGCGTCGCGGTCGCGACGAGCCGCGTGTCGAGCGGATTGACCGCATTGCCCCACCACCAGCGATGCGCGACGGTGCCGCGCAGATAGCGCTCGCGCTGCGCGGGGCTGCCCCACACGTCGACGCTCACGACCTGCAGGCACTGGAAGCCGACCAGATGCGCGAGCGCGCTGTCGACGCGCGCAATCTGCCGGATTGCGTCGTAGATCACGGGCCAGGCGGCTTCCTGCCCGCCGAACGTGCGCGGCACAGCGAGCGTCAGCAGGCCCGCATCGGCGAGCCATTGCTTTTCCTGCGCGGCGTGACCGCCCGCGCGATCGCGCGCGGCTGCGCTCGCGCGCAGCGCGTCGATCACGCGGGGAAGCGCCGCCGGATCGAAGGCGGACGCGCCCGCGTCCGGAACAAGCGGGGCAAGCGTCGCCGGGCCGCGCGGATCGTTCATGCGAGCGCTTCCTGCGCAACCGGTGCGCCCGACAGCGGCACCAGCGAACCGAGCGCGGGCCGCCCGACCAGCCGCGCGAGGATCTCGCGGCGCCAGTCGTCGTAGATCGCGCGATAGTCGGCAATGTCCGCGCCGAACACCTCGGCAGTGTGTGCGTATTCGTCGTGCAGATAGCCGTCGAGCCGCCGCTGCGTTTCCTCGTCGGCGTCGATCACGCGCTCGATCAGCGCATCGCGCTCGGCCGCCGGCAACGCGGCCAGCTTCTCGAACCACCATTGCACGATCTGCACGCGATGCCATTCCTCGTCGGGGCGGATGCGGTTCTCGCCGTGCTCGCGCATCGCGCCGTCGGCGATGCGGCCGGTCTTGCGCTGAATCCACAGCTTCGCGAGGATATGCAGCTCGTAATGCCATTCGAACGCGAGAAAGCCCGCGAGATCGCGCACCGGCAGATCGCCGACGCGCGCCCAGTGCGCGGCGACGAGCGCGTCGATCTCCGGCAGCGGATCGCGCCCGGTCAGCTCCAGCACGCGCTCGCGGCCGATCACCGCGTGCGCGCCGTCGTCGCCGAGCTGGCGCGACAGGATCAGCTGGAAATGCGGATCGTCGCGGAACAGCGTGTCGATCGCCTTCGCGACGACCTGCACGATGAACAGGTCGTGCGACGCCATCTTCGTGTAGTAGTCCGCGACGGCGGCCAGCTCGTCCGCGTTGCGCGGCTCGCGCGGCGGCGCGGCGAGCTTGGCCGGGAAATCGGGACGATGGCGTCGCGCCACGTCCAGGAACAGGGCTTCCTCGAACTGGGCGTTCCACTCGCGCGGCGCGCCGATGGGCAAAGTCATGATGAATCGGTCTCTCAGGATCGTTGATTGAAAGCGCGGGCGCTTGTGGCGCCCGCTCAGGTGCGCCTGGCCAGTCGTCGGGCCAGGCGGTCGCCCGTGGCTTGCACGGCCGAGACGAGCGCGATCAGGATCACGATCACGGTCGCCATGACGGTGGTGTCGAAACGCTGGTAGCCGTAGCGGATCGCGAGATCGCCGAGCCCGCCCGCGCCGACCGCGCCCGCCATCGCGGTCGAGCCGATCAGCGCGACCACGGTGATCGTGAAGCCGCCGAGCATGCCGGGCAGCGCCTCGGGCAGCAGCACGTGCCACACGATGTGACGGCGCTTCGCGCCCATCGCGAGCGCGGCCTCGACCAGCCCGCGATCCACTTCGCGCAGGCTCACCTCGGCGACGCGCGCGAAGAACGGGATCGCGGCGATCGACAGCGGCACGACGGCCGCCCACACGCCGATCGTCGTGCCGATCAGCATGCGCGTGAACGGCAGCAGCGCGACGAGCAGGATGATGAACGGCGTCGAGCGGAACACGTTGACGAGCGCGCCGAGCGCCGCGTTCAGGCCGCGCCGCGCGTAGATGCCGCCCGGCGCGGTCGTCACGAGGATCACCGCGAGCGGGATGCCGAACAGCGCCGCGATCGCCGCGGACGCCGCGACCATCGACAGCGTGTCGCGCATCGCGTCGAGCAGTTCGGGCCACCAGAGCTCAAACATAGCCGAGCACCTCCGCGTGGTTCGCATGCACGCGCACGCGTTCGAGCAGCGCGGCGAGCGCGCCGGGCGCGCGCGCGTCGGCCGCCGACGCGATCACGAGGCGCCCCTGCGCGCGCCCCTGGATGCGCTCGATGCCGCCGTGCAGGAACCGCACCGAGCCGCCGAGCGCCGCCGCGAGCGCGCCGACGTCCGGCTCGCCGCCGCTCTCGCCCGTATAGCGGAGGTCGAGCACGACCTGCGCGCCGTCGGGCAGCGCCGCGTGCGCGGGCAGCGGCTGCACGCGCGCGGCGAGTTCGGCCGGCAGGTCGTGCACCAGCGTGCTCAGCAGCGCGCGCGTCGCGCCGTGCTGCGGCGCGCCGAACACGCGCCACACCGGCCCCGTTTCGACCACCTCGCCCTGCTCGATCACCGCGACGGTGTCGCACACCGCGCGGATCACCTCCATCTCGTGCGTGATCAGCACGATCGTCAGGCCGAGGCGGCGATTGATGTCGGCGAGCAGCGCGAGGATCGACTGCGTCGTCTCCGGATCGAGCGCCGACGTCGCCTCGTCGCACAGCAGCACTTCCGGATCGTGCACGAGCGCGCGCGCGATGCCGACGCGCTGTTTCTGGCCGCCGGACAGGCTGGCCGGATACGCGTTGCGTTTCGCCGCGAGGCCGACCAGCTCGAGCAGCGCCGCGACCTTGCGCGCGCGCTCGGCCTTCGGCACGCCGGCGATCTTCAGCGGCAGCGCGACGTTCTCGGCGACCGTCTTCGCGGACAGCAGGTTGAAATGCTGGAACACCATCCCGGTGCGGCGGCGCAGCGCGACGAGGCCGTCCTCGTCGAGCGCGCCGACGTCGACGCCCTGCACGCGCACGCGGCCCGACGTCGGCCGTTCGAGCCCGTTGACGAGCCGCAGCAGCGTCGACTTGCCCGCGCCGCTGCGGCCGATGATGCCGAACACCTCGCCGCGCCGCACGTCCAGCGTCACATCGCGCAGCGCGGCGGCCTGCCCGCGCGGCGACGCGAATACCTTGCCGACGTGTTCGAACGCGACGGCGCTGCCGCCGGCCAGCGAAACCGCCTCAGCACGCGCAGCGCGCCCCGCATGCGCGGCCGACGCTTCGACGAAGCCCAGCGTATCCAGGAATTGCGTCATCGCTCTACTCCGTCGCGCTCACGCATGCGCCTGCTCGGGCGCCGGCCGGTGCCGCGCGCCTGCATGCCACGCAGGCAGGCGCGCGCCGGCGCCGAACAGCTTCTCGCGCAGCGTCGGCGCGGGATCGTAGTCTTCCTTGTACACGCCTCGGTTCTGCAGCTCCGGTACGACCCAGTCGACGAAATCCTCGAACGACTCGGGCATCACCGTGCGGGTCAGGTTGAAGCCGTCGATGCCGGTTTCGTCGATCCACGCCTGCAGTTCATCCGCGACCTGCGACGGCGAGCCGACGATCGGGTGATAGCGGCCGCCGAGCGACATCTGGTCGAGCATGCGCCGCACGGTCCACGCGCCGCTCGTGCTCTTCTTCGAGATCGCGTCGACCGCGGACTGGATCGAATCGGTCTTCACATACGAGATCGGCTCGTCGAGCCCGTACTTCGCGAAGTCGATGCCGGTCGAGCTCGCGAAATGCGCGAGGCCGGCCTCGGGGCTCGCATAGCGCCGGTATTCGTCGAACTTCTCGCGCGCGAGCCGTTCGTTCTCGGCGGTGACGACGGTTACGCCGGCGAAGATCTTGATCGACTGCGGATCGCGTCCCTGCCGCGCCGCCGCCGCGCGGATATCGAGCACCGCCGCGCGCGCGGCCGCCTTGCTCTGACCGTTCACGAACACGCACTCCGCGTGCCGGCCCGCGAACTCGACGCCGCGCGCCGACGACCCGGCCTGGTACAGCACCGGCGTGCGCTGCAGCGACGGCTCGCACAGATGGATCGCGTCGAGCGAATAGAACGGCCCGTCGTGCTTCACGCGCCGCACCTTGCCCGGCTGCGCGAACACGCGCGCGTGCGCGTCGCGGATCACCGCGTCGTCGTCCCAGCTCTGTTCCCACAGCTTGTAGACGACCTCCATGTAGTCGTCCGCGCGCTCGTAGCGATCGTCGTGGCCGATCTGCTGCGCGAGGCCCATCCCGCGCGCCGCGCTGTCGAGATAGCCGGTGACGATGTTCCAGCCGACACGTCCCTTCGTCAGGTGATCGAGCGTCGACATGCGCCGCGCGAACAGGTACGGCGGCTCGTAGGTCAGGTTCGCGGTCACGCCGAAGCCGAGATGCCGCGTGACCTGCGCCATCGCGGGCACGAGCAGCAGCGGATCGTTGACGGGCACCTGCACCGCTTCGCGCAGCGCGGCGTCCGGGCCGCCGCCGAACACGTCGTACACGCCGACGATGTCCGCGAGGAAGATGCCGTCGAACTTGCCGCGCTCGAGCGTCCTCGCGAGATCCGCCCAGTAGTCGAGATCGGTGTAGTGCGCGGAGCGGTCGCGCGGGTGCGTCCACAGGCCGTGGTTGATGTGCCCGACGCAGTTCATGTTGAACGCGTTGAGCAGGATCTTCTTCTGGTTCGCCATGCGCGCCTCCGTCACCACGCGATCGCGTACAGCGAGCCGAACGCGTTGTCGAGCGCCTTGCGCACCGCGGGCGAGGTCTGGTAGATCGCGATGAACTTGCGGATGCGCGCGTCGTTCGCGCTCTCCGGCCGCACGACCCACTGCAGCGCGTAGCTCTTGTTCTCGGTGCCGTCGAACAGCAGCGCGCTGTTCGGGTCGGTCGTGCCCGCGAGCTTGATGAAGCTCGGGTAGCCCTGCGCGAGATCGACGTCGTCGAGCGAACGCGCGAGCTGTGACCCCTCGAGCGCGATGATCTTCAGGTGCTTCGGGTTCGACACGATATCGTGCGTCGTCGCGCGGTAGTCGACGCCCGGCGTCAGCGTGACGAGCCCCGCGCGCTGCAGCAGCAACAGCCCGCGCCCGCCGTTCACCGGATCGTTCGCGATTGCGACCGTCGCGCCGTCCTTCAGCTCGCTGAAGCTTTTCACCTTCTTCGAATAGAGGCCAATCTTCATGATCGTGCCCGGCGCGATCGACACGAAGTTGTAGCCGCGCTGCTTCTTCGCGTTCTCGAGGAACGGGATGTGCTGGAAGTAGTTGACGTCGATGTCCTTGTTCGCGAGCGCCGCGTTCGGCGTATTCCAGTCGGTGAACTCGATGATCTTCACGTCGAGCCCCTGCGCCTTCGCTTCCTTCGCGGCGATCTTCAGCGCGTCGATCTGCGGGGTGGTCGACACGCCGACCTTCAGCGGCGCGGGTTCGGCCTGCGCGCCGGCCAGCAGGGTCGCGCCGAGCAGCGCGACCGCGAACAGGCGAAGGGGACGCGCGAGCGACCAGAAGGAAAAGCGGGCAAAAAAAACGGCATGGGGCATAGAAACCACTCTCCTGTCCAAAGACGGTATCGACGCATGAGCGAACCCGCGGCGAACGCGCGGGCGTTCTCCGGACGGTCGTCGCATCGGAAAAGGATCAGCCGATGATAGAGCGCGTTGGGGGAAGCGGTCTACGAAGCGATCGTGCGAAGAAAATCGCACCAGAAGATATGGCGGGCGGCGCGCGTCAAGGTCGTTGCCGCCTCGTTCATGCCGTCATGGGGAGCAGCGACCGAACCTTGTCCCATCGGATATCGACGGGCACCGGAAGCTTACGTGTCACGAAGCGCTTCAATCGCTCCTGCAAACCGTGGCGCGGGTGTGCCAGATAAGCGCGAATGTCGGTCGTCACTTCGTCCAGGGTCCAGCCGTCCATTTCATCAGGCATCGCCAAAGCAGAAATGTTGTGCCGATAGACTGGCGCAACCTCTTCCCTGAGTATGTGTTCAAGCTCGTCAATCGAATATCCGGAGGTCTGCAGGACGCCAGCGACCCACTTATAGTCGTGGTCCTGCAATTCGCGGCCGACGAAGAGTTCGGCTAGCGCTTGCCATACGGGAGCGCGGCGCTTCGTGTCCAATGGTTCCATCACGGTGTTATCGGCCGGGTTCGTGGGTATAGCGTACCAAAGGCAGCGTCCGCACCATAGACGGCCAGCATGCCTCATACGAACCCGACAACGGCGACACATACCGGTGCGGTAGCAGCGCATAGTCCACCCGCCACCGCGGCCGCGCCAGTTGCCCAGCCACCGACGATTCCGGCGCCGGCCAAGGTTCCTTGTCGAACGACTTCGCGCGGCTTGTTGTCCGATTCCGCGACTTCATAAACGGCAATCGCCAGCGATACAAGCAGCGCACGCCGACCGGCTCTCCCCATTTTCTCGGCCAGTTTCATGATGTTTTGGTCTGGCCTACCCGAGGCGCGAATGATGTCCGCATAGACGCTGGCTTGTTGCTGTTCGGATAGCACACTGAAAGGGATGCTATACCGTACCTGCGCATATTTCTCAGTGAGAAATGAAAGGGAGCGCCCCTTTCCTTTGATACGGGTGGCATAGGCGCGAATCACAGGACTGCTGCGAAGACGTGATAACTCCATGATCTGGTTCCGCATCGCGCGAGCCTGTTCTGCTGCATCTCGCATCGAAAGTCGACCAGAGTAGGCTGCTAGCCGGAACTCGTTGGCGGCGGCGGCAATGTCTTTTGCATACCGTGTGCGAGCGCGTGAATCGCTGATACATGTTGCTGAGAACTGGGCTGCTGTTGCTTGTAGCTCAGCTAGCGCGATTTCGAGAGATTTGCTGTCGCCAGAATCGATGACCCCGGGTGGATTTGACTTTGGCATGGCCTCCTTTCCTTTCAAATTAATAACGCAAGGTTATCTGATCTGATATGAGATGCCTCTCAAAAAAACAAGCGCGATGAACTGCCGCGCGCCAAGGTAGTTGTCGCCTCATTCATGCCGGGGGCTACGTATCCGTGGCAAGCGACGCCATAGCGGCGACCGAGACCAGGCTGAAATCTCGGCCCGGCCGGCAGGCGGAATTCCGAAACATCGGAACGACCACCCTGCAGCCCTTTCCGAAGACCAAACAAATCCGTTAAAAATCAATAGCCTGCAAACGTACCGGCTGGTCCTTTTCTGGCATGAACGTTGCGTGATGGTTCGCACACATGCCGCGAAGCAACGCCGGCATTCAAAATCCAAGGAGACACGTCTTGCAGACCTCTACGCCCACCCCGATCCACGCGGAGCCGATCGCCGAGCCCCGTTCCGCCACCAGCACCCGTTTCTGGCCGGAAGGCTGGTGGAAGCTGATGGAAGTCCGCATCGGCATCATCCCGCTGCCGGTCTACTTCATCCTGCTCGCGCTGATCGTCGGCTTCTCGGTCACCGGCAAGGTGCCCGGCGAGATCTCGATGGCGATCGCCGTGCTCGCGTTCTTCGGCTTCACCTGCGCCGAGCTCGGCAAGCGCCTGCCGCTCCTGCGCAACATCGGCGCGGCGGCGATCTTCGCGACCTTCGTGCCGTCCGCGCTGACCTACTATCACGTGCTGCCGAAGCCCGTGCTCAACCTCACGACCGAGTTCACGAAGTCGACCAACTTCCTGTACCTGTTCATCGCGTCGATCATCGTCGGCAGCATCCTGAGCATGGACCGGCGCGTGCTGATCCAGGGCTTCCTGAAGATCTTCATCCCGCTCGCGGCCGGCTCGGTCGCCGCGGCGATCGTCGGCACGGCCGTCGGCACCGCGCTCGGCCTCGGTGCGCGGCACACGCTGCTGTACATCGTCGTGCCGATCATGGCGGGCGGCGTCGGCGAAGGCGCGATTCCGCTGTCGATCGGCTATTCGGAAATCCTGCACCTGCCGCAAGGCGAGATGTTCGCGGCCGTGCTGCCGCCGGTGATGCTCGGCAGCCTGACCGCGATCATCCTGTCGGGCGCGCTCGACATGCTCGGCAAGCGCCTGCCGCACCTGACCGGCAACGGCCGCCTGCAGGTCGGCGAGACCGGCGACATGACGCCGGAAAACGAAGAAATCCGCGGCCACGTCGACGTTACGCACATCGCGGGCGCCGGCATCACGGCCATCACGCTGTACCTCGTCGGCCTGATGGCGCACAAGCTGTTCGGCCTGCCCGCGCCGGTCGCGATGCTGTTCCTCGCGGTGCTCGTGAAGCTCGCGCGCGCGGTGTCGCCGCCGCTGCAGGAAGGCGCGTTCGTCGTCTACAAGTTCTTCTCGACCGCCGTCACCTATCCGCTGCTGTTCGCGATCGGCGTCGCGATGACGCCGTGGGACAAGCTGACCGCCGCGTTCACGCTGGTCAACGTGATCACGATCGTCGCGACCGTCGCGACGCTGATGGGCACGGGCTTCGTGGTCGGCCGCCTGATGAAGATGTACCCTATCGACACGGCCATCGTGAACGCGTGCCACAGCGGGCAAGGCGGCACCGGCGACGTCGCGATCCTGACCGCCGCGAACCGGATGCAGCTGATGCCGTTCGCGCAGATCGCGACGCGCATCGGCGGCGCGATCGTCGTCACGGTGACGCTGATCCTGCTGGCGCATCTCGGATGACGCGTCGCCGCGCGTCCGCTCGCGACGGCCGCATGACGCGCAGCGCCGCCGCCGGTTCGCCCGGCGCGCGGCGCTTGCATTAGGTGGGTGGGCGGCAGGCCGGCGGCGGGCATCGATGAGGGCGAACGTGCAGACGAGTTTCAAGGGAATCGCGTGGTGGGGTTGGGCGGCGGCGGCCGCGCTGTATGTCGGCGTGACGGCCGCCGCGGTCGAGTTCGCATGGGACCGCGCGATCGACGGGCTCGAGGAAGTCGGCGCGCACCGGCTCGACCTGTACGCGGCGAGCCTGAAGAGCGAGCTGGGCCGCTTCGAGCTGCTGCCCGCGCTCGTCGCGCGGCAGGACGGCGTGCGCACGCTGCTGAAGACGCCGCCTGCTGAAGCGCCCGACCTGCTGCACACCGTCAACACCTACCTCGAAGCCGTGAACCGCGACGCGGGCAGCGGCGCGGTCGACGTGATCGACCTGCAAGGCTCGGTGATCGCCGCGAGCAACTGGAACCAGCCGGTCAGCTTCGTCGGCACCAACGTGTCGTACCGGCCTTACTTCAAGGACGCGCTCGCGCACGGCAGCGGCCGCTTCTTCGGCATCGGCACCAACACCGGCATTCCCGGGCTCTATTTCGCGAGCGCGGTCCGCGACGACGGCCGCACGCTTGGCGCGGCAGCCGTCAAGGTCAGCGTCGACGCGCTCGAATTCGCGTGGCGCGCGCCCGGCGTCGCGGCGATGGTGGTCGACGGCAACGGCGTGATCGTCATCTCGACCGAACCCGAATGGAAGTTCGCCGCGCTGCAGCCGATCACCGCGCAGCAGCAGCGCGACATCCAGGCCTCGCGCCAATACGCGGGCCGCACGGTCGAGGCGCTGCCGTACCGGCGCGTCGGCGGCTGGAACGCCGCCGCGTGGCTCGGCCAGTTTCCCGACCTGCGTCGCCCGGGACGCACCGCGCGCTATCTGGTAATGTCGCGGCCCGCGCCTCAGGCCGGCGATTCGCTGATGGTGCTGCTCGACGTCGCCGGCGCGCGGCGCCAGCAGCAGATGGCGTTCGCGTTCGTGACGGGCGCGTTCCTGATCGCCGCGCTCTATGCCGCGTATGCGATCCAGCGCCGCCGCACGCTCGCCGCGCGGCTCAATGCGCAGGACGCGCTGCGCCGCGCGAACGACCAGCTCGAATTGACCGTCGCGCAGCGCACGGCCGCGCTGACGGCTGCGAACGCACGGATGCAGCAGGAGATCGTCGAGCGCGAGCGCACCGAGCAGCGCCTGCGCGATTCGCAGCAGGAAGTCGTGCATGCGGGCAAGCTCGCGGTGCTCGGGCAGATGGCCGCGGGCCTCACGCACGAGCTGAACCAGCCGCTCGTCGCGATCCGCACGCTGTGCGACAACGCGCGCACCTTCTTCGAACGCGGCCAGCCGGCACCGGCGCTCGCCAATCTCGAGCGCATCGGCAAGCTCGTCGACAGCATGGCGGTGCTCACCGGCGAACTGAAGACGTTCGCGCGCAAGCCGGACATCGAGCGCGTCGCGGTGTCGCTGGCCGAAGCGGTCGCGCATGCGCGGCTCATCTACGATGCGCGGATTCGCGACGAAGGCGTGACGCTCGACGTGCGGATTCCGGCCGGCACGACCGTGTACGCGGAATCGAGCCAGTTGCAGCAGGTGATCGTGAACCTGCTCGGCAACGCGCTCGACGCGGTGCGCGACGCCGCCGCGCGCACGATCGTCATCGAAGCTGGCGAGCCCGATCCGCAAGGCCGCGTGCGCTTCACGATCGCCGACAGCGGCGCGGGCATCGCGCCGGACGTGCTCCCGCACCTGTTCGAGCCGTTCGTGACGACCAAGCCGCGCGGGCAGGGCCTCGGGCTCGGCCTCGCGATCACGTCGCGCATCGTCGAAGGGTTCGGCGCGAAGATCGCCGCGGCCAACCGCGCCGACGGCGGCGCGGCATTCAGTATCGAATTCGCGGCGGCCACGCCGCAAAGGACAGAGCATGGAAGATGAGATTCGGGTGCTGGTCGTCGAGGACGATGAGAACGTCCGGATCGGCGTCGAGCAAGCGGTCGCGCTCGCCGGGTTTCCGGTGAGCGCGTTCGCGTCGGCGGCCGACGCGCTCGCGCACGTTGCACCCGGCGCGCCGGTCGTGATCGTGTCGGACGTGCGGATGCCGGGCATCGACGGGCTGCAGCTGCTCGACCGCGTGATGGCGATCGATGCGCAGATCCCGGTCGTGCTGATCAGCGGCCACGCGGACATCTCGACGGCCGTCGGCGCGATGCAGGTCGGCGCGTACGACTTCATCGAGAAGCCGTTCTCGTCCGACGTGATCGCGGGGCGCGTCGCGCGCGCGGTCGAGAAGCGCCGCCTCACGCTCGAGGTGCAGGGCCTGCGCGCGGCGCTCCACAACTGGCAGGGCATCGAGGCGCTCGTGCTGGGCAAGTCGCCGGCGATGGCGGACGTCCGCAAGAAGATCCTGCGGCTCGCCGATACGTCGGTGTCGGTGCTGATCACCGGCGAGACGGGCACCGGCAAGGAACTGATCGCGCGCAGCCTGCACGATTTCGGCGGGCGGCGCGACGCGCATTTCGTCGCGCTGAACTGCGGCGGCCTGCCGGAGCAGGTGTTCGAGAGCGAGCTGTTCGGCCACGAGGCCGGCGCGTTCACGGGTGCGATCAAGAAGCGCATCGGCAAGGTCGAGTGGGCGCACGGCGGCACGCTGTTCCTCGACGAGATCGAGACGATGCCGGTCGCGCTGCAGGTCAAGATGCTGCGTGTGCTGCAGGAGCGCGTGGTCGAGCGGCTCGGCGCGAACGAGCTGATTCCGGTCGATTGCCGCGTGGTCGCCGCGTCAAAGGCGGACCTCGCCGAGCTCGCGGCCGACGGGCGCTTTCGCGCGGACCTGCTGTACCGGCTGAACGTCGCGCAGATCGAGCTGCCGCCGCTGCGCGAGCGCCGCGAGGACGTGCCGCTGCTGTTCGAGCACTTCGTGCTCGCGGCCGCGCGCCGCTTCGGGCAGCCCGCGCCGGTCGTGAGCGCTGCGCAGGTGTCCGAACTGATGACGCACCAGTGGCCCGGCAACGTGCGCGAACTGCAGAACGTCGCCGACCGCTTCGTGCTCGGGCTGACCGGCGACAGCCTGCTGTCGACGGCCGGCGGCGCGCCGGCGAAGGGCGGCACGCTCGCGGAACAGCTCGCGTACTTCGAACGCATGCTGATCGAGGACATGCTGCGCCGGCACAACGGCAACGTCGCGGACGCCAGCGACGCGCTCGGCATGCCGAAGAAGACGCTTTATCACAAGCTGCGCCACTTGCGCGGTGACGCGCCGGCTGAAGGCGGCGACGCGTAACGCATACAGCAGGCGAACGAGGATCGTACAGGCATGGATCGCATCAACCTCACCGAGCAAGGCCAAACCGACGGCTATCTGATCCGGGGCGTCACCCGCGCGCAGAAGACGTTCCGACCGGGCGACTGGCCCGAGCGCCTCGCGGGCGTGATCACGCTGTTCGTCGGCGAAAAGCGGCCGGGCTTCCCGAGCGCGCTGACGCGGCTTGCAACGCCCGTCGTCGACGGCGGCGTCAAGTGCCTGCTCGTGTCGCACGAATTGCGGGCCGCGTGCCCCGACGCATTCGAGTTCGTGATGCGGTTTGCCGACGACAACGACCTGCCGGTCGACGCGCGCTCCGCGACCGGCTTCGTGGTGCGCTGACGGCGGGCGTAAACCCGCCGCCTCCAACCTCCAAGCCCCTCTCCCGCCCCTCCTTCGCGCCGCGTCGGCACGCGGCATTCCGCCTTTCGTTTCGCATACAACCATCAGACAAATATCCTGCTCGATCGAGCGCTCTCGACCTGATCGGGCTTTGCGGGATCGCCATCAATAAAATTGATCGATGCGATGAAAATTATGCGTTTTGCTTAAATGCCGCGCTCGGGCATAGTTGCGACGTGATGACGCACCTGTGAGTTTTTTCAGTCATGAACATGCGAATCGAGCCTTCGGTGCTCGCGAACCCCGACCTGCAATTTGCGACGCTGTCGTCAGGCATCAGCCTGCCGTATGTCGAGCGGGGCACGGGCGCGCCGATGGTGTTCGTTCATGGATCGCTTTGCGACTATCGCTACTGGGATCCGCAGCTCGCTTCACTGTCGGCGCACTATCGCTGCATCGCGCCGAGCCTCAGCCATTACTGGCCGGCGGTCGAAGCCGGCATCCAGAACGAGTTCGGCTGGCAGAACCACGTCGACGAGCTCGCCGAATTCATCGACGCGCTCGATCTCGGCCCGGTGCATCTCGTCGGCCACTCGCGCGGCGGCAGCGTCGCGTTCAACGTCGCGCGCCACCATCCCCACCTCGTCGAAACGCTGACGCTCGCCGATCCGGGCGGCCCGCTGCGGCAGGAAGGCGTGCATGAAGCCACGCTGCCGCCGGCCGCGATCGCGCTGCGCACGAAGGCCGTGAGCCTGATCGAGAACGGCGACGTCGAGGCAGGGCTCGAGATGTTCGTCGACTCCGTCAGCATCCCCGGCGCGTGGAACAAGAGCACCGCATCCTTCCGCACGATGGCGATCGACAACGCGAGCACGCTGCCGAAGCAGCTTCGTGATCCGCTGCCCGCATATTCGCGCGACGCGGCGGCCGACGTTGCATGCCGCACGCTGCTGATTGACGGTCAGCGCAGCCCGAAGATGTTCCGCCACAACGTCGACACGCTCGCGCAGTGGCTCGGCGACGCGCAACGGCAAACCGTCGCCGGCGCGTCGCACGGGATGAACGCCGCGGCGCCGGCCGTGTTCAATCGCTACGTTCACGAGTTCATCGCGGCGTAATCTTTCGAGCGGCGCGCCCGCTCTCTCACCCGCCATGCGGCGCCGGCGCCGCGGTCCCGTAGATCCGCTTGCGCAGTTCGGCGAGCCGGCTATCGAGCGCCGCGCGCTGCTGCTCGCGATCCGGCACGGTTCGCGTGACTTCCTCGATGATCTTGCGGCTCTCCGCAACATAGGCTGCGTCCTGCCGCTCGCGCGCAGGTGACGGCGGCCGCGCGCCCATCGCGAGATCGCGCAGGTGCTCGCGCAGCGCATCGCTGCCCGCCCGCCGCGCCGCCGCGTCGGGTTCCGCGTCCTGCCACAGCAGATCCGCGATGCCGGACGCCTCGTGCGGATCGAGCGTGCCCGCATCCGCATCGGCGCGCAGTTGCGCGAGCAGCGCGCGAGCGCGCGCCTGCCGATCGGCTCCGCCCAAGGCCGCGCGATCACGCGCATAGCCGTCGAGCTGCGCATGGAAATCGGCGGGCGACGCAATCGAATCGTTCGTCATGCTGGCTTCCTGGTGAAGAACGGGTTGCGAAGCGAATTGCAAGGCGGCCAGCCGCTCGATGCCCGGGCGGCCGGCCCAAAGCGCGACGGCCGACGCCACCGCGCCCGCCGCCAGCGCCGCGCCGCGCCGCCCCACTCGATTGCGGTTCATCACGCGCTCCCGGTCACGCGCGCGAAGAGCGGATCGGTGACGCTCGCGGCGCCCGTCTCGACGTGACCGGCCAGCGCGCGCAGATAGTCCGCGTCCGCATCGACCGTCACGCTCAAGTCATACCAGCCGCCGCTTGCGGACAGGTCCCAGACCGTCTCGACGATCGCGCCCGCCTCGATCGCGCCGGAGCGCGACGCGGCGCCGTAGCCGTTGTCCGCGATCGTCGCGGTGAGCCGCGCGCGGCCGGCGTTGCGCATCCGCACGACGAGCCCGCCGTCGGCGCGATACCCGACCGTCACGTCGACCAGCGCCGCGCTCGCGGTCGCGCCGCCCTTGAAGCGCCGATAGAAGCCGTTCGGCCCGTACGCGGCGAGATCGTAGCGCCCCTGCGTGTCGCGCACCGGCCACCACTGGTCGCTCAGCACGCGGCCGCTCTGGATCGTGTAGAAGCGCGGGCCGTTCTGCGCCACCGCGTCGTGCACATGGAACACCGCGGCCGACGCGCCGGCCGCGTTGCCGGGCACCGCCTTGCCGTTGTTCGCGAAGCTCACGTTCAGCACGCCCGCGCGCGTGTCGAGCGCGGCCTCGACGAACAGCTCGTAAGGCACCGGACGCAGCTTGCGCTGCCCCGGCTCCTGCACGGGCAGCGGCGCGTTCTCGGCCGGATAGCCCGCCGGATAGCTCGGCTTCGCGAGGTAGTACTGCACCCAGTACGCGTTGTCGAGCTGCGCCTTCGTCGCGGTCAGGTCGAGCAGCGCAGGCGGCACCGCGCGATCGGCGTCGCCCGCGAAATCGAACGCCGAGCTCAGGTCGCCGCACACCGCGCGACGCCACGGCGTGATGTTGGTTTCATGGACGGCCGGATGATCGTCGACGAAACGCTTCTCGATGAAGCGAATCACCGACGTGTGATCGAACACCTCGGAGCAGGTCCAGCCGCCCTTCGACCACGGCGAGATCGCGAGCAGCGGCACGCGCGTGCCGAGCCCGATCGGCAAGCCGGACTGCTGCTCGATCTCCCCTTCGACGCTGACCGTCGACAGCCCCTTGCCTGCCTTCCACGGCGGCACGGGCGCGGTCACGTGATCGTAGAAGCCGTCGCCTTCGTCGTAGCACAGCAGGAACACCGTCTTCGCCCACACGGCCGGGTTCGACGTGAGTGCATCCAGAATCCGCGACACGAATTCCTCGCCGAACGACGGCCCCCACCACGGATGCTCGGACGACGAGAACGGCGGCACGATCCACGACACCTGCGGCAGGCGGTCGGCGAGCACGTCGTCGCGCAGCGACGCGATGCCGCGCGCGGTCATCCCGCGCTGGTACAGCGGCGAGTTCGTCGGCGCCGACTTGAACTGCGCGAACCACGCCAGCGCGTTGCAATCGAAATTGTTCGTGTTGTCGATCCAGTAGCGGCTCGACACGAAATTCCACACGTCCTGGTACGAGCCGACGCCGCCTTCCTGGTAGACGCGCCAGTCGATGCCCGCCTGCTGCAAGCGTTCCGGAAACGTCGTCCAGGACACCGTGCCGGTGCGGTCGCCCATGAAGTTCGAGGTCGCGACCTGGCTGCCGTCGGCGTTCGGCGACGCGCGGCCCGTCATCAGGTACAGCCGGTTCGGGTTGGTCGGCCCCATCATCGACTGGTGATACGCGTCGCAGATCGTGAACGCGCTCGCGAGCGGATAGTAGTAAGGCAAATCGGTGCGCTTGAAATAGCCCATCGCCTCGGGCCACTGCACGGCCATCCACTTGTCGTTGCGGCCTTCGTTCCACAGCTGGTGGAACGGGTCCCAGTCGTGGTACTCGGACGTCATCCACTGCGCCCACGTCTTCGACGTGTCGAGATGCCACGGCACGTAGTCGCGGCCCTTGTAGTTCTGATACCAGATCGCCTTGCCGTCGGGGCGCGCGACCGTGCGCGGATCGTTGAAGCCGCGCACGCCCGGGAAGGTTCCGAAGTAATGGTCGAACGCGCGGTTCTCCTGCATCAGCACGACGATGTGCTGCACGTCGCGGATCGTTCCCGTCACGCGGGCCGGCTCGACGGCGAGCGCCCGCCGGATGGATTCGGGCACCCCGGCCGCGAGCGCGGTAGCGCCGGCGGCCTGCGCCGAGCGGATCAAAAACGTACGGCGATCGAGTCGCGGCATCGACACACTCTCCTCGTTCTTCTGGCGGACGGGGTGGAATGGATGAGCGCGCAACGATGTCGCGCGCTGCGATGCGCGACCGTCGAACCGGCCTCTCCGCGCCGGCTCAAGCCGGAACGCGGCGCGTCGGCGGCCCCCGCTTGCCCGCCACGCACGATATCGCTGCGACGAATTCTAGGAAGCGTGACCGGACAATTTTGTTAAGCCGCGACGAAAAACCGGACGATTGCGACATTAGAGGTGTTCTACAAATGGGCCTCCGACGCCGTCTGGACCTGCGGCTCGGCCTTGCGCGTCACCGCGTCCGGCAGCCCGAACACGCCATCGAACGACCAGTTGTAGACGAACGTGAAGATCGGGAAGAACACGATCAGTACCGCGTCATACAGAAACGCCTGCAGCAGCGACACATCGAGCCACCACGCGATCAGCGGGATCAGGAACGTCACGAGCGCGACCTGGAAGCCGATCGCGTGCAGCACGCGGCGCCCCACGGAGCGGGTCGTCGCCGCGCGACGACGCTCCCACGCCTCGAACGCGAGGTTGTACAGAAAATTGACGACGACGCCCGTCGTCGAGATCATCACGCCCAGCATGCCGCTTTTCGCGGCGCCCGCGCCGCTCAGCGCGCCCAGCGTCGCCGAGGCGATCAGGATGCCGAGCACCTCGAACAGCACGACATAGACTATGCGTCTCTTCCATCCTTGCATGAACATCCACCTTCGAATCTGACAAGGCGTCGAGACTAGCAGTGGACCCGCGGTCCGCAAAAGTCAGGTTCTTTCAATTTCGCTTAAAGGAGGCCTCCCGTGCTCACCAGCGACCACATCGACATGCTGCTGACCGTCATCGACAAAGGCTCCTTCTCCGCGGCGGCGCGCGCGCTGGGCCGCACGCCGTCGGCCGTCAGCATGGCCATCGCGAACCTCGAGGCCGAACTGGGCCTCGTGCTGTTCGACCGCGGCACCCGCGAGCCCACGCCGACCGCGGCGATGGCGGCGCTGCTGCCCGACGCGCGCTCGATCGCCGAACGGCTGCAGGCGCTTCGCGCGCATGCGCAGCACCTGTCGGAAGGCGTCGAAGACACGCTGCGGATCGGCATCGCCGCCGAGATCGACGGCGCGCCCGTCGCGCGGGCGCTGACCGCCGTCGCCGCGAAATACCCCGCGCTCGCGATCAGCGTCGTCACGGCGCTGCAGGACGTGATCGTCGACGCGTTGCACCGTTCCGCCGTGGATCTCTGCGTCGCCTACGGCGGGCTCGATCTCCATCCGCAGGAGCAGATTCATGCGCTGTGGACCGAGACCCTCGTCGCGGTCGCCGCGCCGGACCATCCGCTGATCGCCGAATGCGCGCGGCCGGAAGCGATCGAGCGGCTGTCGGGCTTCCGGCAGATCGTCATCGCCGACGCGGATCGGCCGTTGACCGACATCCGGCCCGTGATCGGCAACCGGACGTGGAAGGTCGACGACATGGCCACCGCGATCTCGCTCGTGAAGGCCGGCCACGGCTGGGCGAACCTGCCCGAGTTGGTCATCGGGCGTCACGTCGCCGACGGCGAGCTCGCGCCGCTGACGTTCGCCAATATCCGCAACGGCCTGGCGCTGCCCGTGTATCTGCGCTTGCCGAAGCACACGGGGCTCGGCAAGGCGGCCGGAGAGCTGGTGCGCGCGCTGCGGGCGGCCGGTGACGAGGTGTGACCGGTGCGGCGGGATACCGTCGCACCGTTGGCCGGCGCCGGGCGGGGTCGACCGTTAGTTGCGGTCACTGTGCCGCCGCGGCGCTCCGGATCGAATCGACGAGCGACGCGTTGTCGTAGCGTCGTCCGGCGATGCCCCATCCGCCGTCGACCGCATGGACGACATTCACCCAGACCTGCGCCGGCGTCAGCCGCCCGCCCGCTCGCTGCAGCACGATCGCGGTCGCCCGTTCGACGAATTGCCGCTGCGCGTCGGGCGCCGCGAGCGCCACGGCGGGCAGCTTCAGTTCGACGAACGCCGCGAGATCCGCGCGTCCGCGCACGAAAGTCCGGTTCCGCGGCAGCACGGTGAGCGTGCCCACCACGTTCGGCGCCAGAAACGCATTCCCGGTCAGTCCTTCGACATCCAGCAGCGCATCGGTCAGCTCGGCAAACACCGGCCCCTCGTCGTCCGGCGTGAAAACCCCTTCGGATACTGTCAGCGTGATCGGCATCGCACACCTCCTGGTCAGGTCATCGGAATCGTGACGTAATATAAATATCAGTCACTCTCTATACCTTAGACACTGATCGCTCTCTATTCAAGATAAAGAGCGGTCTCTCTGAAACGAGCCAGTCATGCGTTATTCGATCGAGCACAAGCACGAAACCCGCGCGCGCATCCTCGATGCCGCGAGCCGCCTGTTCCGCGAGGAAGGGTATGGCGGCTCCGGCATCGGTCCGCTGACGAAGGCGGCGGGCGTCACCAACGGCGCGTTCTACGGCCACTTCAAATCGAAAGGCGAAGCGTTCCGCAATGTGGTCCTCGCCGGCCTCGACCAGCTCCGGCAAGGTGTCGCGGCGTTCAAGGCCGAGCACGGCGCGCGCTGGTGGTCGCCGTTCGTGTCGTTCTATATGGGGCCGCGGCGCACCTGCGCGCTCGGCGAGAGTTGCGCGCTGCCGAGCCTGTCGCCGGAAGTGATGCGCGCCGATGACGACACGCGCGATGCTTATGAACAGGCGTTGCGGCAGATCGTCGACGAAGTGTCGGCCGGGATGGGGGATGCGCCCGACGATGCGCGCGCGATCGCGTTTCTCGCGCTGCTTTCGGGTGGCACCACGCTCGCGCGCGCGGTGCGCGATCCCGCGCTGGCGGAGCGGATCGCAGATGCTGTCGGGCGGTATGCGGTCGTGATTGCGGAAGGCAAGGAGGCGCAGCCGGAGAAACGGGAATAGCGGACTGCAGATAAGACGGTTCTTCGTGGATTTCCGTGGATGTCGCTTACCAACCCATTTCAGCCCTGCGGCCCGACCGAACGCTAACGACGGCTTCGAAGATACAACTGTCACTCGTTCCTAGATTGTCCAGCCGGTCATCAGATAACCGACTCGTCACTTTGAGCGCCATACGGTTAGGCGAGGCCATCCCCACGGACAGGGGGTTAACCGCAAGCCGGCGCACCTGCGATATAGTGCGCTGTTCACGTCACCCCCTTCATCTCGATCAGCTAGGCGATGGGGTTCGACATAGCGTTATGCCCGACATCTGAGGAGCGAATAATTGAGCGGCCAACCATTAGTAATTTTGGAAGACAAGAATAGCAAATGCCTCTCACTGCTTGCGACCGTTACTCTTACTGACTATTTTGCCCTCATTGCAGGAGCATACGAAGACCAAGGCGGCTTAGACGGGCAGCGAGCCCCGATTACTACAAAGACCGGCATGAAAATCCGGAGCCGGCTCGTCAACGACCTAAAAAATGGCGCAGTAATCCCGCCAATTGTTGTGGGTGCCGTTTGCGCTTCTACGATCGTGAGTCAACTTCAACGACTGACGACCTCACAGGAACTAGTCGACTTGCTTCGCGCGAAGAGTGTTGATCTGTCGATTATCGACGGCATGCAGCGCACGACTGCTTTGCAAGACGCCAAGCTAAATGCCAACAAAACTCTGATAAGAATTGAGTTATGGGTCGCAAAGAAGGTTGATAGTTTGATTTATAGAATGTTGGTGCTCAATACTGGTCAAGTACCTTGGGATCTAAAGCGACAGTTGGACACCTTGTATCGGCCGATCGTAAAGAAGGTCGAACAGTCCGTCCCGGGGGCAAGAATTATTGCTTTGGATGAGACGTTCCGTCGTTCCCAGGCAGGCGAATATCGGAGCACTCGGATTATTGAACTTTTCTTGGCGTTTACCTCTCGATCTACGGACGTAGATATCAAGGAGCGCGTTGCTGAAGAGTTCGCTAAGATCGACATAACTGAGGCGACAGCGAACGAAGAGTTCATGCCTTTATTCATTGACTCAATGAAATTGATGATCGCAGTCGACGGTGCTTTTGACCGCGCAAATAGGAAAGCGGGCGCCATAGCTGAGGCAAAAATCAAAGCGGGTCGCGATATTTTCACTTCTGCGCCTGGCTCTATTGGTTTTATGGCCGCAGTGGCGGAAAAATTGTTGGGCGCGGCCGGCTTCGATTACGATCTGGCGGCCGCGAAAAGCGAGCTCAAAATCGTCCGCGCCCAAATGGATAAGCTCATTACTTTTCTTAAGAAAAAATCTGATACCGATCTCGCCGAATTTCTCGATCTGGGAACCCTAAATCAAGTACTCACAGTAAAGTCGAGTCGGATAGGTGAATACCAACGAAACGTCTACAAGAAAGCGTTCACGGTGCTCATGGAGAAGACGGCGCAAGTTATCAAGCAAAACTCAATGACCCCATGCTGGCAAGCGCGCTAGGGTCGAAAAATGAGTAAAAATATAAAAAATTTCATACAGAATGATATTTTCGATTGGCTCGTGCAAAATTCGTCCGACCCAGCACAGGTTGCTGGGTTGAATCGCAAGAATTTTTGGATTCAGCCATTCGTAAAGACAGATTCGAAACCAACCGAGAAGGAAAAGCAGCTTATCACCCGTTTCGAGTCAACGAAAGTGACGAGTCAGCATGAGGTCGATCTCTGGCGCTTCCGTATTGTTGACGAATCCGGGGCTCGACAGGTGATGATTGCCAACCTTCGCGGTTTCTTCGAAACCAGTGAAGCAGGGTTTCTATTTCCGTTCGAAATTGGGAAATCGACCTTTTTGCAGCGACTTGACCTCATAATAGAAATGGGGCTTTCTGCCGTACGCCCAATTCCCAATCGTATATTGCTGAGTGCAACCACGTCAAAAGAGCCAATTCTTGAGGCGGATTTGGAAGATTATCTTCCCAAAGTGGAGACGTGGTCACTTAGCATGGATGACCCGTCTCGGGTCGAGAGTGATCGAGTATTAGTCTCTAAAGCGTTAGTAAACCTAGAAATTGACAATGCTCTCGTACGGCAAAATGGATTGGATTTTGCTGAGCTTGCGGTAACTTTGCCGGAGAAAGATCATGATTGGCTCTTCGACCAGGTTTATTTTGCTATATCCTGCCGACGACCAGAGCATCTGTATCTAGCCCTTTACAGAATCTTCGAATTCTTTTTCCCCATGAAGGGGCTGATGTCTCTTAAAGCCCAGCTCGAATTTACGGGATCAATGTTGCAGTTACGCGAATATTGCAGGGCAAGCCTCAACTGGAATGTAAACCATCAGTATGGCGCACGCGCTGCGGCCGATTATGGCGGGACGGCTTTTGCAAAACTGTGTCTTGATCGAGAATTAGCTCCTGATGCCGACGAAGACACGGTGAGAAAGCTCAAAGCTGACGCCATTGAGAAAATCACCGAACTGCGCCACCGCTTGGCACATCAAACTTTTGACAAGGAAGTCGTCACACCCGACGACCTTGGTAAGAAAATCCGAGCGATACTGTCTCTGCTGATAGAGTCGTTCGGACAGTACGTGGAAGTGACAGGGGCTTAAATTCCACGGCAGCAGGAATCCATCCGGCGCTGTAGCGCCGATCTTCAGCCACAAAACATATTCAACGTTCAATGGCCGCTTTCCGGCGCCGAACAGACGCTTGGACGTCCCGATGGCGCCACGGACGAGTGACGCTTCCTGGACGAACGCCGACAGCCAGCCCCGCGCTCCCCGATAATCCTCGATGTTCTGACAAAAAACCCCGATCCGCGTCACCACGGATCGGGGTTCTTCGCTACGCGCCTGTTCCGGCGGCCCGTCACAAGCCGCCACGCGCACCACTTGCTCAACGCGCAGCAACATCCTCCTTGCGCGCCGCATCACCAACCGCCGCCGGCGCATCCCCCCACCCACCGCCCAGCGCACGAATCAGGTTCACGGTCGACACCGCCTGCGTGCCCGTCAGCGCATTCGCCTGCAATTGCGACACCAGCACCGAACGCTCGCTGTCGATCACATCGAGATAGCTGACCTCACCTTCCTGGTACTGCGTGCGCGACAGCTTCGCCGCGCGGCGCGACGCGTTGACGGCCGCATCCTGCGCGCGGATCTGGTCGTCGAGCAGCCGCAGATCGGCGAGGTTGTCCTCGACCTCGCGGAACGCGACGAGCACCTGCTGCCGGTAGTTCGCGACCTGCTCGTCGTACTGCGCGCGCGCCTGCTGCACACCCGCCGCACGCCGTCCGCCGTCGAACAGCGGCAGCGTCAGCGCGGTGCCCGCGAACGGCCCGAGCAGGAACGTACGGCTCGACCACATGAACAGGCTGCCGAGCGTCGACGCTTCATAGCCGAACGCCCCGGTGATGTCTAGCTTCGGGAAGTACGCGGACTTCGCGAGGCCGATCCGCGCGTTCGCCGCCGCCATCGCGCGCTCGGCCGCCGAGATGTCGGGTCGCCGTTCGAGCAGCGCCGACGGCAGGCCGGCCGGCACCTTCACCGCGACCGGCACGAGCGGCGTTTCCTTGAACGCGAAATCCGCCGGCGCCTTGCCGAGCAGGATCGCAAGCGCATGCTCGGACGCCGCGCGACGACGCGCGACGCCGACCGCATCCGCCTGCGCGGTCGCCAGCTCATTCTTTGCGCGCGACACGTCGAGCTCGCTGATGTCACCTTCGTTGAAGCGGCGCTGCACGAGCTTCAGCGCCTGATCGCGCAGCTCGACCGTGCGGCGGTACAGGTCCTGGTCCGAATCGAGCTGGCGCAGCTCGAAGTAGTTCTGCGCGACGTCCGCCTGCAGCGCGAGCTGCACCGAGCGGAACAGCGCTTCGCTCTGCGCCTGGTCAGCGCGCGACGCCTCGACGTTGCGGCCGACGCGGCCGAACAGGTCGGCTTCATACGACACCGTGCCCTGCGCGCGCCACAGCGTCGAGGTAGTCGGGCCGCTGCCTTGCGGCAAGGACTGCGACGCCGACGAAAGCCCCTGGCGCGTCGGCCCGAAGCCGGCGCCAATCTGCGGGAACCACTGCGAACGCGCCGCGCGGGTCGACGCGCGCGCTTCCTCGACGCGCGCCGCCGCGGCCTTCAGGTTCTGGTTCGCGGCCAGCGCCTGCGCCTCGAGCGAATCGAGCACCGGATCGCCGAACGCCTTCCACCATTCGCCGCGATGCGCGGCGTCCGACGGCTCGGCGGTCTTCCACGTGCCGGCCTGCTCGCCCGGTGCGAGCGTCGGCGCTTCCTTGAACGCGGCGGGCGTCGCGACATCCGGCCGCTTGTAGTCGGGCCCGACCGCGCATGCGGCCAGCAGTGACACGAGCAGGCCGCTCGCCGCCGCCAGCTTCGCGATGCGCATCAAGCCAGATTGAGTCTTCGAGTTATCCATGTTGTTGTCCTCAAGCATCCGAAGCCGGTACGCCCGGAGCCGGCACGCCGTAGCCGGCCGAGTCCTTGCCGGCGACGTGGATCTTGCCGCCCGCGAGCGTGCGCAGCACGACGTAGAACACCGGCGTCAGCATCAGCCCGAACAGCGTCACGCCGAGCATCCCGAAGAACACCGCGACACCCATCGCGTGGCGCATCTCCGCCCCCGCGCCGGTCGACGTGACGAGCGGCACGACGCCCATGATGAACGCGATCGACGTCATCAGGATCGGCCGCAGCCGCAGCCGGCTCGCCTCGATCGCCGCCTCGAGCGGCGTCCTGCCGTCGTGCTCCAGCTCGCGCGCGAACTCGACGATCAGGATCGCGTTCTTCGCCGACAGCCCGACCAGCACCATCAGGCCGATCTGCGTGAAGATGTTGTTGTCGCCCTGCGTGAGCCACACGCCCGTCAAGGCCGACAGAATGCTCATCGGCACGATCAGGATCACCGCGAGCGGCAGCGTCAGGCTTTCATACAGCGCGGCGAGCACGAGGAACACGAGCAGCACGCTGATCGGAAACACATAGATCGCCGCGTTGCCCGCGAGGATCTGCTGGTACGTGAGGTCGGTCCACTCGAAGCGCACGCCGCGCGGCAGCGTCTCGTGCGCGATCCGCTCGATCGCCGCCTGCGCCTGCCCCGACGAGAAGCCCGGCGCCGGGCCACCGTTGATGTCGGCGGCCGTGTAGCCGTTGTAGCGCACCACCATCTCGGGGCCGAACGTCGGCGTCACGGAGACGAGCGACGACAGCGGCACCATCTCGCCCGCGGCGTTGCGCGTCTTCAGCTGCAGGATGTCGTCCGCGCGCTGGCGGAACGGTGCATCCGCCTGCACGCGCACCTGGTACACGCGGCCGAAGCGGTTGAAGTCGTTCACGTACAGCGAGCCGAGGTACACCTGCATCGTGTTGAACACGTCGGTGACCGACACGCCGAGCTGCTTCGCCTTCACGCGGTCGAGATCGACGTTGAGCTGCGGCACGTTGATCTGGTAGCTCGTGAACAGCGGGCCCAGCTCCGGCGCCTGCTGCGCGCGCTTGATGAAGTCGTTGGTCGCATCGGCGAGCTTCGCGTAGCCGACCGCGCCGCGATCCTCGATCTGCAGCTTGAAGCCGCCGAGCGTGCCGAGACCGAGCACCGGCGGCGGCGGGAACACCGCGACGAACGAATCCTTGATCGCCCCGTACTGCTGGTTCAGCGCACCCGCGATCGCGCCGGCCGACAGCGCCTTGCCGTGCCGCTGCGAGAACGGCTTGAGCGTAACGAACACGATGCCCGCGCTGGAGCTGTTCGTAAAGCCGTTCACCGACAGCCCCGGGAACGCAACCGCGCTCTCGACGCCCGGCTGCTTCAGCGCGATCGAGCCCATGTCACGGATCACCTTCTCGGTGCGGTCGAGCGACGCGCCGTTCGGCAGCTGCGCGAACGCGATCAGGTACTCCTTGTCCTGCGCGGGCACGAAGCCGCCCGGCACGATCTTCGACACCATCACGGTCGCGCCGACCAGCGCCACGTACACGCCGAGCATCACCGCCTTTCTCGACAGCACGCCGCGCACGCCGCGCCCGTAGTTCTCCGCGCCGAGATGGAACACCTTGTTGAAGCGCTTGAAGAAGCCGCCAAGCACGCGGTTCATCACGCGCGTCAGCCAGTCCTCCTTGTCGCCGTGGCCCTTCAGCAGGATCGCGGACAGCGCCGGCGACAGCGTCAGCGAGTTGAACGCCGAGATCACCGTCGAGATCGCGATCGTCATCGCGAACTGCTTGTAGAACTGGCCGGTCAGGCCCGACATGAACGCGAGCGGCACGAACACGGCCACGAGCGTCAGCGCGATCGCGATGATCGGCCCGCTCACCTCCTGCATCGCCTTGTAGGTCGCCTGCCGCGCGGTCATCCCGCTCTCGATGTTGCGCTCGACGTTCTCGACGACGACGATCGCGTCGTCGACGACGATCCCGATCGCGAGCACCATCCCGAACAGCGACAACGCGTTGATCGAATACCCGAAGCCGAGCAGCAGCGAGAACGTGCCGACGATCGACACCGGCACCGCGATCAGCGGAATGATCGACGCGCGCCAGGTCTGCAGGAACACGATCACGACGATCACGACCAGCGCGATCGCTTCGAGCAGCGTGTGCACGACGGCCTTGATCGACGAACGCACGAACTGCGTCGGGTCATAGACGATCTTGTAGTCGACGCCCGCCGGCATGTCCTGCTTCAGCTCGGCCATCGTCTTGCGGACCTCGTCCGAGATCTGCAGCGAGTTCGCGCCCGGCGACTGGTTGATCGCCATCGCGACGGCCGGCTTGTTGTCGAGCAGCGAGCGCAGCCCGTACTCGGACGCGTCGAGCTCGATGCGCGCGATGTCGCGCAGGTGCGTGACGCCGCCGTCCGGCGTCGTCTTCACGACGATGTCGCCGAACTCCTCTTCCGTCTGCAGGCGGCCGCGCGCGTTCACCGACAATTGCAGCGGCGTGCCCGGCAGCGACGGCGACGCGCCGATCACGCCGGCCGCGACCTGCACGTTCTGCTCGCGGATCGCCTGCACGACGTCCTCCGCGGCGAGGCCGCGCTGCGCGACCTTCTGCGGATCGAGCCACACGCGCATCGCGTAGTCGCCCGAGCCCCACAGCTGCACCTGGCCGACACCCTGGATCCGCGACAGGCGATCCTTCACGTTGATCAGCGCGTAGTTGCGCAGGTACGTCATGTCGTAGCGGTTGTCCGGCGAGATCAGGTGCACGACCATCGTCAGCGTCGGCGAGCTCTTCACCGTCGTGATGCCGAGCCGCTGCACGTCTTCCGGCAGGCGCGGCAGCGCCTGGTTCACGCGGTTCTGCACGAGCTGCGTGGCCTTGTCCGGATCGGTGCCGAGCTTGAACGTGACGGTGATCGTCATGTTGCCGTCGCTGTTCGCCTGCGACTGCATGTACAGCATGTCCTCGACGCCGTTGATCTGCTCCTCCAGCGGCGACGCGACCGTCTCGGCGATCACTTTCGGGTTCGCGCCCGGATACTGGGCCTTGACGATGACGGACGGCGGCACGACTTCCGGGTATTCCGAAATCGGCAGCAGGAACATCGCGATCACCCCGCCGAGCAGGATGATCACCGATAGGACTCCTGCAAAGATCGGCCGGTCGATAAAGAATTTGGATATGTTCATGGCTGGCTCTGTCTGGTTCGACGCGAATGCGTGGCGCTGGCGCGCTTACGAATTCGCCTTGGCCGGCGCGGCAGGCTTCGCGTTGTCGGCGAGCGGCGCGGACGGCGCATCGCCGCCCGTCATCGGCACCATGTGCGGCTTGACCTGCTCGCCCGGCCGCACGCGCTGCGTGCCGTTCACGATCACGCGGTCGCCGGCGGCGAGGCCGCTGACGATCACGCGCCGGTTGCCGTGCTGCATCCCCTGCTGCACCTCGCGGTACGACACGCGGCCCTGCTGGTCGACGACGAACACGAACTTCTTGTCCTGGTCGGTGTTGATCGCCGCGTCGTCGACGAGCAGCGCCTGGTGCGGCGCGCTGCCGCCGACTTTCACGCGTGCGTAGAGGCCCGGGACGAGCGAGCCGTCCGCGTTGTCGAAGCGCGCGCGCACGCGGATCGTGCCGGACGACGTGTCGAGCCGGTTGTCGACCGAGTCGATCACGCCGCTCCTCGAATAACCGGCTTCGTTCGCGAGGCCGAGCTCGACCGGCACCTTGCGGCCGTCGCGCGCGCCGCCGATGTATTGCAGGTAGGTCTGCTCGTCCGCGTCGAACGACGCGTAGATCGGCGACACCGACACGAGCGTCGTCAGCGGCGCGGCCGATGCGCCCGCCGACACCACGTTGCCGACCGTGATCTCCGCGCGCGACACGCGGCCCGCCACGGGCGCGGTGATCCGCGTATAGCCGAGGTTGATGCGCGCGGTCTCGAGCGCGGCGTCGGCAGCCTTGAGGTTCGCGCTCGCCTCGCGCGCCGCGTTCTGCTTCTCGTCGTAGTCGCGCTTCGCGATCGCGTTGTCGCCGATCAGCCGCTGCGCGCGCTGCCAGTCGCTCTGCGCGTAGCCGTTGCGCGCCTGCGCGGCCGCGAGCTGCGCGGCCGCGCGGTCGGTTTCCGCCTGGTACGGGCGCGGGTCGATCACGAACAGCACGTCGCCTTTCTTCACGAGCGCGCCGTCCTTGAAGTTGACCGAGACGATCGTGCCCGACACCTGCGGGCGCACGTCGACCTTCTCGACGGCTTCGAGGCGGCCCGAATAGGCCTGCCAGTCCGTCACGGTCTGCGGCACGACGGTTGCGACGTCGACTTCCGGCAGCGGCGCCGCCGGCTTCTCCGGCGCGCTCGCGCTGACGCGGATCGCGCCGAACGTGCCCAGGCCGACGACGGCGAGCGTCGCGACCGCGGCTGCGATCCGGGAACGAGGGGTGCGTAGGATGGCCATTTAGATCTCCAGTGAACGTGGATTGGATTGGTTATTCAGTTCAATTCGCAGTTCAATTCGCGATTCGGTTCGGTGGACGCGCCTGGAAGCGGCACTGGAAGAAGCGCACGGCTTCCTCGTAAGCGAGTTCGTGCGTGGCGAGCGCCGCGTGCGTGATGTCCGGATAGCGGATCACCTGCGTGAGCACGCCGGATTCGATCAGGCAGCCCGCATACTTTTCCGCCTCGACGTGCAGCACGTCGTTCTGCGCGGTGACGATCAGCGTCGGCGGCAGGCCCGCGAGCCGCACCGACTCGAGCGGCGCCGCGTACGGGTGCATCCGCTGCGCCGCTTGCGGCAGGTACGCGCGATAGCACGCCGCGCATTCGCGCGCGGTGATGTCGGACGCGAGGCGCTCGGCGTCGCCGATGCGCGTCATGCTGGGGTCGAGCATCGGGCCGAACAGCGCCTGCGCGGCGATCGGCACCTCGCCGCGGTCGCGCGCGATGAACGCGAGGCAGTTCGCGAGCTGGCCGCCCGCGTCGTGGCCGGCCACGCCGATCTTCTTCGGATTGCCGCCGAACGCGCGGGCGCGGGTCGCGGCCCACACCGCCGCGCGATACGCGTCCTCCGGCGCGGCCGGAAACGGATAGGCCGGCGCGAGCGAATAATCGACGGAGATGACGAGCGCCGGTAAGCGTTCTGCTAAAAAGCGCGCGGCGAAATCGGCGTCGTCGAGCGTGCCGCGCACGAACCCGCCGCCGTGGAAATAAAGCACTACCGGCAGCCCGGTCTTGTCCGGGCGACGGTACAGACGCAGCGCGATGTCCTGCGCGTAGCCGGGAATTTCGACCTCGGTAACCGTCAGAGCCGCACCGGCGCTGGGTTCCGCCGGCAACGCGGCTTTCAGGAATTTGCTGAATTCAGAGGCGTCCATGAGGAAACGGCATCCATTTCAAGATGGAACGCATTCTGGCTCCGGCAGACATCCGGATAAATGCCTATAATCCGGCAACACAATTCAACGACTCCGAACAATCACGGGCTGCGTTTGCTTTCGAGGCAACGCAGCCTCTTTGTTCGGCCCGTCAAATGCGGAGGTTGCGATGGACCGGCTTCAGGCCATGCAGGTGTTTACACGCGTCGTCGACACAAGCAGCTTCACCAAGGCAGCGGAGACGCTCGGCCTGCCGCGGGCATCCGTCACGACGATCATCCAGAACCTGGAGGCCTTCCTCGGCGTGCGGCTGATGCACCGCACCACGCGCCGGCTGTCGCTGACGCCCGACGGCGCCGCCTATTACGAGCGCTGCGTGCGAATCCTCGCGGACGTCGAGGAAACCGAGGCAAGCTTCCAGAACAACAACCGCAAGCCGCACGGAAAGTTGCGTATCGACATGCCGGGCTCGATCGGGCGGCTGCTCGTGATTCCTTCGCTATGCGAATTCCATTCGCGCTACCCGGACATCGACCTGCAGCTCGGCCTGTCGGACCGCCCGGTCGACCTGCTGCAGGAAGGCGTCGACTGCGTGATCCGGGTCGGCGCGCTGCAGGACTCGTCGCTCGTCGCGCGCCGCATCGGCCTGTTCGAATGCACGTCGGTCGCGTCGCCCGCCTATCTCGAGAAGTACGGCGAGCCGCAGTCGATCGAGGACCTGAGCCAGCACAAGGCCGTCAACTACTTCTCGAGCCGCACGGGCCGCGTGATCGACTGGACGTTCCTGATCGACGGCAAGGAAGTCGAGATCAAGATGGACAGCGTCGTGTCGGTGAACGACGCGGACGCGTACTTGACGTGCGGGCTCGAAGGCTTCGGGCTGGTGCAGCCGCCGCTGTTCATGGTGCTGCCGCACCTGCGCGAGGGCCGGCTCAAGGAAGTCCTGCCCGGCATCAAGCCGCTGCCGATGCCGATCTCGGTCGTCTATCCGCACAGCCGCCACCTGTCGCCGAAGGTGCGCGTGTTCGTCGACTGGATCGCCGAGGTGTTCGACCGCTGTCCGTTGCTGAGCGGCAAGGGCAGCCTCGACGCGACGTGCAGCAAGCGCACGTTCGAGGAAGCGGAACGCGCGCCGGCGCTCGACACGCCGGTGCTCAACGAGTGGGTCGCATAAGGAGTGCGCAAGGCCGACGCACGTCGGCCGTCCCGTCCCGTCACTTCGCCCGCCAAGCACTCATGAATTCGCCGGCCCGGCCGGCGAGCGCGCCGCGCTCCGTTCGCTTCACTCGCACCAGCGCCCGCGCAACGTCGGCGCGCTGCGCGCTCACGTGCCGCGCGCAATGGCGGTCGACCACGCCGATCTGGTTCTTCAGGAACGCGATCGTCTGTTCGATGCCGCCGCGCACGCTCGCGTGGCACCACGTCAGCAGCTGATACTCGGCCACCAGCGTGCGCGCGAGTTGCCGGCGGCGCTGCACCAGCGCCTGCACGTATCGCAGTTGCGGATCGGGTAGCGGCGCGGCGATCCGACCGCAAGACGGATGCCGGACGAGCGCGCACGCCAGCTCCGCCAGCACACGTGCGCGCACCCCTTTCCCTTCGAGTGGCCGCTCGGCCGCGCCCGCGACGAAATCGCGGGCATGATGCGGATCGACCACCACGACCGGCAGCCGCACGGCCTGCAGCGCGCACGCCACTTCGACCTCGAAGCCGCCGGCCGCCTCCAGCACGACGAGCGCCGGCGACCATTCGGCAATCGCATCGGTCAGCGACTCGATGCCGAACGTTTCGTTCCGGTATCCGAGGATCGCGCTCAGCGACGACACGGAGATTTCGACGATCTCGGTCGCGACGCTGATGCCGACGCACACCTGATCGGGCGCCAGCACCTCGCCTTCCTGTTGGGTTGCCCAATTGCTCATACGATTTCGCACCCCCGTGGTGTCCCCGTCCACCCGCACAAACCGGCGTGAACGTCGATCTTGACAGCGAGAACTGTCACAAACAAAATGTAAGATAACTAAATGGAACTGGTTCCATCTGCGACAGCAGCGCATTCGCGGCCGTCGCACGGCGAACCTCCGCCCACGCATCGCATCACCCGTCAGCAGCAGCAACTGCCGATGCGGCATACGACACGCTGCTTCCTCTCGACACCGATAAGGCGACACTTCATTCATCAGATGATCAGGATTCCTCACCCTCAGGCGATTCAGCCGACAGCGCATCGATCTCGAACCGGCTGCGATCCTGACCGCGCAGCCACGTCGGCTCCCGGCCGACGCCAGACCACGTCTGCCCGGTCTGCGGATTGAAATACTTCACGCGACGCTTCTTGCCCCGAGCACCGATACCCGGAAAAACCACGTCATGGCTGAACCCGAATTCTTCGATGCACCGCCGCACTTCGAGCAACACGGTTGCCGCTATGGCGAGACGCTCCCGCTCGAGCTGCTCTTCGAGCAGCGCCTTCTTTTCCATGAACGATCTGTAAATCAGCATGCCTGCCTCCGAAAAACGCGCGGCCGCCGTCGTCGCATCGGCGCCATGACGGCACGTCCAAGCGTAATCGTCCGAGCCGTTCCAATTGACAACTTTTGTCGACAAACCTCCATCGACAGCGATTTTTAAATGGACGAAATTCAGCCTCTTGCTTATTGGATAACGTTTTCAACGTTCAAAATTGTTGACAATTAAATCAAGCACCGATGCGAATATCGCGACTGATTGCCCGTTTCCGGCCGGTTTCACGCGAATCGTGAGCCTCTCCCCTCATACGCCCGATGCAGCCCGATCGATTCGCTCGCTACCGAAGGAGTACTGAAGATGAACGTTCTATATCTCGAGGACGACAAAGCTTATGTCGAATTGATCACCGCAATACTGGAAAAATCGGGATACCACGTGCATGCGGTCAGCAACGGCCACCATGCGATCCGTCATCTGGAAAGCGCTGTCGTCGATCTGCTGATCCTCGACTGGCTGGTGCCGGGGCTGTCCGGATTCGAGGTGCTCAGATGGACCCGCGAACGCATCGGCGGGCGCCTGCCGATCCTGTTCCTGACGAATCGCGTGCGGGAGGACGTGATGTACTCCGCAATCAACGCGGGCGCCGACGACTACATGGTCAAGCCGGTCAACGAGTTCGAACTGCTGGCGCGGGTCAATGCGCTGCTGCGCCGCGCGTACCACGGCGGCGGCGTCCAGCAGAACGTGCTCGACGTCGGCGGCTACCGGATCAACACGAAGGCGCGGACCGTGCTGCTGCATGACGTGCCGGTCAGGCTGACGCCGCGCGAATTCGATCTCGCCGTGCTGCTGTTTCGCAATCTCGGGCGCATCATGCCGCGCGACGAGCTGATACGCTCGCTGTGGGGACGCGATATGGCCGGCGTGTCCCGCAGCCTCGACACGCACATCTACCGGCTGCGGATGAAGCTCGCGCTCCATCCGGCGAACGGCGTGCGGCTCAGCACGATCTACACGCTCGGCTACCGGCTCGAAGCGGCCTGACGACGCCGCATCGCAGCATGTGCGCTCTCTCCTCGATCCGCACAAGACTATTGCGCCGATAGTACCAATCGAATTACGCGGCACGCACTGCGCCCCCGAAACGGCACGCGCCGCGCCTCGCCCAGCCTCGCGCGGCAAGGCGTTCCGCGAAATCCCTATCCACGGTGCGGTTTCCGATTGTTCCACTGAGGCGACAATTCAATTCACCGCAACACCATTTATCGGCGGCGCTCGTGCTCCTAGAGTAGATCCTGTCGCGCAGCAACATGCGCATCGAATCGACAGGAGTCCCATCATGAAACGCCGCGGTCTGCTCTCCGCCCTTGCCCTCGCACTCGTCGTGTCCGCGCCGGCTTTCGCCGACACCAACACGGGCCACGCCGGCGATTACGGCAACACGTCGTGGTACACGCAAAGCAACGGCCCGCGCACCCGCGCCGAAGTCCGCGCGGAACTCGAACAGGCGCAACGCGACGGGACCGTCGCGTACATCCGCAAGGCCACGTCGTACGCACAAGGGCTCGACCTCGTGCCGCGCCCGTATCGCGCAACGCCGGAAGGCAACCAGCTCGCCGGCGCGGGCCGGTAAACGGACGACGCCGCGCATCGGGTCGCCCCGCGCGCGGCGTCGTGTTCGCATCAATCAGTCAGCCAATTCGTTGCAGGAGCTTGTCATGAACGATCAATTGCCCTCGCCGCTCGATCACTGGGACAGCGATACGCCGGTCTGGACGCCGTTCCGCCCGCAATCGCACTGACGCACGGTCAACGGCGCGGCACGCCGTCGCGCCATTCGCCCCAGTGCGACACGATGTCCTGCACGAGCGGATTGCCCGCGCGGTACAGGTTCTCGGTCGCCGGGACGAAGCCGCCCTGGTCCGCGTAGTTCAGCAGGTTGTCGACGCTCGTCTGGCCCGCATACGGCCGGTCGAAGTCGGAGCCGGTGCGCAGCACCGCGACGCGCGACAGGTCCACCCGCTTCACGCTCGCCGCGCGCTTGAGCGCCTCGAAGGTCGCGTTGTCTTCCTGCGCGGTCATGCAGTAGGTGCCCTTGCCGTCCGTCAGGATCTTCGTCCATTGCCGCGCGCGCTCGCCGAGCAGCGTGCCCGAGAACCACGTATTGCCCGACGACGTGTCGCAGCGGATCACCGAAGGCGGCTGGTTCGCGGGCGCGTAGCTGAATTTCGCGCGCGCGGCCTGCGCCTGCGCGCTGTCGGCGAGCACGACGTTGCGCGACAGCGCGTACGCGGCGTCGGCCAGCTGCGGGTTCAGCTGGAACACTTCGCTGCGGTAGTCGAGCGGCGGCTTGTCGCTCGGGCTCTTCGTATTGATGCCGAGATAGCCGCTGTTCCAGCCGGTGGGAATTTCACGCGCGTCGAGCTCCCACTGCAGGCCGAAATCGACGAGGTATTTCGACCACGCGGCGGAGCCCACCGTCCCTTGCGCGGGATCGACGCCCGCGATGCCGGAGACCAGGAAATACGTGCGGCGCAGATCGAAGCGCTGCGAGAACGTCAGCGCCATGATCGACGCCGCGGCGTTCGCATAGCCCATGCCGGTCGTCATCACGCATACGTCCTGCTTGTTGCAGTGGACCGCGGGGTAATCGGGCGACAGGCCCGGCACCGTCACGTCGCGCCACGGGCCGAGGCGGTCGAGCCAGGCCTGGCCTTCCGGCGCGAACATCGTGATGATCATGACCTTGACCGGGCGGCCCTGTGCACCGGTGTCGGCAAATGCCTGGTCCGCGTTGTTGCCCTGCGCGATCGACGGCGCGGTCGCGCAGGCCGCGAGCGAAAATGCGGCGGCGGAAAGAATGGAGCGAGTCAGCATCAGTGTCCTTTGTGTCTTTGTGTTGGTGATGTTGAGTGTGAACGACTCTCGGAGACTGCGCGACGGAGTATAGAACGGCCGGTGTCCGATGCGGAACTCGATTGCGATGCGCAATGGTGGGCCGAACACGCAGCAACGCGGTGCGACCGGTTCCGCGAGAACGTGAGGAATGCTATCGGGGCGAGCGTCGGCTACAGCCGCGCGAGCCCCGCGACCCCGTACCCGAGCACGACGAGCGCCGCGACGACGTGGCTCGCGGCGAGCAGCGCGGGCGACGTGACGAGCCGGCCGATCGCGCTGCCGCCGAACGCGAACACGAGCTGGCCGGTGAGGCTGCCCGCGAACACGCACGCGGCGCCGATCAGCCAGTGACGATGCGCGGCGGCGGCAGCCGTCGCGTAGCCGTAGAACAGCAGGATCGTGAGCGGGTTCGCGAGCGTGACGAAGAACATCGACGTGAACGGGCGGCTGCCGGGTGCAGGCGCGTCGCCGTCGAGCGTGCGGCGGCGATCCCGCAACGCCTGCCACATCATCCGCGCGCCCATCGCGAGCAGCACGAGCGCGCCGGCCAGGCGGAACAGCGACAGGTGCGACGCGAGCGTGCTCGCGAGCAGCGCGCCGATCGTGAAGGCGACGACCGCATAGCAACCGTCGGCCGTCGCGACGCCGGCCGCCGCGCGCACGCCGCTCGCGGTGCCGGCGCGCATCCCGTAGTTCGCGATCATCAGTGCGACGGGGCCGACCGACAGCGCGATCATCAGCCCGAACAGGAAGTCGTTCATCGGGAATCGACGTCTTCGATGGAAAACGCCGATTCTAGCGAGCGCAAAAATGTTCGGTGCAAGCGCGTCAGGCGACGTCGACGCGACCCGGCCCGTCCGTCATCTCGCCGATCACCGCCGCGCGATCGAAACCGTCCGCGCGGAAGCACGCGAGCACGTCGTCGACCGCATCGGGCGAGCACGCGACGAGCAGGCCGCCCGACGTCTGCGGATCGGTCAGCAGCGCCTGCGCGACCGGGGGCAGCGCGTCGCCGAGCCGCACGTCCGCGCCGTAGGCCGCCCAGTTGCGGCCCGACGCGCCGGTGAACACGCCGGCCGCCGCGAACGCCTCGACGCCCGCGAGCCACGGCAGCGCCGCGTAGTTCACGCGCGCCGTGAGCCCCGCGCCGCGCGCGAGCTCGAGCGTGTGGCCGAGCAGGCCGAAGCCGGTCACGTCGGTCAGCGCGTGCACGCCCGGCAGCGCGGCCAGCTCGGTGCCCGGCCGGTTCAGCTTGGTCGTGGTCGCGATCATCTGCGCGTAGCCGGCGTCGTCGAGCTGGTTCTTCTTCAGCGCCGCGGACAGCACGCCGACGCCGAGCGGCTTGCCGAGCACCAGCACGTCGCCCGCGCGCGCCGCCGCATTGCGCTTCACGCGCGACGGATGCACGACGCCGATCGCCGCGAGCCCGTAGATCGGCTCGACCGAGTCGATCGAATGGCCGCCCGCGACCGGAATCCCGGCGTCCGCGCACACGGACTCGCCGCCGCGCAGCACCGCCGCGATCGTCTCGTGCGGCAGCACGTTGATCGGCATGCCGACCAGCGCAAGCGCGAGCAGCGGCTTGCCGCCCATCGCGTAGACGTCGGACAGCGCGTTGGTCGCCGCGATGCGCCCGAAATCGAACGGATCGTCGACGATCGGCATGAAGAAATCGGTGGTCGCGACGATCGCCTGCTCGTCGTTCAGGCGGTAGACCGCGGCATCGTCGGAGGTTTCGGTGCCGACGAGCAGGTCCGGAAACAGGGCGGGCGGCGTCGCGCGCTTCAGCAGCTCGGACAGCACGCCAGGCGCGATCTTGCAGCCGCAGCCGCCTCCATGAGACAGGCTCGTGAGGCGCGGAACGGCGGGCGGGGTCTGGGTGGCTTCGGTCATCGTCGGCATCGGGGTGAATAGCAACGTCCTATTATCGACAATTCCGCGCCGGCGTGCCCGCCGCCCAGATAATGACGGCGCTGCCTCCGTCCACCCTCCCCGTCGACCGTCCGACCGTCTTTCATGGACCACCTCTTCATCGGCCTCGTGCTGTGCTCGGCGCTGCTGCACGCCGTCTGGAACGCCTTCCTGCACGTCAGCGAAGACCGGCTCGCGCAGCTCGGCACGATGTCGCTGCCGTATCTCGCGTTCGGCATCGCGGGCGCGTGGCTGCTGCCGGCGCCGGATCGCGCCGCGTGGCCGTATGTCGCAGGGTCCGCCGCGCTCGAGGTCGCGTACTGCTTCACGCTCGCGCGCGCGTACCGCAGCGGCAAGTTCGGGCAGATCTACCCGATCGCGCGCGGCCTGTCGCCGCTGCTCGTGTCGGTGCTCGCGTTCGCCGCGCTGCACGAGCGGCCGACGCCGCTCGGCTTCGCCGGCATCGCGCTGGTGTCGCTCGGCATCATGTCGCTCGCGCTGCGGCGCGGGCTGAAGTTCTCCGGCGAAAGCGTGCCGTATGCGCTGCTGACCGGCGTGTTCATCGCCGCGTATTCGATCTGCGACGGCATCGGCGCGCGCGTCGCGGGCAGCGCGCTCGGCTACATCGCATGGGTGTACCTGCTGTGGAGCGTGCCGCAGATCCTGCTGGTGTGCGCGGTGCGCGGCGGCCCGCGCAGCGTGCTCGGGTCGCGCGACGCGCTGCGGCAGGGCGTCGTGGCCGGCACGATCTCGCTGGTCGCATACGGGATCGTCGTGCTCGCGTACCGCCACCTGCCGGTCGCGACCGTGTCGGCGCTGCGCGAGACGAGCTCGATCTTCGCGGTCGCGATCGGCTGGTTCGCGATGCGCGAGCGACCGGGCGCGCAGCGCCTCGTCGCGTGCGCGCTGGTCGTCGCGGGCGCGGCGCTGATCCGGCTGTGATCGCACGCGAGCGCGCCGGCGCCGGGTCAGAACCGGTGGCGGATCCCCGTCACCGCGACGATCTGCGTGCGCGTGCTCGACGGGTTCGAAATCCCCTCGATCGCCGCCACCGCGTTCGACGACGCGCGCTGCCAGAACGCGTTCAGGTAGACGTCGGTGCGCTTCGACAGGAAGTACTGCACGCCGGTGCTCGTCTGCAGGTAGTGCGCGCTCGGCGTCGCGCTCCGTGACGCGATCACCTGCGTGTAGGTCTCGCCGAGCGCAACCTGCAGCGCCGGCGTCACGCGGTAGCGCACGCTGCCTTCGAAGTTGTTGAAGCGCGTCGCGCCGCCCGTCTGCAGGTTGAACAGCGCGCTCGTGTACAGCAGCCCGAAGGTCGCGTTGCCCCACGCATACGCACCGCCCGCGCCCCAGATCTGCTGGCGCGTCACGCCCTTGATGAACGTGTAGTAGTTGTCGGACGCGACCGCGCCCGTCGTGTCGAGCGCCGGGTGGTCGACGCGCACATAGGCCGCGCCGAGCTGCAGCGGGCCGTGCTCGTAGCTCGCGCCGACGCTCCACACGCGGTTCTGCGCGAACGACGTCGTGTTCGAGAAGCCGTACATGCCGACCGCGCTCAACCCGCCCCATGTGGGCGTCCGGTATTGCACGGAATTGTTGGTGCGGAACGTGTTGTTCAGGTCGTCGGCATCGAACGGATGCAGCGCGTACTGCGTGAGCGCGGTGGTCGCGCCGATCTGCAGCGGCTCCAGCACTTCCTGCGCCGCGTTGTACTGGCGGCCCATCGTCAGCGTGCCCCAGCGGTCGTTCGCGAGGCCCACGTACGCGCGCCGCCCGAACAGGCGCCCGCCCTGGCTCGCGGCGCCGGTCTCGAGGTTGAAGCCGTTTTCGAGCCGGAACACCGCACTCGTGCCGCCGCCCAGGTCCTCCTTGCCGAGCAGCCCCCAGCGCGTGCCCTGCTCGTTGCCGCCCGTCGCCTGCCAGGTCGCGTGGCCCTTCTGGTTGTTCGTGTACGTGATGCCCGAATCGACGATCCCGTACAGCGTCACGCTCGACTGCGCGCAAGCCTGCGACGCGCCCGCGCCGATCGCGACACCCATCAGCGCCGCCGCCATTTCCGTCCGTTTCATATCTCTGACCCCTTTGTCGGTTGTATATGGGGAGCGATTTCATTCGCCCAAGACGTGTTTTATTGAATAAAACATCGTCTTATTAATTTTTGAATTCGGACGTTATGGACGTCAATCTGCGTCAAAAATCATGCGAACGCTCGCGCCATGGCCTGTTCCACCGCCGTTTCGATGAATGAAACAAACCCAATGCCGACAAGGGAAAGCGCCGGATTCAGCGGTTCAACCGTGACGCTGCAAAAAGCGCTTGACCGGTTTTTTCGGTCGTTGTGAAATATTGATACGCTGTTTTAATGATTAAAACGAGCGATCAAAACAAATCGAGCAACTAGGTAAAGATCCTGATCCCCATGGTGACGTTTAATTGCAACACCGCCGACGGCTGCGAACCGTCCGCGTACTTCGTCGCGCGGCCGTCGGCCGGCGCGCTGCCGATCGTCGTAGACTCCCCGCACAGCGGTTTCGCCTATCCGCCGGACTTCGCGCCCGTCGCGCCGCACGACGCGATCCGCACGTCGTGGGACGCGTACGTCGACGAGCTGTGGGCCGGCGCGTGCGCGCGCGGCGCCACGCTGATCGGCGCGACGTTCCCGCGCGCGTACATCGACCCGAACCGCGCGGAAACCGATATCGACGCCGAGCTGCTCGCCGAGCCGTGGCCCGCGCCGCTCGCGCCGCAGGCCTACACGCTGCGCGGCATGGGGCTGATCCGGCGCTTCGCGCTGCCGGGCGTGCCGCTCTACGACCGCAAGCTGCCGCTCGACGCGGTGCGCCGGCGCATCGACGCGTACTACCGGCCGTACCGCCGCGCGCTGGCCGACGTGGCCGAGCCGCTGTACGCCGCGCACGGCGCGCTGTGGCACGTCAATTGCCATTCGATGAAATCGCGCGGCAACGCGATGAACGTCGATGCCGGCGCCGCGCGGCCGGACGTCGTCGTCAGCGACCGGCGTGGCACGAGCGCCGATCCCGCGTTCACCGCGTGGACCGCGCAGTGGTTCGCCGATGCCGGCTACCGCGTGCAGATCAACGAGCCGTACCAGGGCGGCGACCTGCTGACCGCGCTCGCCGATCCGGCGCGGCGGCGCCACAGCATTCAGATCGAATTCAACCGCGCGCGCTACATGGACGAAGCGACGTGCGAGAAGCACGCGGGCTTCGACGCGCTGAAGGGCGCGGTCGACGCGTACCTCGACGCGCTCGCGCACTACGTCCGCATGCGGCTCGCGCAACCCGGAGACACCCGATGACCTACATCGTCGACGCCGTTGACAGCGCGCTCAAGCTGCTGACCTACGTGGCCGAGCATCCGAACCTCGGCGTGACCGAGCTTGCATCGCAGCTCGGCATCAACAAGTCGCGCACCTACCGGATGCTGTGCACGCTCGAGCTGCACCGCTTCGTCGTGCAGGACCCGCGCACGTCCACCTATGCGCTCGGGCCGCAGGCGTTCGTGATCGGCGTGGCCGCGTCGCAGCAGAACGCGATCGTGCGCGCCGCGCACCGGCACATGCTCGCGCTCAACCAGGCGATCAACGAAACGGTCGTGCTGCGCGTGCGCGAAGGGCTCGAAACGGTGTGCGTCGCGCGCTGCGAGACGACGCACGCGATCCGCACGGTCGGCGCGGTAGGCAACCGCCGGCCGATCCACTTCGGCGCATCGGGCAAGGTGCTGCTCGCGTTCGCGCCCGACGCGGTGCGCGACGAGTTCTTCGCGCAGTTGCGCAAGCTCGGTCAGGCGGCCGATCCGCCGAAGCTCGCCGGCGAACTCGACGCGGTCGCGCGCAAGGGCTACGCGGTCAGCAGCGGCGAAGTGACGCCCGGCGCGGTCGCGATCGCGGTGCCCGTGCGCGACCTGAGCGGCGCGACCGTCGCAACGGTCAGCGTGGCAGGTCCCGAGGTGCGCATCAGCCATGCCGACATCCCCGACTATCTCGAACGCCTGCAGGCCTGCAGCCAGGCGATTTCCGCCGAACTCGGCTACGTCCCGGCGCGCGCCGCGCTGCAACCGGCCTGACGGCCCCGTCACCCGCGAGGAACCGATGCCCGCTTCCCTTCCGAATCCGTCCAGCGCGCGCGCTGCCCAATCCCCCGTCGACGGCCCGGCCGCGCCTGCGCCGGATGCCGACACGCGGTCCGCCGCCGAGCCTGCCGGCAGCGCGCCGCGTCCGCACGGCAAGATGCTGCATCCGGTCGTGATGATGCTGTGGGTGCTCGCCGCCGCGATCGCGCTCACGTGGAGCGTCGACTCGGGCCGCTTCGAGCGCAACGGCCGGCTCGTCGTGCCGGGCACCTATCACGTCGTGCCGAAGACGACCGCGCTCGCGACGCTCGTCGCGCCCGCCGTCAGCAGGAGCACCCCCGACAAAGCGACGCCCGCGAGCCTCGTGTCCGCCTTCGTCGCGGTGCCGCAGGGCCTCCTGAAGAACGCGCCGCTGATCGTGATGGTGATGTTCGTCGGCGGGATGTTCGGCGTGATGCGCCGGACGGGCGTCGTCGATGCGGGCATCGACCGGCTGCTGCAGCTCACCGGCAACAACGCGTACCTGCTGACGCCGCTGCTGATGATCCTGATCGGGCTCGGCAGCACGCTGCTCGGCTTCATCTCCGAGTACCTGGTGATCATTCCGATGGTGATGGTGATCGCGCGCCGCCTCGGCCTGTCCGACCTGTTCGCGGTCGCGCTGGTCGCGCTCGCCGCGAAGATCGGCTACATCGCGTCGGTCACGAACCCGCTCGCGCTCGCGGTCGCGCAGCCGCTCGTCGGCGTGCCGCTGTTCAGCGGCGTCGCGCTGCGCGCAGCCGTGTTCGTCGTGTTCCTGACGATCGGCATCCTGTACCTGCTGCGCTATGTCCGGAACAGCGGTTATCGCGCCGGGCAGACCACGGCAGGCGCGCAGCCGCCCGCGAAACTGTCGCTGCGCCACAAGGCGACGCTCGCCGTGTTCGCCGCGGCCGTCGCGATGCTGATCGTCGGCACGCGCGAACTGAAGTGGGGCAACGTCGAGCTGGCCGCGTTCTACGCGTTCGTCAGCCTCGTCACCGCGGCGATCGGCGGGCTCGATTCGCGCAGCGCGTCCGATGCGTTCGTCGACGGGATGAAGAACATGATGCTCGCGTCGCTGCTGATGGGGCTCGCCGCGTCGGTCGAGCTGCTGCTGCAGAACAGCCTCGTGCTCGACACGCTGATCCACTTCTTCACGCGGCTCGCGGACGGCCAGTCGCCGGTGTGGGTCGCAAACGGGCTGATGGCCGTGCAGATGGTGCTCGACGTGTTCATTCCGTCGGTCTCCGGCAAGGCCGCGGTGAGCATGCCGATCATCGGGCCGATCGCGCAGCTTTCCGGCGTGAGCGGCCAGACGTCGGTGCTCGCGTTCGTGCTCGGCGGCGGCCTGACGAATCTCGTCACGCCGACCTCGGGGATGCTGCTCGCGTATCTCGCGACCGCGCGCGTCGATTTCGGCGCGTGGATCCGCTTCGTGCTGCCGCTGTTCGCGATCCTGCTCGCGCTGTCGTGCGTGGTGCTGACGCTGGCGGTGTGGAGCGGGTATTGACCCGGGCTGCGCCGCCCGCCGCCGTCGCGCGTGCGGCCACCTGACGGAACGAGCCGGTTACGCACGAGGAATCTCTCCGCGACGGGGAGAGATTCAATCGGGCAACACGACGATCACGCGGCGACGACACCTGCCCGCCCGAATGCCCGCCCGAACGCCCGCTCGTCGATCGCCTCCGCCAGCGTCGCGAACGCCGGCTCGATCTCCTCCTCCGGCACGCACGCGTAACCGAGCAGCAGCCCCGACGCCGCGCGCGCGCTGTCCGCGTAATACCCGGACAACGGCCGCACGACGATGTTGCGCGCGAGCGCGGCCTGCGCGACCGCGCGATCGTCGACGCCGTCCGGCAGCCGCATGACGAGGTGCAGCCCGGCATCGCTGCCGGCCGCCGGCAGCGCGTCGCCGTAGCGGCGGGCGACCGCGTCGAGCAGCATCTCGCGGCGCTGCCCGTACAGCGTGCGCATCTTGCGGATGTGCGACACGAAATGCCCTTCGGCGATGAATTCCGCGAGCACCGCCTGCTGCAGCAGCTGCCCTTCCCGGTACAGCTCCGCGCTCGCCGTCGCGAAGCTTTCCGCGAGCGGCTCCGGCGCGACGAGGTAGCCGACCCGCAGCCCCGGAAACAGCGTCTTGCCGAAACTGCCGACGTAGATCACCTGCCCCGCCGTGTCGAGCCCCTGCAGCGACGCGAGCGGCCGGCTGCCGTAGCGGAACTCGCTGTCGTAGTCGTCCTCGATGATCCAGCAGCGGTGCTGCCGCGCGTATTCGAGCAGCATCCGGCGCCGCGCGAGGCTCATCACCATCCCGAGCGGATACTGGTGCGACGGCGTGACGAGCATCAGCTTCGGCGGCTCGGCACGATCGGCGGGCGACGGCGCGATTCCCTCGTCGTCGACCGGGATCGGCCGCGTCGTCAGTCCCGACACGTTGAGCACGCTGCGCACGCCCCAGTAGCACGGGTCCTCGGTCCAGATCGCGTCGCCCGGGTCGGTCAAGAGCCGCACCGCGAGATCGATCGACTGGTGGATGCCGGTCGTGATCACGATCTGCTCCGGCGCGCAGCGCACCGAGCGCGACGTGCGCAGGTAGTCGGCGAGCGCCTCGCGCAGGAGCGCGAGCCCGCCGCCCGGCGCGTAGGTCAGCAGGTCGGGGCGCAGGCGCCGCCAGTACTTGTTGTGCAGGCGCGTCCACACGCGCGCCGGAAATCGCGACACATCGGGCACGCCCGGCATGAACGCGCCGCCCTGCCGCTTCGACACGCCCGCGCCTTCGACGAGCCGCGCGCCGCGCGCGGACAGCGGCCGCGCGGCGGCCCGCGGGGCCGGGTTCGGGCCCGCGGCGTCCGCCGGCACGCCGACGAGCTCATCCGGCGCGCTGTCGGCGACGAACGTGCCGCGGCCGGTCGCCGAACTCACATAGCCTTCGAGCGCGAGCTGCTCGTACACCTGGGTCACCGTGTTGCGCGCGATCCCGAGCTCGGCCGCGAGCAGCCGCGACGACGGCACGCGCGTGCCGGCCGGCAGCTCCCGCGACAGGATCGCCTGCTGCAGCAGCCGGTGCAGCTGCCGGTAGATCGGCTGCGCGCCGCCGCGCACGAGACGCTGCGCCAGCCAGTCCGACAACACGCTTGCCCGCATGATTGGCTCCTAACTATTTATTGAAATGGCTCTGATTGTCAGAGCCAAATCTGATTATAGTCGCCGTCATGGGCTGCCGAAGCGCGCCCGACTTCCTTCCCACCGGATACGAAACATCAAGGAGATGACCGTGAAGAATGCCGACCTGCAGGCCCGCAAGAACGCCGCCACCCCGCGCGGCGTCGGCGTGATGTGCGACTTCTACGCGGCCCGCGCCGAGAACGCGGAGCTGTGGGACGTCGAAGGCCGCCGTTTCATCGATTTCGCCGCCGGCATCGCGGTGCTGAACACGGGCCACCGCCATCCGAAGATCGTCAAGGCGATCGCCGACCAGCTGAACAGCTTCACGCACACCGCGTACCAGATCGTCCCGTATGCGTCGTACGTCGAGCTGGCCGAGAAGATCAACGCGCGCGCGCCGGGCGATTTCACGAAGAAGACCGCGTTCTTCACGACCGGCGCCGAAGCCGTCGAGAACGCGATCAAGATCGCGCGCGCGGCGACCGGCCGTCCGGGCGTCATCGCGTTCTCGGGCGGCTTCCACGGCCGCACGATGATGGGCATGGCGCTGACCGGCAAGGTCGCGCCGTACAAGCTGAACTTCGGCCCGTTCCCGGGCGACGTGTTCCACGCGCCGTACCCGAACGCGCTGCACGGCGTGACGACCGCCGACTCGATCAAGGCGATCGAGATGCTGTTCAAGGCCGACATCGACCCGAAGCGCGTCGCCGCGATCATCTTCGAGCCGGTCCAGGGCGAAGGCGGCTTCAACCCGGCGCCGGCCGAGTTCGTGCGCGCGCTGCGCAAGATCTGCAACGAGCACGGCATCCTGCTGATCGCCGATGAAGTGCAAACGGGCTTCGCGCGCACCGGCAAGCTGTTCGCGATGCAGCACTACGACGTGCTGGCCGACCTGATCACGATGGCGAAGAGCCTCGCGGGCGGCATGCCGCTGTCGGGCGTCGTCGGCCGCGCGGACGTGATGGACGCGGCCGCCCCCGGCGGCCTCGGCGGCACCTACGCGGGCAACCCGCTGGCGGTCGCGTCGGCGCACGCGGTGCTCGAGATCATCGACGAAGAGAAGCTGTGCGAGCGCGCGACGCAGCTCGGCGACGTGCTGAAGGCGAAGCTGAACGCGCTGCAGGCCGACGTGCCGCAGATCGCCGACGTGCGCGGCCCGGGCGCGATGATCGCGGTCGAGTTCATGAAGCCGGGCACGGGCGAGCCGGACGCCGAATTCACGAAGCGCGTGCAGGCGCGCGCGCTCGAGCGCGGCCTGCTGCTGCTCGTCTGCGGCGTGTACTCGAACGTCGTGCGCTTCCTGTTCCCGCTGACGATCACCCAGGCCGTGTTCGACGAAGCGCTCGTGATCCTCGAGGAAGTGCTGAAGGAAACGGTCGGCGTGCCGGCCTGAGGTCCAGTCCAGTCAACCGATCGCGCCGCCGCCGTCGTCAGGACGGCGGCGGCCGTTTCATCTTCAAAGCAGACTATTCATATGAGCACTGTCCAGGAATCCCTGTCCCTGAAGGACCCGTCGCTGTTCCGCCAGCAGGCTTACGTCAACGGCGCATGGCAAGGCGCGGCGAACGGCGAGACGTTCGAGGTCCGCAACCCGGCGACGGGCGGCCTCGTCGGCGTCGTGCCGGTGCTGGGCGCGGCCGAGACGCGCCAGGCGATCGACGCCGCCAACGCCGCGTGGCCCGCGTGGCGCAAGAAGACCGCGAAGGAACGCGCGGCGATCCTGCGCAAGTGGCATGACCTGATGATGGAAAACGCCGACGACCTGGCGCTGATCCTGACCACCGAGCAAGGCAAGTCGCTGGCCGAGGCGAAGGGCGAGATCGGCTATGCCGCGTCGTTCCTCGAATGGTTCGCGGAAGAAGGCAAGCGCGTGTACGGCGACACGATCCCGACGCCGGCGAGCGACAAGCGCATCGTCGTGACGAAGGAACCGGTCGGCGTGTGCGCGGCGATCACGCCGTGGAACTTCCCGGCGGCGATGATCACCCGCAAGGTCGGCCCGGCGCTCGCAGCAGGCTGCCCGATCGTCGTGAAGCCGGCCGAGGCGACGCCGTTCTCCGCGCTCGCGATGGCCGTGCTGGCCGAGCGCGCGGGCGTGCCGGCCGGCGTGTTCAGCGTCGTAACGGGCGACCCGAAGGCGATCGGCGGCGAGCTGACGTCGAACCCGGTCGTGCGCAAGCTGTCGTTCACCGGCTCGACGCCGGTCGGCCGCCTGCTGATGGCGCAGTGCGCGCCGACGGTCAAGAAGGTGTCGCTGGAGCTCGGCGGCAACGCGCCGTTCATCGTGTTCGACGACGCGGACCTCGACGCCGCGGTGCAGGGCGCGATCGCGTCGAAGTACCGCAACAGCGGCCAGACCTGCGTGTGCACGAACCGCTTCTACGTGCATGAAGCCGTGTACGACCAGTTCGCGCAGAAGCTCGCGGCGGCGGTCGGCCAGCTGAAGGTCGGGCGCGGCACCGAGCCGGGCGTCACGCAGGGCCCGCTGATCAACGAAGCGGCCGTGCTGAAGGTCGAGGCGCACATCGAGGACGCGCTCGCGAAGGGCGCGACCGTCGTCACGGGCGGCAAGCGCCACGCGCTCGGCCACGGCTTCTTCGAGCCGACCGTGCTGACGGGCGTCACGCCGGCGATGAAGGTCGCGAAGGAAGAGACGTTCGGGCCGCTCGCGCCGCTGTTCAAGTTCGGCAGCGACGACGAGGTGATCCGCCTCGCGAACGACACCGAGTTCGGCCTCGCCGCGTACTTCTACAGCCGCGACATCGGCCGCGTGTGGAAGGTCGCCGAGGCGCTCGAGTACGGGATGGTCGGCGTCAACACCGGCCTGATCTCGAACGAGGTCGCGCCGTTCGGCGGCGTGAAGCAGTCCGGCCTCGGCCGCGAAGGCTCGCACTACGGCATCGACGACTACGTCGTGATCAAGTATCTCTGCCTGGCTGTCTGACGGTTAGGGCCTGTTCCCGCTAATAACGGGCTTGCGCTGGCCGCCAGAAGGGCCGAGCGCAAGGAATGCGACGAAGCGAATACTCAACGTATTCGCAAGGAACATGACGCCGCGATCGGCCCTTCTGGCGGCCAGCCCCACGAAGGTTTTTTCAATCAGGGGAACGTGCCGTTCCGCCCGCATTGCGGCGTCGTTCGTCGTTGCAATAGCTACGGCTATTGCGCCTCCTCTTTCCTTGCACTGCGGGCGGAACGGCACGTTCGCAAGCCCGTTATTAGCGGGAACAGGCCCTAAGCCGCCCGGCCGGAACCGGGCGGCCCGACGCGGGCCGGCACCTTGGCGCCGCGCCCGCGTCACCTGAACGCGTTCACCGCGTCGACGAGCCGCGTCGCCTGCTGCTTCAGGCTCTCCGACGCCGCCGTGCTCTGCTCGACGAGCGCCGCGTTCTGCTGCGTGATGCTGTCGAGATGCACGACCGCCTGATCGACCTGCGTGACACCCGAGCTCTGCTCGGCGGTCGACGCGCTGATCTCCGCGATCAGGTCCGACACCCGCTTCACCTGCGCGACGATGTCTTCCATGGTCCGCCCCGCGCCGTCGACCAGCTGCGCGCCCGATGAAATGCGCCCCACGCTGTTCTCGATCAGCGTCTTGATCTCCTTCGCCGCATTCGCGCTGCGCTGCGCGAGCGCCCGCACCTCGCCCGCGACCACCGCGAAACCGCGCCCCTGATCGCCCGCGCGCGCCGCCTCGACCGCCGCGTTCAGCGCGAGGATGTTGGTCTGGAACGCGATCCCGTCGATCACGCCGATGATGTCCGAGATCCGGCGCGAGCTGTCCGTGATGTCGTTCATCGTATCGACGATCTCCGACATCGCATGCCCGCCGCGTTCCGCCGCCTCGCTGGCCGAGACGGACAACTGGTTCGCCTGCAGCGCGGTCTGCGCGTTGCTGTCGACGGTCGCCGTCATCTCCGCCATCGACGCCGCCGTCTCCTGCACGCTCGACGCGGCCTGCTCGGTGCGCGCGCTCAGGTCGTTGTTGCCCTGCGCGATCTCGTTGCTCGCGCGCTGCACGTTGAGCACCTGCTCGCTGACGTCGTCGACCAGCCAGCGGAACATCAGCCCGAGCTGGTTGATCGTGCGCAGCGTCATGCCGATCTCGTCGACGCGATCCATGCCGGCGCCGCCGCGGCGATCGCCGGACGCGACGTTCAGCGCCTGTTCGCGCAACTGCTTCAGCGGGCGCGCGATCTGCGCATCGAGCCACAGGCCGGCCGCCACGGCGGCGCCGGCCGTTACCGCGGCGAACGCCGCGAGCGGGCCGCCGTCGAGACCGCACGCCCAGCCCGCCCCGACGACCACCGGCGCAAACGCGAGCAGCACCGAATGGAGACGCCAGCGCACCGACATCGTCCGGAACAGCGACGTGAAGCCGAACAGGCCGGTGCGTACGACCAGCCCCTTGTGGAAACGCCGCTTGCCGGCGCGGCCTTCGCGAAACGCGCGGTACAGCGCCTCGGCGCCCGCGATCTGGTCGCGCGGCGCCTTCGTGCGCACCGACAGGTAGCCTTCCGTGCGGCCGTTGCGCTTCACCGGCACCGCGTTCGCGCGCACCCAGTAATGGTCGCCGTTCTTGCGGCGGTTCTTCACGAGCGCGGTCCACGGCTCGCCGCCCTTGAGCGTCGCCCACATGTCGGCGAACGCTTCCTTGGGCATGTCCGGGTGGCGGACGAGGTTGTGCGGCTGGCCTTCTATCTCCTCGCGTGAATAGCCGCTGATGTGGACGAATGTCGCATTCGCATAGGTGATGATGCTGTCGGCGTCAGTGGTCGACATCAGCGTCGCATCGTCGGGGAATTCGAATTCTTGTTGGGTAACGGGCTGGTTGTTGCGCATCAAGCAGAGCTCCGATTGGCGGGTCTTGCGCCCGCTTCAGGATTGACGACTCGGGACCATTCGCGTCCGGCTTCACCATTCGCGAATGATCATGCCTCTGCTCTTTCGGCAAACTTTTCTAAAACCTTACCCCTTGTGTGTAAAAAATATGTCAAGAAATGGCGCGCATTGATTTATGTCAACCCTATCGTTTGCGGCAAAACAAATTCGGCGCCGAACAAGCCTCTCCGGGTTATCGCGCGATTATTCCCGCCGCCACTATCGGTCTTGCGACGAATAGCCGAAATGAAATGAATAGCAATGCGATTATTTCGAGTTTTAAAACGGAAAACGAATCGAGGCGGAAACGCGGATATTTTCCCGCGTGAAATTTGCCTATCAGGCAAGAAACTGCAATTTCCGGATTAACACGCCGGCAAACTCTTGCGTGTGCCGAATTCAGCAGTTATCCGCCGTGTAGGCGACGCCGGAACGAAAGGAGGGAGGGAAGATGCCGCCGCGCGGTGAGCCTGACGGTGTCGGGTCAAACAGTGAAGCGGCCCATGTCCGGCCGCTTCACCGCAGTGCGTCGCGTCAGACGCGTTCGATCGCGAGCGCGATGCCCTGGCCGACGCCGATGCACATCGTACACAGCGCATAGCGGCCCTTCGTGCGATGCAGCTGGTACATCGCGGTGGTCACGAGACGCGCGCCGGACGCGCCGAGCGGATGGCCGAGCGCGATCGCGCCGCCGTTCGGGTTCACGCGCGGGTCGTCATCCGCGACGCCCAGCATGCGCAACACCGCGAGCCCCTGCGACGCGAACGCCTCGTTCAGCTCGATCACGTCGAACTGGTCGATCGTCATGCCGAGCCGCGCGAGCAGCTTCTGCGTGGCCGGCGCCGGGCCGATGCCCATCACGCGCGGCGCGACGCCCGCCGTCGCGATGCCGAGCACGCGGGCGCGCGGCGTCAGGCCGAAGCGCTTCGCACTTTCCTCGTTGGCGAGCAGCAGCGCCGCGGCGCCGTCGTTGACGCCCGACGCGTTGCCGGCCGTGACCGTGCCGTCCGGGCGCACGACGCCCTTGAGCTTCGCCAGCGTCTCCAGCGACGTCTCGCGCGGGTGCTCGTCGCGCGACACGACGAGCGGGTCGCCCTTCTTCTGCGGGATCGTCACCGCGACGATCTCCTCCGCCAGCGTGCCGTCCTGCTGCGCGCGTGCGGCCTTTTGCTGGCTGCGCAGCGCGAACAGGTCCTGGTCGGCGCGGCTGATGCCGTAGTCGGTCGCGACGTTTTCGGCCGTCTCCGGCATCGAATCGACGCCGTGCAGCTGTTTCATCAGCGGATTGACGAAGCGCCAGCCGATCGTCGTGTCGAAGATGTCGGCCTGGCGCGCAAACGCGCTTGCGGACTTGCCCATCACGAACGGCGCGCGGGTCATGCTCTCGACGCCGCCCGCGATCATCAACCCGGCCTCGCCGGACTTGATCGCGCGCGCGGCGGAGCCGACCGCGTCCATCCCGGAGCCGCACAGGCGGTTGATCGTCGAGCCCGGCACGACCTGCGGCAGGCCCGCGAGCAGCAGCGACATGCGGGCGACGTTGCGGTTGTCCTCGCCCGCCTGGTTCGCGCAGCCGTAGATCACGTCGTCGATCGCCGACCAGTCGACGTCTCGGTTGCGTTCCACGAGCGCCTTGAGCGGCACCGCCCCCAGATCGTCGGCGCGCACGCCGGACAGCGCGCCGCCGTAACGCCCGATCGGCGTGCGGATCGCATCACACAGGAAAGCTTCGGTCATCAGTGTCTCCGGGAGGAAATGAAATGGGCGCCCCCATTGCATTGCCCGCCGGGATGCGCTTAAATGTTCTTTATACGAACATTAGATCGTGTATCGAACGTTCGATGCATCATAGGGAGTGCGGGGATGGCCTGTCAAGCGCCGGCGGCGGCCGCGCGGTTGGCGTGTCAGGCCCCATGCGCTATCTTCTCGGCTGCACGATATTCCGACAGGTCATGACTACCGAAGACATCCAGGCAAAACCCGGCGACTCCTACGTCCAGTCGTTCGCGCGCGGGCTCGCGGTGATCCGCGCGTTCGACGCGGATCGTCCCGAACAGACCCTCACCGAGGTCGCCTCGGCGACCGGCCTGACGCGCGCCGGCGCGCGCCGGATCCTGCTCACGCTGCAGACGCTCGGCTACGTCGAGGCGGACGGCCGGCTGTTCCGGCTCACGCCGAAGATTCTCGAGCTCGGCTTCGCGTACCTGACGTCGATGCCGTTCTGGAATCTCGCGGAACCGGTGATGGAGCAGCTGTCCGCGCAGATCCACGAAAGCTGCTCGGCGGCCGTGCTCGACCGCACCGAGATCGTCTACGTGCTGCGCGTGCCGACGCACAAGATCATGACGATCAACCTGTCGATCGGCAGCCGGCTGCCCGCGTACTGCACGTCGATGGGCCGCGTGCTGCTGTCCGCGCTCGACGACGCGACACTCGACGCCACGCTCGCGCAAAGCGGCATTCGCGCGCACACGCCGCGCACGATCACGGACCTCGGCGAACTGAAGGCCTCGATCGCGCTCGCGCGCCAGCAGGGCTGGGCGATCGTCGACCAGGAGCTGGAAGTGGGGCTGCTGTCGATCTCGGCGCCGATCCGCAACCGGCGCGGACAGATCATCGCGGCGATGAACGTGAGCGGCAACGCGCAGCGGCACAACGCCAAGCAGATGGTGAAGGAGTTTCTAGGGCCGCTGCAGCAGGCTGCGCAGACGGTGTCGGAACTGGTTGCGCGGCGGGGATGACGGGCCGGCAAGCGGCAAATCGGACGCGCCGTTGCGCCGTCAGTCGCCCCGCTCCCCCGCCGTCTCCCGCAGCATCGCCACCGCCGCCAGCGACACCAGCACGCACACCGCGACGTAGCCCGCCGGCGCGAGCTTGCTGCCGGTCGACTGCACGAGCCACGTCGCGACGAGCTGCGACGTGCCGCCGAAGATCGTCACCCTGAGCGCATACGCGATCGAGATCCCGGTTGCGCGCACGCGGCGCGGAAAGGATTCGCACATCAGTGCGAACTCCGATGCGGAACCCATCGAATAGAACAGCAGCATCAGCGCGGTCAGCGGCATGATGACCGACAGCGACGGATGGCGGTTCATCAGTAGATCCGAGAAACCCGTCGTTGATGGCGGGGAGGAAAGGAGTGCGCTTGACAGGCCGCTTCTTCCACCGGTTAGGATGGCCGGCATGATCCTTGTCTACCGCTACCGGGTGAAGTCGCTCAACGGACTCCTTAACAAGCAGAGCCGAGCGGTGAACTACGTGTGGAACTTTTGCAATGACACGCAGAAGCACGCACTCAAGTGGAGCAAGAAGTGGCCGACGGGTTTCGACCTGAATGTGCTGACGACTGGCAGCAGCAAGGAACTCGGCATCCACTCCGGCACTGTCAACGCAACGTGCGAGCAGTACGCGAAATCGCGCAGCCAGCACCGCCGCCCGTACTTGCGCTATCGCGGCAGGAAGTCGCTCGGCTGGGTGCCGTTGAAGGGCCGTGACCTGAAACGCGAGGGCGACGCGTTTCGCTTCGCCGGCCACACCTTCCGGGTGTTCAATAGTCGCCCGCTTCCCGAAGGCAAGATCAAGGACGGCACCAACTTCGCGCAGGATGCGCGCGGTAACTGGTTCCTCAACATCGTGATCGAGAAGCCCGAGGTTCCGGCGCGCCCGATCCGCTCCGGTGTCGGCATCGATCTCGGCCTGAAAGACTTCGCCACACTTTCGACCGGCGAGAAGCTGCCCAATGACCGGTTCGGCCGATGCGCGGCCGAGAAGCTGGCGAAAGCGCAACGGGCACGCAAGCACAAGCGGCATATCGCGAAACTGCACGCCAAGGTGGCCAATGCCCGCGCCGACTTCCAGCACAAGCTCGCGCTCGATCTGGTGCGACGCTTCGATTACATCGCGGTCGGCAACGTGTCGGCCGTGAAACTCGCCAGAACCAGGATGGCGAAAAGCGTCTACGACGCATCCTGGTCGTCCTTCCGGGACAAGCTCCGTTACAAGGCGATGGCGCACGGAGCCACGTTCGAGGAAGTGGACGAAAGCGGTTCGACCCAGTCCTGTTCGGCGTGCGGATCGAAAGACAGCACGACGCGGCCGAAAGGTATCGCGGGACTGAGAATAAGAGAGTGGACCTGCGATGGCTGTGGTGTCGTGCATGATCGTGATACCAACGCTGCGTTGAACATGCTCCGATGCGGACGTGCATCGCCAGGTGTGGGAATCGCCTGCCTTTAGACGGGCGAGGACGTCAACAGCATGATCGTCAGGTTCAGCGCGGCCTTGCGGCCGTTGCGGTCCGCGTAGACGCCGAGCATGATGCTGCCGAGCGGCCGCGTGAAGAAGCCCGCCGCGAACGTCGCGACCGACAGCAGCAGCGACGTCGTCGGATCGCCCGACGGGAAATACAGCTTGCCGATCAGCACCGCGAAGAACCCGTACACGGTGAAATCGAAGAATTCCAGCCAGTTGCCGATCACGGCCGCCGCGATCGCGCCGCGCCGGGTGACCGGCGGGGAGTCGGGCCGGGCGTCGGCCGCGATGGCGGCAGTCGCGGCGGCAGGCAATGCAAGATGATCTTTCCGCATCGTTCAGGTCTCCGATCGAATCGGCCGGAACCGCCGGCCGCGTGCTGCCGGTGTCAGCGGCCCAGGTAACGCTCCACGAGCCGCGCCCAGAATGCCGCGCCGATCGGCAGGTTGCGATCGTTGAAGTCGTATTTCGGGTTGTGCACCATGCAGCCGTCCTCGCCCGCGCCGTTGCCGAGGCGCACGAACGAACCGGGGCGCCGCTGCAGCATGAACGCGAAATCCTCGCTGCCCATCAGCAGGTCGGCCTGCTCGACGACGTTCGCGTCGCCGACCAGCTCGCGCGCGACCTGCGCGGCGAAATCGGTTTCGGCATCCGAATTGACGACGACCGGATAGCCTTCGATGTACTCGACTTGCGCGCTCGCGCCGTAGCTCGCGGCCTGCGACTCGGCGAGCTCGACGATGCGGCGCTTGAGCAGCGCGCGCACGTCGGGGCTGAACGAGCGCACGCTCAGCTCGAGCCGCGCGCCGTGCGGAATCACGTTGTTCGCGGTGCCCGCGTGCATCGAGCCGACCGTGACCACGGCGGGCTGCGCGGGATCGACGTTGCGCGCGACGATCGTCTGCAGCGCCATCACGATGCTCGCGGCGACGACGACCGGATCGACCGTCAGGTGCGGCCGCGCCGCGTGCCCGCCGACGCCGTCGATCGAGATGATCGCCTTGTCGCCCGCCGACATGAACGGGCCGCGCCGCGTCAGAAACACGCCGGGCGCCGCGCCCGGATGGTTGTGTATGCCGAACACCGCGTCGCACGGGAAGCGCTCGAACAGGCCGTCGTCGATCATCTTCTTCGCGCCGCTGTCGACGCCGTGCTCCTCGGCCGGCTGGAAATACAGGTGCACGGTGCCGGAGAAGTTGCGGGTCTTCGCGAGATGCTGCGCGGCGCCGAGCAGCATCGTCGTGTGGCCGTCGTGCCCGCACGCGTGCATCTTGCCGTGCGTCGCGCTCGCATACGGCAGGCCCGTCGCCTCGACGATCGGCAGCGCGTCCATGTCCGCGCGGATGCCGATGCTGCGCGCGCCGTCGCCGGCCCGCAGCGTGCCGACCACGCCGGTCCTGCCGACGCCGCGCGTGACCTGCCAGCCCCATTGTTCGAGCCTGTCGGCGACGAGCCCGGCGGTTTCGACTTCCTCATACGCGAGCTCGGGATGGCGGTGGAGGTGATGGCGGATCTCGCGCAGGCTGTCGGCGGCGGGCTGCAGATCGTCGATTTCGGTGAAGCGGGGGTCGGTCATGAACGGGCTCCGGCTCGGGTTCCTGTGTCTCGTATAGCGCCCGCGTCGATGGGGCGATGAAGGCGAGCCACTATATCGAGCCAAATCCCGTTCAATAAGATGCGGAATTTTTCACCGCGATAAGGTTTTTTTATCAGGGTTATCCCGCAAGGGGACAAGCGCCGACGAGGGACGCGATCGTTGCACGATCGCCCCCTCCCCGTCGGCCGGACGCGCTACCGCATCGCTTCGCCGACCTGCGTCGTCACGCCGCCCTGCGCGCGTCGGCGATGCGCTGCGGCGCGTTGGGCCGCGCATACAGGCGTTCGAGATACGCCTGCAATTGCGGAAATGCGTCGATCAGGTGGAACTCATTGGCCCAGTCGATCAGATAGGCGGTCACGCAGTCGGCAACCGTCAGCGTGTCGCCGACAATGAACGCACGCCCTTCGAGATGCCTGTCGAGGATCGCCGCCATGTTCTGGAAATCCTCGCGCGCCAGCGCGATATCGGCCGGCAGGCGCTTGTCAGGCGGATAGAGCATCGTATGCCGGGTGATTCTCCACAGCGGCTGCTCGAGCTCGGTGACCGCGAACATGACCCAGCGATAGGCCTGCGCCCGCGCGGCAAGATCGACAGGCAGCAACGCCTTCTGCGGATACTTGTCCGCGAGGTACAGCACGATTGCCGCCGATTCGGGAATCACGAGGTCGCCGTCCACCAGCACGGGAACCTTGCCCGCGGGATTGAGGCGAAGGAACTCGGGCCGCCTGTGCTCGCCTTCGAGCAGGTTGACCGAGATGAATTCGAAATCCGCATCGAGCGCCTTGAGCCCCCATAGCGCGCGTTGCGAACGGGTTCCGGCGAATCCGTAGAGTTTCATGGCGAATCTCCGAAGTGTCGGGAAAAGCGCCCGCCGGCGACGTTCACGCGGCGGGAATCGGCAGGACCGGCATCACGTCGATCGTCTCGCCCGGGAAGATCGTGAAATGCGGGTGGCTTTCGAACATCCTGGCCGCGTCTTCGTGCGAAGCAGCGCGCACGACCGTAAACGCCGTCAGCGCATTGGCCGTATCGGCGATGCCGCGTTCGCCGATCGTCTTGGTCTTGCCGAGCGGCCCGCCGAGCTCGACGATCGACGTCTGATGCTTTTCAACCCACGCCTTCCAGGCCGCGATGCCCTCCCGCTCCCTGGCATGCCGCTCCTGTTCCGTCATCGACTGCCACGCCTTCATGCGCGGGCTGTCCTTGCCTGCGAGGAAAACCACGAGAAACAACTGTTGATCGCTCATGACGCCTCCGTCAGATCAAAGGAGCAACGGGATGTCGCTCCCGGCCCTTGACACAATAGGTTGATATCAACACAATTGCAACATGTCCCGCACAGCCAAGCTCCCCTTCGAAACGACCCTGATGGTGCGCGACTGCTGCCTGTGCCTGCACATGCAGCGGGCGGCGCGAAACCTCGCGCGCATCTTCGACGACGCACTGCGCCCGCTCGATCTCACGAACGGGCAGTTTTCGCTGCTGATGTCGCTCAATCGCCCTCATCCGCCCGCGATGAAGGACGTGGCGTCGCTGCTGGCGATGGATCGCACCACGCTGACGGCCGCGCTCAAGCCGCTCGAGCGCCGCAACCTCGTCGCCATCGAGCCGGACCCCGACGACAAGCGCAGCCGCTTGCTCAGCCTGACGCCGGCCGGCCATCGCCTGCTGGCCAAGGCGTTTCCCCTGTGGCAACAGACGCACGCCGAAATCGAGAAGCCGTTTTCACCGGACGAGATGGATCGGCTACGCGACCAGTTGCGGGCGCTCTCGTAGCGCTTCGTCGTCGGGTTCATGCCGCGGCAACGCAAAAGTACGGCATCCCGGGGCCGATGCTACGATCGGGCTTTACGCCACGGAGCCGCGATGAACGCGCTGGGGATCATTTCCGAATCGGCGAGCCGGACGTCCGACCGCAAGCCGCCGTTCATTCCGTCGTTCGGCTTCCATGAAATCCATCAATCGCGGCCGATCGACGCGGACGCGCGCCGCATCATCGACGCCGTCGCGTCGCTGGACATGCGCGCCGACCCGATCGTCGACGCGCTGCTGACCGTGCGCGAATTCCCGTCGACCGTCATCGGTGCGCTGCGCAACGAAGCGGCGCGCCGCGAGCGCTTCGGCTTCGACACGTTCACACTGTTGCAGCGGGACGATCGGTCACTGACGCTCGGCCTCGTCGGACGGTTCTGGCGCCCGGATCCCGACATACGGACCATCGACGACGCCGACAGCTTCATGCGCCACGCCGCCCCGCGCGATGCGAAGCTCGTGCTGCGTTTCCAGGTGGTCGAGTGCGGTCGCGGCGCACACGCGCTGCGCACCGAAACCTTCGTGCATTGCCCGACGATGCGCACGCGACTCCTGTTCACGCCTTACTGGATGGCGATCCGGCTGGCGAGCGGCTGGATCCGCCGCCGCACGCTGGCGGCCGTCGAGACGGCGCTCGCCTAGCGTGACGGGAGCGGCCGCGCACCTCAGAACGGCTTGACCACGACCAGCCCGACGACGATTCCCGTCGCGACAATGACGGCGCCCCCGGCCTGCCCGAGCCATTGCGCCGGCGCGACGACGAGGTCGTCGCGCGCCATGCGCCGCAGCGTGCCGCCCAGGATGCCGTGCAAGGCCGACAGCGCGGTGACGACCACGAGCTTCGCCGACAGCCATCCATCGCCGAACCAGTGTCCTTGCAACGCGATCGCGATTCCGGTGATCCACACGATCGCGAGCGCCGGCGCCGTCACCGCGCGATCCCAGCGCCGCACCGCGCGATGCACTGCCAAATTGGCGATCCGGACACCGACGGACAACATCAGCAGCCCGCCGACGAACGTGACGATGGCCAGAACGTGAACGGCCTTGAGCAACAGGTAGCTCATTGCGCAGCCCGCCTGCGCGCGATCCATCCGGCGCTCGCCAGCCCCGCGAACGGCACGACGGCCGACAGCACGAGCCGCGCGACCTCGCCTTTGCTCCACAGCCCGCTCGACGCGGTGCCGACGACCGCCCACACGTACATCGCGAACGCGATGCCGTGAATCGGCCCCATGATCGACACCGCGGCGGGATAGCCGGCCAGATGCTTGAGCGGCACGGCGACGCAAACCAGCGCGACGAGCGTGGTCGCTTCCAGCAACGACAGGTATTGCAGGTTCCGCAACGCATTGCGGTCGTCTTGTTTCATGTGCAGGCCTCCATGTTTGCCGGAGGCGATTATCGCGTGTGGAGCAGGCGCGATCCATTGGCTAAAATGCCACATTCCAACGGATTCTGGCCACGCCCCCTCTCACCTCATCGTCATGCACACCGTCGCCGTTCTTGCGCTGCCCGACGTCGTCCCGTTCGATCTGGGCGTCGCGTGCGACACGTTCGCACGCGTGCGTTCGCCCAACGTCGACGACGCCTACCGCGTGCGCGTGTGCAGCGAGCATCCGCGCGTCGCCGGCGACCTGTTCGAACTGCGGCCCGCGTTTCGTCTCGACGGGCTTGCCGATGCCGATACGATCATCGTCCCCGGCACGTCCGTGCCGCTCGCGCCCACCTCGCGCCGCGTGATCGCGGCGTTGCGCGCGGCGGCCGCACGCGGTTGCCGGATCGCGTCGATCTGCAGCGGCGCGTTCGTGCTGGCGGAAGCGGGGCTGCTCGACGGCTTGCGCGCGACGACGCACTGGCTGGCGGCCGGCGAACTCGCGCGCCGCTATCCGGGCGTGACGGTCGACCCGAACGTGCTGTTCGTCGACAACGGGCAGGTGCTGACGTCGGCCGGCGCGGCGGCGGGCCTCGATCTCTGCCTGCACATGATCCAGGCCGACTACGGCGCCGCGGTCGCCGTCGACGCCGCACGCTACGCGGTGGCGCCGCGCGTCCGCGAAGGCGGGCAGGCGCAATTCATCGCCCCGGAATGGCCGGCCGGCGGCGACGGGCTGCAAAACCTGCTGGACTGGCTGCACGCGAACCTGCGCGAGCCGCTCACGCTCGACGCGATGGCCCGCAAGGCGTCGATGAGCGTGCGCACGCTGACGCGGCGCTTTCAGGAGCAGACGGGCACATCGCCGCGGCAATGGCTGCAGACCGCGCGCGTCAGGCATGCGCAGCAGTTGCTGGAGGTCACGGAACTGTCGATCGAGCATGTCGCGACGGAGGCCGGGTTCGGTTCGGTCACCGCGTTCCGCGAGCGGTTCGCCCGCATCGTCGGCACGTCGCCGCAGCGGTATCGTCAGGCGTTCCGGGCCCGGTCGGGCGCGTAGGGCGTCATGGAAATTCGGCGGTCGCAGGCAGAATGAACATCCCGCTCGAAGTCGCGCGCGGGCGTTCCCGCACTTCAGGACCCGATCGATGACCCGCATCCGCAGCCCCCTGAACATCGCGCAGTTGCAGGCCTTTGTCTGCGCCGCGCACCACCGCAGCCTGCGCGCCGCCGCGCGCGAGCTCGGCGTCACGCAGCCTGCGATCACGCACACGATCCGCGAGCTGGAAACGGCGCTCAACGCGGAACTGCTGGTCCGCACCGTGCGCGGCGTCGAACTGACCGCGTGCGGCCATGCGCTGCTGCCGCGCGCCGAGCAGCTGCTCGGCGACATGCGCCGCACCGTCGAGGCGGTCGAGCAGGTGAAGGGGGAAATGTCCGGGCGCGTCGCGGTCGGCACGATGCCGTCGATCGCGCTGACCGCGCTGCCGCACGCGGTCACGGCGTTCCGGCATGCGATGCCGCGCGTGAACCTGCATCTCGAGGAAGTGACGGTGCCGGAAGCGCTCGCGCAGCTGCGCAACGGCACGCTCGACATCGCTGCGATGCACCATGTCCCCGCGCTGGACCGCGATTTCACGCAATGGCCGCTGTTCTCGACCGAGTTCGTCGTCGCGATGCGCGAAGGCCATCCGCTCGCCGGCGCGAGCCGGCTCGCCGACCTGGTCGACGCGGAATGGATCGTCACGGTCGGCCCCGACGAGTTCCCGCACAGCGTGATGATCGCGATGTTCGACGCGCACGGTCTGCCGCCGCCGCAACGCCTGCTGCACTCGCCGATGTCGTTCGCGGTGACGCTCGGGCTCGTCGCGCGCTCGGACGTGATCGGCTGCTTCACGCGCCCGCTGGCGGCGATGGTCGCGCCGCTCGGCATCCGCACGGCCGAGCTCGACGAACGCCTGCCGCGCTTCGACCTGTCGATCATCGCGCGGCGCGACCTGCTGCCGACGCCGGCCGTCACCCGGTTCGTCACGTGCCTGCGGCGCGCCGTCAACGAAACGCTGGGCTGATTCGTTCCTCTCACTGATACGGTCGCGCAGGCCCGTTATCCGCGCCAACAACCCCTAAGGGCATGTCCTAGGCGCACCACCGGTATTTTGTCTTGATAATCTGCGCACGTCGTGCGCCCCATCGGGCGGGCGAAACGGACAGTCCGACGCGAAGCCGCGCCGGGCCGAAGGCTTACGGCGCGGCACGACCGCGCACCCATCGAACAAAACGAGGAGTCACCGAGTGAAAAAAATTCTTGCGGCTGTAACGGTTGCCCTGCTCGCCGTATCGGCCGGCGGCGCATACGCGAAGGACTGGTCGACCGTCCGTTTCGGCGTCGACGCGAGCTACCCGCCTTTCGAATCGAAAGGCCCGGACGGCAAGGTGGTCGGCTTCGACGTCGACCTGGGCAACGAAATCTGCCGCCGCATGAGCGCGAAGTGCGTGTGGATCGAGAATGACTTCGACGGCATGATCCCGGCGCTGAAGGCCCGCAAGTTCGACGGCGTGCTGTCGTCGATGTCGATGACGCCGGCGCGCGAGGAGCAGATCTCGTTCTCGGCGAAGCTGTTCAACACGCCGACGCGCCTGGTCGCGAAGAAGGGCTCCGCGCTGCTGCCCGACGCGAAGTCGGTGAAGGGCCACCGCATCGGCGTCGAGCAGGGCACGATCCAGGAAACGTACGCGAAGACCTACTGGGCGCCGGCCGGCGCGACGGTCGTGCCGTACCAGAACCAGGACCAGGTCTACGCCGACCTGATCGCGGGCCGCCTCGACGGCGCGCTGCAGGACGCGGTGCAGGCCGACATCGGCTTCCTGAAGACCCCGCGCGGCAAGGACTTCCAGTTCGTCGGCACGGATCTCGACGATCCGAAGACGCTCGGCAACGGCGCGGGCATCGGCCTGCGCAAGGAAGACGGCGACCTGAAGACGAAGATCGACAAGGCGATCGGCGACATGCGCAAGGACGGCACGTACGACAAGATCGCGAAGAAGTACTTCGACTTCGACGTCTACGGCAAGTAACGCAAGCAGGATCGATCGGCGCGGTTTCCGCGCCCGCAAACGGGCTCCGCGAGGAGCCCGTTTTTTATTTCACGATGGCTCCGGCACTGAAATCCGCCGGACGATGCCTGACCACGATACGTCAGGTTTATCAAGGATTTAGGCGAGTTCAGCCTATGCGTGCAAGACGCTGCACGGAAACGGGCCGCTGCCGTGGCAACTCTGCTGCATAGGCTTTGAAGGGTGGAACCGCACTCGCCCGCAGTCCGGCGACTTGATCCCATGGTTATTGCAGCAGAGGGATACGCGTGGAACCGGTAGTCAACATGCGCTTCAGAAGCTCTACCTCCAGATCCGGCCTGTCTGCGTGCTTTGTAATGAGGTAGGTTGGCACCTCCCTGAGATTGGCGAACTTGTGCGCAACCAACTCGTTTCGCACGACATGTTCCGTAGTGACATTCCGGGGAACGACCGCCACTCCCATATTCACCACGACGGAATTAATGATGGCGGGATAGCTGTCCAAAGTGAGTGTCACGTAATCCTTAATGCCTTGTTCCCGTAACCATTCTTGCGCGGCTACCCGATAGGGACACCCCTCCTTGAATGCGAAAAGCGTGGTGGTTCCGCCGGCGAATAACTGGTGGCGCCCAATGCCGGGCGCGCTTATTACGACGACCTCTTCGTTGAAGGCAGGGTGATATCGGAATCCCTCTCGCTGCTTTGTGCGTGCAGTCAAAGCAGCATCCAACCGCCCGCTTTCAATCCGGTCCAACAGCACGAGCTCCGATCCTATTTCAACAGATATCGTGAGTTCGGGCTGCTCACGCTTCAGCATTGCCAGAATGTGCGGCAGCCGTGTGGCCGCGGTACTTTCCATCGCCCCCAAACTCAGTGTTTGGGTCAATGGTTTCTCCAGAACAGCTCGCTCGGCCTCCTGGATGAGTTGCAATATCCGATCGCCGTAGGGGATGAGCCGACGGCCTGCATCGTTCAGCACAAGACGCTTGCCCTGTCGCTCGAACAGCGGTGTTTCCAGCGACTCTTCCAGTTGCCTGATTCGAGAGGTGACGTTGGGTTGTGAACAACCCAATTTCTCCGCTGCTCGCAAGGCACTGCCTTCTCGAACAACTGCGCAAAAAATTTCTAAAAGTGCAACGTTCATATAATCACTTCTTATACATAAAATTAACTATATATAACCAATATTCACTATAATGCGAGCACCCGATACCACTCGGGTCAATCGTCAACACCGAATGGCGTTCGCACGGGGCAGAAAGATAAGGATGCGAGACCCCGCCACCAGTATTGGAATGGATCATGATTACTCAGGTAGATGAACGAGTTGTATTGACTGCAAGGGATGCAGACCAACTGAAAGATGCCTTTAGCAGTATTCCATATGACCCGGCAGGAGGATCCCGGTACCTCAATGCGTTACGAAAGACCGCGTACACCGCATTGCCGGCCAGGGTTGTTGACGCCATCGAACGAACCAAAAGTGTCGGCGCGGATGCGCTAGGTTATTTGGAAATCGATGGTCTTCCGGTGGACCACGGCGTATGTGGTAGCCCGTTCTTTTCAGAGAGTGGCCGGGCATTCAAGGATGGCGTCCTGAGCGAGAACCTTCTTGTCGCCATCGGGGCGCTGGCAGGCGAGCCGTATTCGATCGCTCATGAAGGCCGTGAGCTCGTCAACAACCTCACCCCGCACAAGGAGAACGCCCAAGAATACACCGGTCTGGGCTCCGATGTAGAACTGGACTTCCACATCGAGAATGCTGCTCAGGTTCATATGCCCGAAGGAGACACATCTCCGTCAGCCCTCTTGCTGCTGGGCGTAAGAGCTGAACCAGGCGGGGGGCCGATGACTCGCCTTGCCGACGCGCGAAAGGCACTTCGATTGCTCTCGCCCGAGGATATCGATCAGCTTTACAAAAATAATTACATCATCCGCGTTCCATATCGCTGGAGAGGTGCAACCTCTACACCGCGCGACAACACTGACTTGCGCCCCATCCTGTCAGGTCCATACGAATCTCCGCATGTGACGGTGGCGTTTTATCCGGACATGGTGCTTGCCGCCAACTCGCGAGCCAAACAGGCACTCGACAACCTGTATCAGGCGATAAGGGAAATTTCTTTCGGCGTGCAAATCACCCCGGGGAAACTCGTCCTCATCAACAACAGTTTTACGCTTCATTCTCGAGACAAATTCGCACCGCAATACGACGAGAACGGACGAGCCTACCGATGGGTTCAACGTGTATTCGTCGCGCGAAATCTTTGGAACTTCCGATCGTTCACCCGGCTGCAAGAGCGGGTTTTCGATCCGAAGATTCAAAACACGCAAATGCCAGCGCTCCCGCTTGCAGCATAAGTTGACGCTGTCGCCTACGCCCCCCCCCGGGGGCGTGGGACGACGATCTCGGCAAAGGTTGAACAGCAGGAGACTGACGAATGCGTCACTACTACCGGTGGTGGATACTGGGGGTATCCACCCTGACACAGCTCGTCGCAGGGCTGGCGAGCCAAGGCATCGGCGCGTGGGGCCTCTACGCTCAAGATACCTTGCATCTTTCTGCCCAGCAGATCGGCGGCCTTGCAACGCTCGCAAATATCGTACCGATTTTCGGTTTGGCATTAGTCGGACGAGCACTTGATCGGCATGGGGAGCGATTGCCGGTTTTCCTCGGAATGCTGGTGCTGAGCTTCTCGATGCTGCTGCTGGCTGTGTCTACCGGATACGGAGCACTAGCTGTTGCGATGCTGATGATGGGCATTGGATATAGCCCGATCCAGCCCGGCGGAAGCAAGGCGATTTACCACTGGTTCCCTACGCACGAGCGAGGGATGGCGATGGGCGTGCGGCAAGCGGCCTTGCCCCTGGGCGGAGCATGCGCAGCCGTCTTTTTCCCGGGACTGATGCTGCGCGCCGGGTGGGCCTCCACCATGACCGTGGCGGCGGTTGTCATCGCCGTTACAGCGGGGATCTATCTTGCGGTATTCCGCAATGCCTCCAGGCCTGACATGGGATCGCCATCGGCCAGATCAATGTGGCAGCACCTGTTGGGGAATTTCTCGGAAGCCGCATTCCGGCGGATTGCATTGATTGGTGCGATGCTTGTTGCCTTGCAGACGGCCGTGGCCGTTTTCTGGATCATGTTCGTCCAACGCCGCTTCGATCTCATGCCATCGGTTGCGGCATGGTCGCTGTTCGTTGTGCAAATGAGCGGTTCGCTTGGCCGAATCACGCTTTCTGCCTTGAGCGATCATATCCGAGGCGGGCGGCGACGCGTCGTCATTATCTGCCTGGTGCTGGCACCCGTGGCGCTGCTGGCCACGGCGTTGTTGCCCAGTTCTTGCCATGGATTCCCTATTCTGGCGTGCGCCGCTTTTACCGGATTTTTTTGCTTCGGCTGGTACGGACCCTGGGTCGTGTGGCTATCGGAATCAACCGATCACAACAAGGTGGGCGAGGTCATCGGTGCCGCCATGGCAGTCAATCAGGTGGCGATAGCGGCAGTACCGTTGATTTTCGGCATGGTTGCCGACATGAGCGGGACGCCAACGGTGCCATTGGTATGTCTGTCGGCAGGACTTTTCGCCGTGTTCGTTTGGGATCGCCTATGTCCGACAGACCAATCGAAACTCTCTCCCTCTGCGTCCAATTGACAGGATATGTGGGGTCTCCCGGTGATCTGCCATAGAGATCCTGCACAGAAATGAGTGTTGGTGTTTCGACGCGAGTTTCCCAATGTAAACGGGAAGTTGGGGATTGCCGAGCAGACGTATTACCGCTGGAAGGAGCAGTACGCGGGCCTGGCATCGAACCAGGTCCGCGATCCGAAGCAGCTTCGGATTGAGGATGTGCGGCTCGAGAAGCGGGTCGCGGAGTCGAGCCTCGCCAAGGCGATCCTGCCGGATATCGCCGGATACCTTGGTGCCGATGACTTTTTCGCTGCCGCATGGCTGCGCCCAGGCATTGGCCGCAGCAATTTTTTCATGCGCACGCGCAACGAATCGCGTGAAACACGCTGGCGCCGGTGCCGGAATGCACGTTTTTTTCCGCGTTAACCGAATGATTCGCAACGGAAAAAACGGTGCGGCGGAAGCGGTTTGATGGGTTCGCGAAAGGCAACGTACAATCGATCTTCCCCGCACACCGGATCATTCGCGGCTGCGCCGCACTCTTCTCATCATGCAAACGCAGACCCATCCGCTGATTTCCCCCGCCGTCGGCACCGAGCGCCACATCACGAGCTTCCACTACGGCCCGCGTGGCGGCACCAAGATCTATATCCAGTCGTCGCTGCACGCCGACGAGCTGCCCGGCATGCTGGTCGCCACGCTGCTGCGCCGCAAGATTGCCGCGCTCGAGACGGCCGGCAAGCTGCGCGGCGAAATCGTCATCGTGCCGGTGCCGAACCCGATCGGCCTCGCGCAGCACGTGTTCGGCGATCACCTCGGCCGCTTCGAGCTCGGCTCGATGCAGAACTTCAACCGCAACTTCTACGATCTCGCGGCGCTCGTGCTGCCGCGCGTCGAAGCACGCCTGACGAAGGACGGGGCGCGCAACGTCGCGGCCGTGCGCGCGGCGATGCGCGAAGCGCTCGACGAGCAGGCGCCGCGCACCGAGCTCGAATCGCAGCGCCTCGCGCTGCAGAAGCTGTCGTTCGACGCCGACATCGTGCTCGACCTGCATTGCGACAACGACGCGGTGATGCACCTGTACACGAACCCCGACCTGTGGGAAGACGTCGAGCCGCTCGCACGCTACCTCGACGCGCAGGCGTCGCTGCTCGCGCTGAACTCGGTCGGCAATCCGTTCGACGAGATCCACAGCTTCTGCTGGTCGGACCTGCGCGAGCGCTTCGGCGACCGCTTCCCGATCCCGAACGGCGCGATCTCGGTCACCGTCGAGCTGCGCAGCGAACGCGACGTGTCGTACGAATTCGCGGAAAAGGACGCGCAGGCGATCGTCGAATACCTGACCGCGCGCGGCGTGATCGACGGCACGCCCGCGCCGCTGCCGCCGCTCGCGTATCCGGCGACGCCGCTCGCGGGCACCGATCCGCTCGTCGCGCCGGTGTCGGGCGTGATCGTGTTCCGCACGCCGGTGGGCGCGTGGATCGAGGCGGGACAGGAAGTGGCCGACATCGTCGATCCGCTGACCGACCGCGTCGTCACGCTGAAGAGCAGCGTGTCGGGCGTGCTGTACGCGCGCCAAGTGGTGCGCTTCGCGACCGCCGGCATGGAAGTCGCGCGCATCGCCGGCGCGACGCCGATCCGCACGGGCTCGCTGCTGACGGCCTGAGCGTCCCGCCAGGCCAGGCGGCCTTCAAAAGACCATCGCCCGCTTGCGCGGGCGATGTCGTTTCCACAGCCGGCCACGCGACGCGCGCCGGCCCGTTGCGTCAGAACGCCGGCACGATCGCGCCGCCGAACTTCGTCTCGATGAACTGGCGCACGTCGTTCGACTCGTAGGCGGCGACGAGCTTCTTCACCCAAGGCTTGTCCCGGTCCTGCGCGCGCACCGCGATCAGGTTCGCGTACGGGCCTTTCAGGTCCTCGATCGCGATCGCGTCCTTCACCGGCGTGAGCCCGGCCTTCACCGCGTAATCGGTGTTGATCGAGGCGGCGTCGAGATCCGGCAGTGCGCGCGGCAGCTGCGCGGCGTCGAGCTCGACGAGCTTGATCTTCTTCGGGTTCTCGGCGACGTCGAGCGGCGTCGCGTTTACGCCGTTCGTGCCCGCGCCCGGTTTCAGCTTGATCACGCCGTACTTCTGCAGCAGCAGCAGCGCGCGGTTGCCGTTCGACGGGTCGTTCTGGATGCCGACCTTCGCGCCCACCGGCAAATCCTTGATCGACTTGAGTTTTTTCGAATAGAAGGCCATCGGCATCGTGTAGGTCAGGCCGACGCTGACGATCTTGTAGCCGCGCTGCTTGACCTGGCTGTCGAGGAACGGCTGGTGCTGGAAGCCGTTCGCCTCGAGATCGCCGGCGTCGAGCGCGGCGTTCGGCTGCACGTAGTCGTTGAATTCGATGACCTTGATCGCGAGGCCGTCGCGCGCGGCCACTTTCGTCACCACGGCCCAGATGTCGGCGTCGGGGCCGCTCATCGTGCCGATCTTCAGCGCCTGCGGGTCGGCGTGCGCGCCGGGCGCCGCGAACATCAGGGCCGCGCCGAGCGCGGCAAGGCCGGTCAACCAGTTCGAGCGTCGCATGTGGGTGTCCTCTGTCGCATGTCGTTGTATGAGCGCGCATCGTCGCACGGGGCCAGACCGACACCAACGAAACTTATTTCATGTGCATATTCCCGATCCGGGTCGAAGGTCACCCGAAATCGGCATAACCGCTGCGACGGCAACCGGGCATGATTTGGTGTCGCATCGGCGCCACACATTCTTCATATGACAGTAACTGTCACATTCATTACGCCGCCTCTCGGTAAAGTTGTGGCCGGTCCGTGAAAGCGCCTGAAGAGCGCCGGAACCGCAACTGGACACGCCATTTACTCGCTCGGAGATTCCTTTGAACAAGAAACTGTTGACCGCTGCCGTCCTGGCAGCCACGGCCAGCGCGGCCCATGCACAAAGCAGCGTCACGCTGTACGGCCTGATCGACGCTGGTATCAGCTATGTGAACCACAGCAGCCCCAAGGCCTCGGGCGTCGGCAGCAAGCTGTTCAAGTTTGACGACGGCATTGCGCAAGGCAGCCGCTGGGGCCTGCGCGGCACGGAAGACCTGGGCGGCGGCCTGAAGGCGATCTTCGTGCTCGAGAACGGCTTCAACGTCGGCACGGGCGCGGCGGGTCAAGGCGGCGCGATGTTCGGCCGTCAGGCCTACGTCGGCCTGAGCACGGCCCAGTACGGCACAGTGACGTTCGGCCGTCAGTACTCGTTCTCGACCGACATCCTCGGCGCGAACTATTCGACCGGCGGCAACACAGTCGCGGGCAACTACGCTTACCACGCCAACGACGTCGACCAGCTCACGTCGAGCCGCATCAACAACGCGGTCAAGTTCCAGAGCGCGAACTACGCCGGCTTCACGTTCGGCGCGTTGTACGGCTTCTCGAATTCGACGGACTTCGCCGGCGCACCGGGCTCGGGCGCCTCGAACTCGGGCGGTTCGTCGCGTGCATACAGCTTCGGCCTGAACTACGCGAACGGCCCGTTCTCGGTCGGCGCCGCGTACACGGACATCCGCTACCCGAGCCAGTCGACGCCGGCGATCTCGTCGACGTTCGCGAACGTCGTCACGGGCAACGTCCGCGACCTGCGCACCTACGGTGTCGGCGGCCGCTACATCTGGGGCCCGGCAACGGCATGGGCGCTCTGGACGCGCACGCAGTTCTCCACGGTCTCCGGTTCGGGCGGCACGTTCTACAACGCGTACGAAGCCGGCCTCAAGTACGCGATCACGCCGGCCCTGTCGGCCGCTGCGGGCTACACGTACACGAACGCGACGCAAAACGGCGGTTCGGCCCACTGGAACCAGGGCAACCTCGCGCTCGACTACGCGCTCAGCAAGCGTACCGACGTGTACGGCCTCGTGATCTACCAGAAGGCGTCGGGCGACAACGTCCAGGCGCAGATCGGTTCGAACGCGTCGAGCTACTTCGGCACGTCGGGCACCAACTCGTCGAACCAGGTCGCCGCTCGCGTCGGCATCCGTCACAAGTTCTAAAGCGTTCGCTTAACACGCGGATCACGACGGCAAAAGCGCCCCGCCTCCAAGGCGGGGCGCTTTTTTATGGGCTTTTAAGTTTCGCTTAATTCTGGGCTGCGACGATGCACTCACCCCCCCTGTTGGCCGCCTGAGCATCGGCGGCTTTTTTTTTGAGACTCCGGCGGCGCAGTCGCCGGCCACCACGAGACAGGATCGGAGGCCATGATGATCGAAGATACCGTTTTCAGCCATCTGCATGCGATTCTGACGCGCGAGCACTCGCTGCCCGTCCAGAGTTGCCGCGTGTCGGTCGAGATGCAGCGCCCGTGGGGGCGCCCGTACCGGCTCGTCGAATGGACGATGCATCTCGACGCGCCCGCGCGGCGCCAGGTCGTGCCGGCCGAATCGACCGACACGGAAATCGCCGAAGTGGTCGCGTCGCACGTGCCGGGTCGGCTCTACGGCGACGGCCGGCTGCAGTTCTGACGTCCTGCCGCTCCGCATGCGGCACTCGGCCCCGTTTGACGCGGCATTGAAGTCTGTTACGCTGCGCGTTTTCGTCAACGCCACACACGATGGAACACGCTTTCAACGAACGAGGCGTGACGGTCACGCGCAACGGCCTGTCGGCCGCCGGGCAAGTCTTTCCCTTGCGTGACATTCGTCGCGTCGATGTCGTCAAGATCCCGAAAAACAAACTCGTGCCGTCGCTCATCTCGCTGATCGGCGCGGTGTCGGCCGTCGCGGGCGGCCTTTACGGGTCGAACGCCGCGCTCGTCGTCGGCGTGATGCTGACCGTCGTCGGCTACCTTGCATGGACGACGCAGGACGTCACGTACCGGCTCATCGTCGAGATGCCCGACGGCAAGCGCGAGGCGCTGTCGAGCGTCGACGTCGGGTTCGTCGAGCAGGTCGCGCAGGTCGTGCGCGATGCGCAGGCGGCGGCCACCGCTGTCGACTGACCGGTTCAGGCTGCTTTTCCCCTCTCTCCGCCAGAATATGGCACAAAACCCCATAAATCATTGATTTAACGGGGTTTCTGTTTTATAGCACTCGAATCGACCATCAAACGCTCACGCAGCCTCGTGAGCGGACCAATCACCGGCTTCTCGCCAATGTTTCCAGGCTTTGTTGCTCATTCGTTCCGTTCAGTCAGGGAAGCATAGAGCCATTTCATGTGCATGGACCAATCACATTTCCCACCGCCCAGTTTTAATTGCAACTTCCATCATCCCAACTGTGAGAGGGCGTTCCAGTACTTTATCTCTTGCGCTTGCACTGAATGGCGACTTCAATGTTTCAAAAATAAATCGACCAAATTTCAAATTTCTTGACGGATAGTAATAATTTATATCAAAATCACTGATATCAACGCCAAAAGTTACCGAAAATTTCCTCATCAGCCTCAACATGGCTCTATCGGAAATTTCCAGATCAATGCAGAGATCCGTCTCCGGGGTGATTTCAAGCTCTCCCCACAACGGTGAATCCGCCTCATCCCTCACCATTTCTATTAGACGAGCATCCATTAAAGGCGATCCTCCGGCTTAACCAAACCATTGTACTTGACTCCAGACCGATGCATTATGATTGATATGTCGACCGTGGTAATAACCCATCCGACCACCGGGATCGCCCGCCCAACAAATACGCCAAGTTCTCTCGTAAACTTAACCCTAAGAAGCATGAGGCTCTTGAACGACGTTACCGTTGGAAGAATCTTGTGCTTGATCTCATAAGGAAGTAATTTTCGGGAAACTCTGGAAGCTACCGATGTTCCCTTGACTGCCCCACCGAATTTCCCTCTTGTCGGCAGAAACCTTTGACCCAATAAAATCATTGCAACCCCGACAACATCATCAATACCCAACTCATCACAAGCAACGTCAATAACAATCAAGCAAAAAAAGCTCTGACGGTGTAAGATTGGCGTGAATTCCATAATTATATGTATTTACCATAAATATTTTCTCTCCCCCCTCATTTCCTCAATGGAACGAGGCCGCATCGTATGACATGCCTGAAATCGTGGCCATCCTATTGTGAACGAATGTGAAATACTGCAGGAAACACACCTGTGGTAGCGCGATTGGCAGCAAGAAACACACTCACAACTCTATTAAATCGCTGATTTTTATAGGAAATCTGGTGACATCAATTCCGTCGCCTTCTCTCCGTTACGTGTGACGGGCGCGGGCCTCCGCACGCTCCCGCGAATACGACGCTCGCGCGCCAACCGCCTAGTATGGAAAGACCGGCGCCCGGCGCCGCATCGACCAAAGGGGGTCGGCATGAACGCTCAATCGCTGTCCGGCATGCTCCGCGCGCAGGAATTACTGCTCGTCTCGATGATCCGTGCGCTTCCCCCCGACGCCCGCCACGCGCTCGGCGAAATCTTCGCCGAGCAGATCGCGTTCGCCGAAGAGCGCCACCTCGAAAGCCGCAGCGAGCACGACACGCACGATGCGTTCATCGCCCATGCGCGCAATCTGCTGATCCGCCTCGAATCGCTGTCGTAACGCGGCGTACGCGCATGCGGCATCCGCGCGTCATTGCCGCCTCGCGGCACCCGACGCGCTCATCCGCCTTGAATTGATAATAATTCTCATTTACAATTCGGCACGTTTTACCCTTTTTCCTTTCATCCAGCCGTTCGCCGCCTCGCGCGCGCGAACGGGCCAGCCAGGTGAACGCGTCACCCAGCCAGCCTTCGGGCTTGTTTCATCACTGGGAGACCACCTGTGCATTGCTACACCCTGGCGCGGCGGCCGATTTGCGCTGCGCTGTTCGGCGCGTTCGGCCTGTCCGTCGCCCCGGCTTTCGCCGATTCGTTGCCGCAAGGCGCCACCCCGCCCACCCTGCTCGCCGCGTCGACGCGCGGCGCGGCGGCGCTGCTCGACCCCGTCACCGTCACGGCCACCCGCACCGCGACGGCGGCGAGCCGCACGGCCGCGTCCGTATCGGTGATCACCGACGAGGATCTCGAGGAACAGCAGGCGGCGAACATCAAGGACGCGCTGCGCTACGAGCCGGGTGTCACCGTGCGGCGCACCGCGTACCGGCCCGGCAGCGCCGCGCTCGGCGGCGGCCGCGACGGCGACTCGAGCATCAACATCCGCGGCCTCGAAGGCAATCGCGTGCTGCTGATGGAAGACGGCATCCGCCTGCCGAGCGCGTTCTCGTTCGGCCCGCTCGAGGCGGGCCGCGGCGACTACGCGGACCTCGACACGCTGAAGCGCATCGAGATCCTGCGCGGGCCGGCGTCGGCGCTGTACGGCAGCGACGGCCTCACCGGCGCGGTGAACTTCATCACGAAGGACCCGCAAGACCTGCTGTCGATCTATCGCAAGCCTTACTACTTCTCGTTCCGGCCGAGCTACGACTCGACCGACCGCAGCATCGGCGCGACGGTGTCGGCCGCGGCCGGCAACGATCGCGTGCAGGGGATGATCATCGCCGACGGCCGGCGTGGCCACGAGATCGACACGCGCGGCAGCAACAACACGGCAAGCACGCTGCGCACCACGTCGAATCCTCAGGACGTCTACTCGGAATCGCTGCTCGGCAAGCTGGTCCTGAAGCCGACCTCGCGCGACACGATCAAGCTCACCGCGGAAACCGTGCAGCGGCGCATCAGCACGAACGTGCTGTCGGCGATCAATCCGCCGACGACGCTCGGCCTCACGACGAGCGACCGGCTCGAGCGCAACCGCTTCAGCATCGACTACGACTTCCACGACGATGCCTACCGCTGGTTCCAGAACGCGCACGCGCAGTTCTACTACCAGGAAGCGACGCAGGACCAGTTCGCATTCGAGACGCGCGGCGGCTCGCTGCGCTCCCGCTCGCGCGACAACCATTACGAGGAGCGCACGTTCGGCGGCTCGGCGTTCGCGGAAAGCGGCTTCTCGACCGGCCCGTTCGCGCACAAGCTGTTGTACGGCGTCGACGGCAGCCTGTCGCGCGTGAAGAACACCCGCAACGGCACGGTGCCGGGTGTCGGCGAGGCATTCCCGAACAAGGCGTTTCCAGACACCGACTACACGCTGCTCGGCGCGTTCGTGCAGGACCAGATCGGCTACGGGCGGCTGCTCGTCACGCCGGGGCTGCGCTTCGACGCGTACCGGCTGAACCCGGGCGCGAACGATCCGCTGTTCACCGGCAAGGCCGTGTCGACGAGCGCGCGCGAACTGTCGCCGCGCGTCGCGGTGCTGTACGAGATCACGCCGGCGCTGATTCCGTACGTGCAGTACGCGCACGGGTTCCGCACGCCGACGCCGGACCAGGTCAACAGCAGCTTCTCGAATCCGGTATTCGGCTATACGTCGATCGGCAATCCCGACCTCAAGCCCGAGACGAGCGACACCTTCGAGGCGGGCCTGCGCGGCAAGACGGGCACCGGCTACGGCGTCGTGCGCTACAGCGCCGCCGCGTTCACGGGCCGCTATCGCAACTTCATCTCTCGCACCACGATCGCCGGCAGCGGCCGGCCGAACGATCCGTTCGTGTTCCAGTACGTGAACTTCTCCGACGCGCGCATTCACGGCCTCGAAGGCCGCGCGGAATGGATCATGCCCAACGGCATCACGCTGAAGACCGCGCTGGCCTTCACGAAGGGTTCGACGCGGAACAACGGCGCGGCCAGCCAGCCGCTCGACTCGATCAACCCGTTCTCCGCGGTGTTCGGCGTGCGCTACGAGCCGGGCGAACGCTGGTTCGTGCAGACCGACCTGCTGTTCCAGGCCGCGAAGCGCGACAAGGACATCCCGGCCGGCGCGTGCTCGCAGGCCAACAAGCCGTGCTTCGCGCCGCCGTCGTCGTTCGTCGTCGACGTGCGCGGCGGCTATCGCTTCAACAAGCACGTGAGCGCAACGATCGGCATCCGCAACCTGTTCGACCGCAAGTACTGGAACTGGTCGGACGTGCGCGGCATCGCGGCCGATTCGCAGGTGCTCGACGCATATACCGCGCCGGGGCGCACCGTCGCCGTCAGCATGAAGGTGGATTTCTGATGCCCGCCGCCCGTTTTCCCTCCCCCCGTCACCCGAAGGAGTCCGACATGATGCAATCCGCCGTTTCCGGTCAACCGGCCGCTCAAGTGCGCACGGCCGCCGCGCTGCGCGACGCGTTCGTCAAGCTCAAGGCCGAGCGCCAGCTGCGCAACCGCGACGCCGCACAGGCGCTCGGCGTCAGCGAAGGCGAGGCGCTCGCCGCGTTCGTCGGCGAGCACGTCGTGCGGCTCGACGCGCGCTTCCCGGCGATGTTCGAGGAAATGCCGCGGCTCGGCCGCGTGATGGCGCTCACGCGCAACGAGACCGCCGTCCACGAGAAAGACGGCGAGTACGCGCAGATGAGTCACGACGGCCCGGTCGGCCTCGCGCTCGGCGACATCGACCTGCGCATCTTCTACCGTCACTGGGCCTCCGCGTTCGCGGTCAGCGACGCCACCGCGCACGGCACGCTGAAGAGCCTGCAGTTCTTCGACGCGCACGGCGACGCGATCCACAAGGTCTATCTGCGCACGCACAGCGATCACGCGGCGTACGACGCATTCGTCGCGCGCTGGCGCGCGCCGTCGCAGGAACCGGGCCTCGCGGTCACGCCGGCCGCGCCGAAGGCGCCCGAGCGCGCGGATAGCGAGATCGACGTCGCCGGCTTCCGCGCGGCGTGGGACGCGATGACCGACACGCATCAGTTCTTCGGCATCACGCAGCGCTTCGGCGTGAGCCGCATGCAGGCGCTGCGGCTCGCCGCTCCGCAGTACGCCTACCCGGTCGGCACGCGTGCACTGCGTCACGCACTCGAACGCGCGGCCGGCAGCGGGCAGCCGATCATGGTGTTCGTCGGCAACGCGGGGATGATCCAGATCCATACCGGGCCTATCGCGAACGTGCGCGACGTCGGCGCGTGGATCAACGTGCTCGATCCCGGCTTCAACCTGCACGTGCGCGAGGACATGATCGCCGCCGCGTGGGTCGTGAAGAAGCCGACGAGCGACGGCATCGTCACGTCGCTCGAGCTGTTCGACCGACAGGGCGAGCACGTCGCGCTGCTGTTCGGCGAACGCAAGCCGGGCCGGCCGGAACGCGACGACTGGCGGGCGCTGGTCGCGGGCCTGCCGCCGGCGGAGCACGGAGACGCACGGTGAGCGGCGGGCCGTTCAACCGGCAGCGCCGCATCCTGCTCGCGAGCGCGGCGGTCGGTGCGCTCGCGGGCGCGTTGCCGGGCCGGGGGCACGCGCAGACGCCGGCGAAGCGCGTCGTCGTGATCGGCGGCGCGCTCGCGGAAACGGCATTCGCGCTCGGCGCCGCCGACGCGCGCGGCTATGCGCTCGTCGGCGCCGACACGACCTGCACCTATCCCGACGCCGCGCGCCGCCTGCCGAAGGTCGGCTACCAGCGCGCGCTGTCGGCCGAGGGCCTGTTGTCGCTGCGGCCCGACCTCGTGCTCGCGTCGGCCGAGGCCGGGCCGCCGATCGCGCTCGCGCAGGTGAAGCGCGCGGGCGTCGCGGTGACGACGTTCCACGAAGGCCACGACGTCGATTCCGCCCGCGCGAAGATCACCGGCGTCGCGCAGGCGCTCGACGTGCGCGACGCGGGCGCGGTGCTGCTGCAGCGCTTCGACCGCGACTGGCAGGTCGCGCGCGCGACCGTCGCGGCGCAGCCGCCCGGCGGCGCGCAGGCGCCGCGCGTGCTGTTCGTGCTCAACCACACCGGCAACCAGGCGCTCGCCGCGGGCCAGCGCACCGCCGCCGACGCGATGATCCGCTACGCGGGCGCGCGCAACGCGATGCAGGGCTTCGATCACTACAAGCCGCTGACGACCGAGGCGCTCGCCGCCGCCGCGCCCGACGTCGTGCTGATCTCCGACGAAGGGCTCGCCGCGGTCGGCGGCCTGGCGGCGCTGCTGGCCGCGCCGGGCTTCGCCGCGACGCCGGCCGGCCGCGCGCGGCGCGTCGTGTCGCTCGACGCGCTGCTGCTGCTCGGCTTCGGCCCGCGCCTGCCGCTCGCCCTCACCACGCTGCACCGGCAACTGTCGGATGCGCTCGCCTGATTCCGGATCGTCCCGATGCCCGCTCATGCTTCGCCCTTTGCCGCAACACCGCACGCGGCCTCATCCGGCGCCGCGCGCGTCGGCGCATCGCGCCGGCTCGCGCCGTTCGCACTGGCGGCCCTTGCCGTGCTGGTCGCCGCTGCCGCCGTCGCCGCGCTGTGCGTCGGCGCGTATCGCATTCCGCCCGCCGAACTCTGGGCCGCGCTGACCGGCGACGCCGCCGCGCAGCAGGCGCGCGCGGTCCTGCTCGACATCCGCGCGCCGCGCGTCGTGCTCGCGCTGCTGGTCGGCGGCGGGTTCGGCGCGGCGGGCGCCGCGATGCAGGCGCTGTTCCGCAATCCGCTCGCGGACCCGGGGCTCGTCGGGGTGTCGAGCGGCGCGGCGCTCGGCGCGACCACGACGATCGTGCTCGGCGCCGCGGTGCTGCCCGCTGTGCTCCCTTTTGCCGCGTTCGCGGGCGCGCTCGCGGTCGCGACGCTGGTCTACCGGCTCGCCGCGTCGCGCGGCCGGCTCGCGCTGCCGCTGCTGCTGCTCGCCGGCATCGCGATCAACGCGCTCGCCGGCGCGGCGATCGGGCTGCTCACGTTCGCCGCGAACGATGCGCAGCTCCGCTCTCTGACGTTCTGGAGCCTCGGCAGCCTCGGCGGCGCGCAATGGCCGGCGCTCGCGGCGGTCGCGCCGTGCGTCGCGATCGGCTGCGCGCTGCTCGCGCGCGAGCGCGACGCGCTGAATGCGCTGCAGCTCGGCGAAACCGAGGCGCTGCACCTCGGCGTGCCGGTGCAGCGGCTCAAGCGGCGCGTGCTCGTCGCGGTCGCGCTCGCCGTCGGCGCGCTCGTGTCGTGCGCGGGGATCATCGGCTTCATCGGGCTCGTCGCGCCGCACTGCATTCGCCTCGCGTGCGGCCCCGACCAGCGGATCGTGATGCCCGGCGCCGCGTTGCTCGGCGCGCTGCTGACGCTCGCCGCCGATCTCGCGGCGCGCACCGTCGCCGCGCCGGCGGAAATTCCGCTCGGCGTGCTGACCGCGCTGCTCGGCGCGCCGTTCTTTCTCGCGCTGCTGTGGAAAAGCCGCGGCGCGCTCGGCGGATGAGCGCGCCGGACGTTCGACGTCTTGCAGGATCGATCCGCCCCACCCCGTTGGAGATTGCCTTGTCATCACTCGCATCGACGATCAACGCATTGCGCCCGTTCGTGCCGTCCCGGGATTTCGACACGAGCAAGCGCTTCTATGTCGAGCTCGGCTTCACGCTGACCTACGACGGCGACGCCCTCACCGAACTGCACTTCGGCCGGTACAGCATCCTGCTGCAGGATTTCTACGAGCCGGCCCATGCGAACAACAGCATGCTGCAGATGGTCGTGAGCGATCTCGACGCGTGGTGGCGGCACATCGATGCGCTCAGGCTGAGCGAGCGTTATGCCGTCAACGCGCCGATCGAGCCGAAGATGCAGCCGTGGGGGCGACGCGTCGCCTTCCTGTTCGATCCGGCCGGGGTGCTGTGGCACATCTCCGAGACCGCGCCCGGCGCGGTTTGACGCCCCGCCGTTTTCCACGCCAGCGAGCCCTTCCTTCACGACCATGCTGATCGCCCATCAACTCGAAGTCGCGCGCCGCCGCGCCGTCATCCTTCGCGACCTGTCGCTGTCGATCGAGCCCGGCTGCGTCACTGCGCTGCTCGGCCGCAACGGCGCCGGCAAGAGCACGCTGCTGAAGACCTTCGCCGGCGAGCTGACCGGGCGCGGCACGCCGGCCGGCGCGCGCGTGTCCGGCGCCGTCACGCTGAACGGCGAATCGCTCGCGCAGATCGATGCGACCCGGCTCGCGCGCCTGCGCGCCGTGCTGCCGCAGGCGGCGCAGCCGGCGTTTCCGTTCAGCGTCGACGAGATCGTGCTGCTCGGCCGCTATCCGCACGCGCGCCGCGGCGGCGCGGCGTCGCGCCGGGACCGCGACATCGCGTGGCGCGCGCTTGAACGCGCGGGGGCCGACATGCTGGTCGGCCGCGACGTCACGACGCTGTCGGGCGGCGAACTCGCGCGCGTGCAGTTCGCGCGCGTGCTGGCGCAGCTGTGGCCCGACGACGACGGCGACGATGCCGCGCAACCCCGCTATCTGCTGCTCGACGAACCGACCGCCGCGCTCGATCTCGCGCACCAGCATCGGCTGCTCGAGACCGTGCGCGCGGTCGCGCGCGAATGGCGGCTCGGCGTGCTCGCGATCGTCCACGATCCGAACCTCGCCGCGCGTCACGCGGACCGCATCGCGATGCTGGCCGACGGCACGATCATCGCGCACGGCGCGCCGCGCGACGTGATGACGCCCGCGCATATCGCGCGCTGTTACGGGTTTTCGGTGAGGATGGTCGAGACCGGCGACGGCGCGCCGCCGGTGATGGTGCCGGCTTAGGGTCCGTTCACGCCGATCGCGAGCGTGCGCAGGCCCGCCAATTTTTTAATCAGGAACAGGAGACTCGCATGCCGCTTCCGATGACCCGCGTGCTGCTGTACGTGCACGACGTCGCTTCACTCAAATCGTTTTACCTGCGCTGCTTCGACTTGCGCGTCGTCGAGGAAATCGACGGCGAGTGGGTCGTGCTCGACGCAGGCAACGTCGAGCTGGCGCTGCATCTCGCCGGCCCGGCGTTTCGGCGCGCGGTGGCGTCCGTGCGCCCGGACGCGACGCACGTCAAGCTCGTCTTCTCGATCGAATCGGACATCGACGCGCATCGCGAGCGGCTCGCCCGCGACGGCGTCGCGGTCCGGGAAGTCAAGCGCTACGAGGGCTTCCCGTACCGGATGTACGACGGGCACGATCCGGAGGGCAATGTGTTTCAGGTGATGCAGGCAGACTGAACGCCGGTCGCGCCCGTCAATGCTCGACGTCGGCCACGCCGAACGTCCGCATCTTCCAGCCCTGCCGCACCGCGAGCATCCGCATCGCGAAGCCGGACACCAGCGAGATCACAGTCGCCACGCCGGCGTCGATGCCCAGGTACTGCATCCCGACGTAGAGCGCGCCCGTGCAGAACGCGACGCTCGCATACAGCTCCTCGCGCAGGATCAGCGGCATTTCGTTGCACAGCAGGTCGCGCAGCATCCCGCCACACACGCCGGTGATCGCGCCGGCCAGCACGACGATGATCGGCGCGCTGCCGGTCTTCGCGCCGATGTCGCAGCCGATGATCGTGAACGCCGCGAGGCCGAGCGCGTCGACCGTGACGAACAGCGTCTTCATCCGCGCGAGACGGCGCGCCGCCCACGACGCGACGGTCGCCGCGGCCAGCGTGATGACGAGATACTCCGGATGCGCGATCCAGCCGAGCGGATAGTGGCCGAGCAGCACGTCGCGCACCGTGCCGCCGCCGAGCGCCGTCACCGCGCCGACGAGCGCGAGGCCGAAGCGGTCCATCCCGCGCCGCATGCCCATCAGCGCCCCCGACATCGCTTCCGCGACGATCGCGATCAGATACAGCGTATGCATGTCGCGTCGCCTCAGTCGTCGGTGCGGAACAGGTCGAGCACGCGCTCGCGCTCGGCCGCGTCGACCGCGGCGGGCATCGCAACGCCCGCCGCCGCCTCGGACGCGCCAACCGGCGCAGGCGCGGCCGCGCACGCGAAGTCGCTGCGCACGAACGGCGGCACGTCGGCCGTGCACGTGCCCTGCGTGTATTCCGCGTAGACGAAATCACCGTCGACGATCGCGACGTCGTGCGGTTGCGCGGCAACGACCGGCGCGCGTCCGTCGACCGCCGTCTTCATGTAGTCGAGCCACACCGGCAGCGCGAGCGTCGCGCCGGTCGCGCGCCCCACGCCGCGCGGCGTGTCGTAGCCGAGCCACGCGACCGCGACGACGCCCGACGAATAGCCGGCGAACCACACGTCCTTCGAGCTGTTCGACGTGCCCGTCTTGCCCGCCGCGTCGTCGCGGCGCAACGCGAGCGCGCCGCGTCCGGTGCCCGCGCTCACGACGTCGCGCAGCATGCTGTCCATCATGAACGCGTTGCGCGCGGAGATCACGCGCGCGCCGGCCGCGGGCGGCGCTTCGTACAGCACGCCGCCGTGCCGCTGCTTCACCGACGCGACCAGGCGCGGCTCCAGCCGCATCCCGCCGTTCGCGAACACCGCATACGCACTCGCCAGCTCGAGCGGCGTGACCGCGCCCGAACCGAGCGCGAGCGGCAGCGACGCGGGATTGCGCTGCGCGTCGAACCCGAAGCGCATCGCATGCTGCTGCACGTATTGCGGATCGGCCGCCTGCATCAGGCTCACCGCGACGAGGTTCTTCGAGCGCACGAGGCCGCGCCGCACCGGGATGAAGCCTTCGTAGCGGTTGCCGAAATTGCGCGGCCGCCACGACTGCGCGCCGGTTTCCGCGCGGGTCAGCGTGCGCTGCGCATCGTCGACGAGCACGCCCGGGAAATAGCCTTTCTCCAGCGCCGCCGAATAGACGAACGGCTTGAAGCTGGACCCCGGCTGGCGATACGCCTGCAGCGCGTGATCGAACCCGTTGCGGGCAAAATCCGCGCCGCCGACGAGCGCGAGCATGTCGCCGGTCGCCGCGTCGAGCGACACCAGCGCGCCTTCGAGCGCAGGCTTCGCATCGCGCGCCGCCGGCTGGCGCCGCAGCCCGCGCGCGAGCGCCGCTTCGGCCGCGTGCTGGTCGCGCATCGAGATCGTCGTCGTCACGTCGAGGCCGAGCGTGTACGCATCGTCGTGGAAGCGCTCGACCATCATGCGCCGCGCGCGTTCGGCCACATACGGCGCGGCGAGAATGCCGGGCGGCGGCGTGGTCGACAGCGCGATCGGCGCGTCGACGGCCGCGCGATACGTCGCGTCGTCGAGCCGGCCGAGCGCATGCATGCGGCCGAGCACGTAGTTGCGGCGCGCAGTCGCGCGCGCGGGATTGACGACCGGGTTGAACGCGGACGGCGCCTTCGGCAATCCGGCCAGCACCGCCGCCTCGCCCGCGCTCAGCGCAGCGAGCGGCTTGCCGAAATACACCGACGCGGCGGCCGCGAAGCCGTATGCGCGCTCGCCGAGGTAGATCTCGTTCATGTACAGCTCGAGCAGCTTGTCCTTGCTGTATTCGCGCTCGAGCTTGTACGCCATCAGGATCTCGGCGAGCTTGCGGCTCAGCACCTTGTCGCGCGTCAGGTAGAAGTTGCGCGCGACCTGCATCGTGATCGTGCTGCCGCCCTGGCCCGGCTGCCCGGTGACGAGGTTCGCGAACGTCGCGCGCGCGAGCCCGCCGAGGTCGACCGCGCCATGGCGGTAAAACTGCGCGTCCTCGGCCGCGAGCAGCGCGTCGCGCATCAGCGGCGGCATGCGTTCGAGCGGCACGAACTCGCGGCGTTCGACGCCGTATTCGGCGAGCAGTTCGCCGTCGCGCGCAAAGACCCGCAGCGGCAGCGCCGGACGATAGATGGCCAGATGCTCGACGGACGGCAACTGCGTCCAGATGCGATGGATCGTCCACGCGCCGATGCCGGCGCACGCGACCGTCAGCCCCAGCAGCACGCCGGCGAGCGTACGCCAGACGCGGCGGCGCGACGGTGCGGGAGGTGGGGAAGCGGGGGTGTCGGTCATGTCGGGCTCCTTCTTCGATGCCGTGAATCAGCGGCGCGCGGCCTGTCGCCGCTCGTCGCGAAAGGCGCGCATTGTCGAAGGGATGCCCCGAAACCGGAACATTCTTTAGCCAATGTTGGGCTGGCTAAATTTTATTTAGGGATCGGTCGGAGTCGCGCGCGGCGAGCGATTCGCCTGTTGTCGCGCAACGCTCGGCGCCTCGCCGGTCCACCGCTTGTAGGCTTGCGAAAACGACGACACGTCGCAGAACCCCAGCGCCTGCGCGATCTCCTTGATGGGCAGGCGCCCCTCGGCGATCAGTACCTGCGCGCGGGCCTTGCGCACGGCGTTCGAGATGTCCCGGAAGCATGCGCCTTGCTCCTGAAGCCGGCGCTTGAGCGTGCGCTCGCTGGTGTTGAGCAGCGTCGCGATGTCCTTCAGCTTCGGAGGGCTGTCGAATGTGCGGGTGGCCAGGTATTCGTTCAGGAACGACGCCATGTCGAGGCGGGTGCGCCTGCGCGCGAGCAGCTCGGCGCACATGCGCTCGCACATCGCCGCCGTGACGGCATTCGCCTGCGGCAGCGGCCGTTCGAGATGGGCATGCTCGAACGTGAGCGTGTTGGCGGGCTGACCCGACCGGACCTTGGCGCCGAGCACGTGGCTCCGTCCGCCCGGCTCGTCGCCGTAAGCGAGGTCGAACGCGGCGAGTTCGAACGCGCTACCGATCACGTCGCGCAGCACCCGGCAGGTCGCACCCATCGCCCGCTCGACGAAGAAGCGCTGCAATGGCCCGGACAGCTCCGGCGAAGGCTCGAACGTGATCACGTCATCACGCCCCGCGCGGCGATGCGCGATTCCGACGAAGGTATAGGTCAGCGCCGGATAGCGGCGCGCGAGCGCAACGGCCGCCATGCCCGTCGCGCTGCTGAGCAGGCCGTACCCGAGCAGCCCGTAGGCCGACAGGTGGTAGGACAGGCCGACCTTCAGGCCGAGGCCGGATTCGTGCCGGGTCAACCGCAACAGGTTCGACGCGACCGTCAGCTCCTGCGCGGCCAGCACCGTGAAGTCGGGGTCGGCGAGTTGCTTCAGCGTGAGTTGCGAGCCCTCGAGCAACGCCGACGGCGCGATCTGCCTGCCGCGTCCATACTCGATCATGAGCAGGACGGAAGCCGGACTGCGTGCAAAGTTCCAGACGTTCATGGGGCGCCTCGCCACGGGGGTTGGCCTAGATTCTAAAGCGATTGGCCTGTCCCGGCATGGACCGCACCGGGGCCGCCGGATCAAGATTGGCGGCATCGCAACCCGCACCGCAACGTCGCCATGAACGTCGCCCCAGTTATCCGTCGAGCCCGGGCCCTGCTGCTCGTCCTCGGCCTGTCGAGCGGCCTGGGCGCACCCGCGCACGCCGACGACGCCGCCCCGTTCAACCCACCGGACACCGCCACCATGCCCAAGACCTACGCAAGCCAGACCGTCTGGCGCGACATGCAGAAGTTCCTCCCGCCCGACTTCCAGTGGAAGGACGACCAGCTGCCCCGAGAGGAATGGTGGAGCTGGCACGGCAATCGCCTCCATCTCGACACGTACCGCAATCCGCGGGCGTTGGTGAAGGTCATCCTGTTCCACGGCGTGGGCACCAACGGGCGGCAGATGTCGATGATCCTCGGCGAGCAGCTCGCGCGGCGCGGCTACGAGACGATCGCGGTCGACATGCCGGAATACGGGATGACCGAGGTCGCCAAGGGCGCGCTGATCCGTTACGACGACTGGGTGCGCGCCGGCAGCGATCTCGTCGACGCGGAGCGAGCCCGCGACGGCCGTCCCATCGTGCTCTACGGACTGAGCGCGGGCGGCATGCTCACGTACCACGTTGCGGCGATGAACCGGAAGGTGAAGGGGATGGCATGACGTTTCTCGATCAGCGCACTCAACAGGTGCGCGACGAGACCGCGCGCAATCTGTTCATGAGCCGCGTCGGCGGCCCGATGACGAACTTCGCCGCGAAGACGCCGCTGAAGACGCTGCGCGTACCGATGACGCTGGCGAGCAAGATGTCCGCGCTGGTCAACAACGACGCCGCGCTGAAGGTCTGGCTGTCCGACCGGCGCTCCGCGGGCAACGCGATGACGATGGCCTTTCTCAGTTCCTATGTGTCGTATCGGCCTGTGACGGAGCCGGAGGATTTCGACGTCTGCCCGGTCCTGCTGACCCAGCCCGCGGCCGACCGATGGACGCCGCTGCATCTCAGCGAGCCGTTCCTCGAGCGGATCCGGAAGGTGCCGGTGAAAGTCGTCATGCTCGACAACGCGGGGCACTATCCGCTCGAGCAGCCGGGGCTCGGTCAAATGGTGGATGCGATCGATGCGTTCTATCGCGAGGTGACGGCGCAGTCATCGGTTGCCGACTGAGCTCACAGCTTCTGCACTTCCATCGGCCCGACCAATGCGAACACAAAGTAGCCGGTCTTCGATGTGAATGGGCCGTCGCTCCAACCCTTGGGTACGTGGATCAACGCAAAAGTATTCGTTTGAATACCGTCGACGGCCACTTCAACCTTGTGCCGGGTCAACTGCTCAAGATCGGCTTTGGCGAACGGCTTGATGGCAGATCAAACTTCATCTGATGATTCCGGTGATGTCAGCACGACGGTTCGTGATCCGGATCCGCCTGGCATACCTCCAGATAAGTTTTATCCACGGCGCGCAGAAATGCCTTGCGTCCGCCCTCCAAGGCCACCGCAAGATGCTCTGCGGACGGTACGGGCATGACGCGTCCGTCAGGCGACATAGCGTAGCCGAGATCCACGAAAGCATCGTCTGATGAGCGTAGCGTTCCGATCCAATAGGTGATGGTCACCGATTGGGCGGCCCCCGTCGCGCCGTTGTAGCCAATATCGAATCGGCCGACCTTGAACTTCTCCGGCCTCATCTTCTCCGCATACGCCAGCACGTCGGAGACGGTCGCACCATCTTTCGTCCGGTGTTGCTTGACGGCCTGGATCCACTTTGACTCCACCGGAGCCGGCAAGGCCTTCGGCTTTGGCGAAGCGGACGCCATGCTCCCATTACCGAGGAAGAGAACAAGGGCAATCCAGCAGGCTGAAAATCCTCTGATCGTGTGACGAGCTGTCTTCAATGAACTGTTTTCCTGTGCGTGCGATCGAGCTTGCAGATCGTTCGAAATGTCGGCGGCATAACAGGATAGCAAACCGGCCATCACGCGATCTCTCGCTGAATAGTTCGGAATAAATACCGTAAAGCACATTTCGACGAACGAAAACAAAAAGCCTGCCGACTTTCGCCGGCAGGCTTTTTCAACGATCACGCGTTTCGCTCAGCGCGCCGCGTTCAGCGTCAGGTTCATGTGACGGTTCACGTCCTTGTACAGCAGGTAGCGGAAGCGGCCGGGGCCGCCCGAGTAGCACGCCTGCGGGCAGAACGCGCGCAGCCACATGAAGTCGCCCGCTTCGACCTCGACCCAGTCCTGGTTCAGGCGATAGACGGCCTTGCCTTCGAGCACGTACAGCCCGTGCTCCATCACGTGCGTCTCCGCGAACGGAATCACGCCGCCCGGCTGGAACGTCACGATGTTCACGTGCATGTCGTGACGCATGTCGCTCATGTCGACGAAACGCGTCGTCACCCAGGCGCCGTCGGTGCCCGGCATCGGAATCGGCTCGACGTCCTGCTCGTTTGTCACGAACGCTTCCGGCAGCGCAATGCCGTCGACGGCCTGGTAGCGCTTGCGGATCCAGTGGAAGCGCGCGGCGGCATCGCTGACGTTGTGCAGCGTCCAGTTCGCGCCCGGCGGAATGAACGCGTAGCCGCCCGGCTTCAGCACGTGCTTCGAGCCCTGCAGCGTCAGTTCGACTTCACCCTCGACGACGAACAGCACGGCTTCGGCTTCCTTGTCCTGCTCGGGCTTGTCGCTGCCGCCGCCCGGGTTCACTTCGACGATGTACTGCGAGAAGGTCTCGGCGAAGCCCGACAGCGGACGCGCGATCACCCACAGGCGCGTGTTCGTCCAGAACGGCAGCCAGCTCGTCACGATGTCGCGCATCACGCCCTTCGGAATCACCGCGTACGCCTCGGTGAACATCGCGCGATCGGTCAGCAGGTCGGTCTGCGGCGGGTGGCCGCCGTGCGGCGCGTAATACGTTGTCTTAGACATAAGCATCCAGGCAATGGGTTGGTCCGTTCCCCGGCGGCGTGACGCCGTTGCCGGGGAAACGTGAAAGCGGTTCGGCTTCCGGTCGGTCGGCCAGGTTCGCGACGCGGCGGCGCTCGCCGGCCCGCACGGCCTTGCGGTGACGCAACGGCGGCGGGCACGGTTGACGATATCGGAGTCGTCCGCGATTCACCAATTAAATGTTGGGATGGATGCCATTCGTTTTCGCACTGCCCGCGCGGCGCGCAGCGGCGTACGAAAAATATGCGTGGAATCAGGAAGGCACACGCACGCGGCGTGCGGATCGGGAGAAATTCAGGGAAGCGGGTGTGGCGAGGAAACCTGCAGTGCCCGGCGGACGCGGGCGGCGCGTGCCGCCCGGCCGGGTCTTGAGCGTGACCGCCGCGTACTGCGGCGCGCCAGTCGCGCACCGCTCACGCCGGCGTGTCACACGCGGGGACGATCAGTCCCAGTCGCGACGATGATGCTTATGCTTGTGACGGCGATAGCCGCGATCGTCGTCATAGGAGTTGCTGCGCGACACGTTGCCGCCCAGTGCCGCGCCTGCGCCGCCGCCGACGGCCGCGCCGAGGAGGCCGCCCGAGCGGCCGCCCATCGCGTTGCCCGCCGCGGTGCCTGCGCCGCCGCCGAGCGCGCCGCCGATGATCGCGCCGGTGCGCTCGCGACGGTTCGACGTGATCGCGCCGCCGGCGCCACCGCCGATCGCGCCGCCGATCACCGAGCCGGTGCTGCCACCGACCGCGCCGCCGACCGCCGCGCCGGCTACCCCGCCGAGCGCGCCGCCAAGCGCGTTGTTCAAATCGCTAGCTGCTGCCGGCAGCGCAGTCGCGCCGGCAAGAGCGGCGACGACGAGGGTGGGGGCGATCTTCTTCCACATGCCCGTATTCTTCCTTGTTCGCAATCTGGTTATCGAGAGTTCGCTCTGGTATGACGATTCGTGTCGACCGGGCCGTTCGATGCAGCGTGCGGAGGGTCGGACGAATTCATTTCAACGAGCTTGCGGCGAAGAATAGCATCGGTCCCCGGCGCTTGCCCTCTACATTGTGGTAACAAGATGTTTGCGCTTTGGAAACACTCGGCGTACATGTCGCGGCAAGTCCGGAAACCCGCGCCGGCACTCGCTTGCGCAGAGGTTCCGGCACCTCTGGAACGAGGCGCCGGCCGCGTCGCGCAAACGCAACTCGCGGCAACGCCGGACGCCGATCGAGGGCTCGCGGTTGTGCGCGACGGGCAAAGAGGGTCAGTAGACGCCGGGAATCAGCCGCCAGGTTCGCGCGCAATACGCGTCGTACTCGGCACCGAAATGCGAGCGCAGCAGCGCTTCCTCGGAACGGATGCGCGCGATGAGCGGCGCAATCGTCAGCATGGTCAGCAGCACGCCGACGCCGGCGCGAAACGCCAGCGCCCAGCCGAGCGAATTGACGAGCAGGCCGAGATAGCTCGGGTTGCGGATCACGCGATAGATGCCGTCCGTGACCAGCGTATGGCCGGGCTGGATCGCGACCAGTCCGCTGAAGCGGCGGCCCAGCACGAACACCGGCCAGAGGCGCAACGCGCCGCCGGCGATATACAGCGCGACGCCGACCCAGCGCAGCGTTTCCCCATCGAGCGTCCAGACGTCCAGCCGGTCCGTGACCGCGGGCAGGTATGCGGCGCCGAAACCGATCGCGCCGAACGCGGCGAGCACCCAGCGATTGCCGCGATCCTCGCGCTCGCCGGGGCTCAGATTGCCGCTGCTGAAGGCCGCGACGACGGTCATGACGATCGTCGCGATCGCGACGACCGTCAGCGCGGGATGCGAGAAGAACGCGGCGAACCCGCCGCTGCCGAGCACGGCGAGCCCGAGGTAGACGAGCGTGGCCGCGACCGACAGGGCCGCGACCTTGGGCGTGAGCGTCATGGCTGCCTCGCTGGGACGAGCGCTTTCCGCAGAAGTATAGGACGGCGTCCCGCCGCTCGCGTCGCGGTGCGCGGCCCAGCGAGCCGGCGCCTGTTTGCGGCCGGCGCCGCGTCAGCGAACGCGGAAGGAACCGCCGATACCGATGCTGACCGGCGGCGCGTAATAGGCGGGCGCGTAGCCGTAGTAGGCCGGCGCAGGCGCATAGCCGTACGGCGGCGCGACGACGCAGCCGGACAGGCCGCCGATCAGCGCGAGCGTGAGGAAAAGTCTGGACATGAGGGTTTCCGGTACAGGACGAATGACGCCGTGCCAAGGCTGCGCCGCGGGACGCGATGCGCCCACTACGAAAGGCTCGAACAGCGGTCCATATCGTCCGATGAAGCAATGAACCGAGTGTAGCGCCGGCGCGCCTGCCACACGTTTCGCGCGCCGTTACACGTGTTACCCGGGATGACCGCTGAAACACCCGGCGAGCCGGACGCTACCGCCCTGGTCAGACGAAGCGTTCGCGAATGCGCCGCGCGATCGATTCGAGGGTCGCCGCATCAGCGACATCACGCGCATGCAGCTTCAGCGCAGCACCTTCCCAGCGCGGGATCACATGGAAGTGCACGTGCGCGACCGTCTGGCCCGCGGCGCGACCGTTGAACTGGCCGATGAACATGCCGTCCGGCTGCAGCGCATCGCGCACGGCGGTCGCGACGCGCTGCGTCATGCGGATGCCGGCAGCCGCGGCATCGGCGGACAGGTCGAAGATTTCCGCTGCGTGCTCCTTCGGGATCACGAGCACGTGACCGTCCGCCTGCGGCATCAGGTCCATGATCGCGAGCGTGGCGTCGTCCTCCGCGACCTTGACGCACGGCAGGTCGCCGCGAAGGATTTTTGCGAACGGGTTGTTGTGGTCGTAAGACATGGCAGGTTCCAAAGAGGTGAGTCCGGGATGTCGATCGAGTCCGGACGATTATCGGCCGACCGCTGGACGGATTTCAACCTGTCAGGTTGCGCCGGTGCGCGGCACGCATCGATGCATGCGCAACCTATGCAGCAGACGAAAGGAATAAGCGTGTGCGGCAATTCGTTAACCGACAGCGCCGATTCGCGCCGCACCCCCGCGCGCGAGCCGGCGCCGGACACCCGTCGACTGCGCTGCCCGGCAGCCCGGATGATCTTTCGTGATCGTCTACCGGAGTCATGCCATGAACCCTCTCCCGTCCTGTCGTTCCCCCGACCTGCCGGCCATCGCCCGCACGTCGCGCGCGATGGCCCGCACGCTACGCCGAGTGGTCTGCGGCGCCGGCCTGGTCGCGCTATCGTCGACCTTCGCATGGGCTGACGGCGGAACGATCCTGCCGCCGTCGTCCGTCATCGCGTCGACGGTGCCAGCAGCGCCGGCGAACGGCGACCTCAACCCGTACGGCATCGCCTTCGTCCCGCCCGACGTGCCGGCATGGAGCACGCTGAAACCGGGCGACGTCATCGTGTCGAACTTCAACAACAGCGCGAACCTGCAAGGCACCGGCACGACGATCGTGAAGCTGTCGCCCGACAACTCGCCGACGGTCTTCTTCCAGGGCCAGAACCTGGGTCTCACGACCGCACTCGCGGCGCTGCGCAACGGCTTCGTGCTGGTCGGCAACGTGCCGACGTCGGACGGCCAGCACGTCGTCCCGCCGGGCTCGCTGCTCGTCATCAATCCGCAAGGCAATCTCGTCAAGCCACTGGTCGATGCCACGCTGCTCGACGGACCATGGGACATGACCGTGATCGACCGTGGCCAGCGCGTGACCGCGTTCGTGTCGAACGTGCTGAACGGAACGGTTGCGCGGATCGATCTCATGTTCGACAACAACGGCGGCGTCACGATGCTGAAGAGCTCGCGCATCATCGCGTCGGGTTACACGTTCCGGACCGATCCCAGCGCGCTGGTCGTCGGCCCGACCGGCCTCGCGTACGACGCCGACAATGACATCCTGTATGTCGCGTCCACCGGCGACAACGCCGTGTTCGCAATCCAGAACGCAGCGTCGACGAATGGCGGCGGCACCGGACGGCTGATCTACTTCGACAAGAAACACCTGCATGGTCCGCTCGCGCTGGCGCTCGCGCCGAACGGCCATCTCGTGACCGCCAACGGCGACGCGGTGAACCCCGATCCGCAACAGCCGAGCGAGATCGTCGAGTTCACGGTGGACGGGCAATTCGTCGCGCAGATGCAGGTCGATATCGTCCCGGGAGCGGCGTTCGGGCTCGCGTTCGGGCTCGGCAGCCAGCGCCAGCCGCAGTTCGCCGCCGTCAACGACAACACGAATACCGCGACCGTCTGGACGCTGCGTCTGAACGGCAACAATCAGCAATAACGCGGTAAGCGGGCGAGCCGCCCACGCCGGAATCGGCCGCGGCCCGTTCGATCACAGGCGATGCGCAGCCGGGGGCGCGCCGCGCGTCGGCCTGTTCCTTGTGTTCCGGCCGGGGGGAGTCCGCTCGCCCCCGGGCCTTGCCCGGGGGGACGGCGGTATCATGCGCCGCGCCGCGACACGCCCGCGATTGCCACTACGCGCCCGAACCTGCGACACTGCCGATTCGTTGCCCGCCCGGCAGACAACCCAGGACGCTCGCGCATGACGACACCCTTCACGCCGCTGCTTCGACGCGCCGCCGCGCTCGCGCTGATCGCCGCGCTCGGCTACGCCGGCTACATGCTGTCCCGGCTCGCGCCGATCGCGACCGGCTATGCGGCCAAGGCGCTGTGCTCGGGCGTGTTCGTCTCGGGACGCCAGGCGGCGTCGGTGATCGACGTGGACATCATGGCGGGTGTGCATCCACTGCTCAAGCTGGTCCGTCCGTCCGTCGACCCCGCCCGTCACCTGGCGCGCGCCACCTTCGCCGGCTTCGCCGAGCGCGAAGCGGTATTCCGGCCGGGGCTCGGCTGCACGCTCGCGCTCGGGCCGTCGACCGACGCGCTGCCCGCTGCGCTGCCCGACCCGGCCGCGCCGCCCGCCGCGCCTGCGGCAACGCCCGTGCCGGACGACGGCGTGGACGCGCGCAAGCTGCAGGCGGCGCTCGACCGCGCGTTCGACGAGCCCGATCCCGCGCGGCCGCGGCGCACGCGCGCGGTGGTCGTGCTGCATCGCGGGCAGGTGATCGCCGAACGCTACGCGCCGGGCTTTTCGGCGGACATGCCGCTGCCCGGCTGGTCGATGAGCAAGAGCGTGACCGCCGCGCTGATCGGCATGCTCGTCGCGCAGCACAAGCTGTCGCCGGACGCATCGGCGCTGCTTCCCGAATGGCGCGACGCCGGCGATCCACGCGCGCGCATCACGCTCGACGAACTGCTGCGGATGACGAGCGGCCTGCGATTCAACGAAGACTACGACGACCCGCTGTCCGACGTCGCCGTGATGCTGTTCACGCAGCCCGACACCGCGCGTTTCGCGTCGGCCAAGCCGCTCGCGGTGCCGCCGGGCACGCGCTGGCATTATTCGAGCGGCACGAGCGCGATTCTCGCGCGCGTGATGCGCGAAGCGATGGGCGGCACGGAAGCCGACTATCTCGCGTTCCCCCACCGCGCGCTGTTCGCGCCGCTCGGCATGCGCGATGCGTTCTTCGAGCCGGATGCGTCCGGTACGCTCGCGAGCGCGTCGTTCATGTACGCGAGCGCGCGCGACTGGGCGCAGTTCGGGCAGTTGCTGCTTCAGGACGGCGTGTGGGACGGCAGGCGCCTGCTGCCGGAAGGCTGGGTGCGCTACATGACGCGCGCGACGCCGCAAGCGCCGCGCCAGGAATTCGGCGCGCATCTGTGGGTGAAGGTGCCCGAACCGTTCAACGACCCCGATCCGCATGCGCCGGCGCTGCCGGCGGACGCGTTCCATGCGGTCGGGCACGAAGGCCAGTTCGTGAGCGTGGTGCCGAGCCGGCAGCTGGTGGTCGTGCGGCTCGGTTTGTCGCGGCCGGAATCCGCGTGGAATCACGAAGCATTCCTCGCGCGCGTGCTCGACGCGGTGCCGGCGCGCGGCGAGTGAAGGCGGCCGGGGCCGCGCGCCGGGGTGCGCCGGCCGCGGTTCGCGCCGCTAGCCCCGGTCAGGGATTCTTGCTGCCGCCATAGGCCTCGAAGCCCGGACGCGCGGCGAGGCGCTCGACATAGCGCGTGAGCGCCGGGAAATCCGGATGCTCGAACGGCGTGCCGAACCAGCGGTTCACCGACAGCCCGATCGCGATGTCGGCGAGCGTGAAGCGGTCGCCGGCCACGAATGCGCCAGTCGCGTCGAGTTGCGCGTTCAGCACGCGCATGTGCTTCGTCCAGTTCGCGATCGACTGCGCGATGGCGTCCGGATCCTGGTGATCGGGCGACTTTCTCACGAGGCCCTGAAACGCGAAAACCCACGAACGGTTCAGGTCCGACGCCTGCCAGTCGAGCCACTGGTCGATCCGCGCGCGAGCCTGCGGTTCGGCCGGATAGAGCGACTCGCCGCCGTAGCGGTTCGCGAGGTAGCGGATGATCGTGTTCGATTCCCAGAGCACGAAATCGTCATCCTTGATGACCGGCACGAGGCCGTGCGGATTCAGCGCGAGGTAGGCCGGATCGTTGGTCGAACGGAAGCCGGCGCCCCAGTCTTCGCGTTCGAACGGCAGGTTCAGTTCGGCGCACAGCCACAACACCTTGCGCACGTTGATGGACGGGATCTTGCCGAGGATGTGCAGCATGCAGGCTCCTTGTTCCTGGTGAGGTCGGGTACGGCGATTCCGGAATCGTCCGATTATCGCGGATCGGCTCCATCGATGCTCGCGTTCGACGCGAAAAGCCCGGACGCGGCGAATCATCGGTTCGTCAGATCGCGCAGTGCCTGTTCGGCCGAATTCACGGTTCGCACACCTTGCTCACATCGGCTTCAGCACCATCAGGAAATAGACGGCCAGCATCGCGAGAAACGCCGGGTAGCCGAGCCGTTCCCAGGTCTTCGCGTAACGCCAGTAGCGGTCCGGGAGCTCGGCGGCGCCGTTCGCATGCGCGAGCCTCGCCATCGCGGCCAGCTCGATCTGCAGCCACACGACCGGCAGCCAGCACGCGCCCGCGAGCAGGTACAGACCGAGCGACGCGACGAGCCACGGCGTGTCCCACGGCCAGCCGGCCGCATGCGCGAGCCACAGCCCCGACGCGGGCTGGAAGATCACGGCCGGCGTCGTGAACCACCAGTCGGCGCGCACCACGAGACGCGACACGGCGGCGATCGCCGGCACCGAGCGCGTGCGGTTCGCGAAGAACAGGTAGAACGCGGTGCCGAGCCCGGTGCCGACCAGCAGCACCGACGACACGATATGCAATGCCTTGACGACGAGATAGGTATTCACGAACGCTCCTCTTCAGCAAACAGGATCAACAGGACGGCGAGAATCGGCACGTTCTTGAGCACGGGGCCGAACGGTTCAGCCAGCAGGCCGGGCATCGCGACCGCGATGACAGCCGAATACGCGACGATCAACAAGAATTGCGCGGCCCACAGGCGGCGCGACGGCGCGATGACGGTCGCGACGCCGAACCCGAAATCGAGCGCGCATGCCGCATAGAGCGCGACCAGCGCGGGAATTCCCGTCAGGTGCACTTGCGCAAGCAGCGCCAGGCTGTCGCGCAGCGGATGGATGAACGCGCTCGCGATGGCCGTCCAGATCCAGACGATCGCGAGCGAACCCGTCAGCAGCGGACGCCGCCACGCCGCGAGCGCTTCCCGGCGCAGCGCGACGGACTCCGCGCCGATGAACGCGCGCAGGCCGCGCGGCGGCCGGCCGAGCGCCGCGCTCGACGCGGTAACGTCCGCGGTATTGCCTGAGCGCAGCATCGCCCACGTGTCGCGCGTGAGCATCGCCCCCGGCATCCGCCCGGACAGCGCCGCCGCCGCGGCGCACAGCGCGCCCGGCACACTGACGCGCATTGCAGGCGGAAACCCCATCGCGCGCCGGTAGGTCGCGAGCATCTCGCGGTACTCGACTTCGTCCGCGCCGACCAGCTCGACGATCCGCTCGCACGCGGCAGGCCGCTCGATCAGCCGCGCGACGAGCTCGGCCAGGTCGTCGACGTGCACGGGCCGCAGCAACTGGTGGCCACCGGCCGGCAGCACGTGCACCGGCAGGCTCGCGAGCATCCGGAAAAAGCGCGCGGATGCGCCCGACGCGCCGTACACGAGCGCCGGCCGCACGATCCGGAAATCGATCGGCAGCGTCTGCAGGTACGCGTCGGCAGCGAGCTTGCTCGCGAAATACGCGGTGTCGCCGCGCTCGACGCCCAGCGCGGAAATCTGGACGATCTGCCTGACGCCGGCACGACAGCACGCATCGAACAGCGCGCACGGCGCCGCACGATGCACGGCGTCGAGCGTCACGCCGTGCCGCCCGGTCAGCATGCCGACCGCATTGACCACCGCATCGATCCCGTCGAGCCGCGCGCGCCAGTGTTCAGGCCGCACGTCGCGCGCATAGTCGATCGCGATCTCGCCGGGGCCCGCCGCACGATGCACGCCACGCACGACGCGATGGCCGCCGGCCTCGAGACGTGCGCACAGCGCACGCCCGATGAATCCGTTCGCCCCGCAGACCAGGATGTTCATGCCGAGGCCTCCGTCGCGCGCGCCGGCTGCGCATCGCGTGGCAGATCGCGCGCGATGGAGGCCGTGAAAGAGACCGTGAACCGGAACACCAGCAGCGTGGCTGCACTCATTTTTATCCTCTCATTACAGTTATTTCTGTATTGACAGAAATTTATACCCCAAAAAAAGCGGGCTGCGCGCCCGCTCCGGCTTACTTCGACGACGGCTTGCGCCTGACGGTCTGGCTGATCTTCGCGCCGATGCCGAGCGCCTTCATCAGCGTGTCCGGCTTGAGCCGCAGCATTTCGTCCGACCACGTCGTCAGCGTTTCGACGAACTGCAGCGTGTCGCGCAGGCGCTGCTCGGTCTCGCGGCTTTCGTCGGCGAGCTCCGGGCTCGTCAGGCAATCGCGCAGCACCGAGAGCGTCGGCTCGATCTCGCGCTGGCGCCGCCCTTCGACGATCAGCTTGAACAGCTCCCAGATGTCGGTCGACGTCTCGAAGTGATCGCGCCGATCGCCCATCACGTGCACCACCTTCGCGAGCCGCCACGCCTGCAGTTCCTTCAAGCTCGTGCTGACGTTCGAGCGCGCGACGTTGAGCGTCTCCGCGATCTCGTCGGCGGCGACCGGCCGCCCGAGCAGGTACAGCAGCGCGTGAATCTGCGCGACGGTGCGGTTGACGCCCCAGCGGGAGCCCATTTCGCCCCAGTGGAGGATGAATCGTTCGGCAATCGGTGTGAGTTCCATGTCGCGAAATTTAGGCGTTTCAGTTATTTCTGTCAAGAGAGAAATAACCGGTGGAGGGCCGGCGGGTTTTGGGGGCGCTTGCCGCGTCGGCCGCCGCTTCCTTTACAATGCGCGAACTTCGCCGTTTCCAGGCTTTCCGCTTTTACACAAGAGGGTTCCATGATCATCAAACCGCGCGTGCGTGGCTTCATCTGCGTGACGACTCATCCCGTCGGCTGCGAAGCCAACGTCAAGGAACAGATCGACTATGTGACTTCGCATGGCCCGATTGCCGACGGCCCGAAAAAGGTGCTCGTGATCGGCGCATCGACCGGCTACGGCCTCGCCGCCCGGATCACGGCAGCGTTCGGCTCGGGCGCGGACACGCTCGGCGTGTTCTTCGAGCGCGCCGGCAGCGAAACGAAGCCCGGCACGGCCGGCTGGTACAACAGCGCGGCATTCGAGAAATTCGCGGCCGCCAAGGGCCTGTATGCGCGCAGCATCAACGGCGACGCGTTCTCCGACGCGGTCAAGCAGGTCACGATCGACACCATCAAGCGCGATCTCGGCAAGGTCGACCTCGTCGTCTACAGCCTCGCCGCGCCGCGCCGTACGCATCCGAAGACGGGCGAGACGATCAGCTCGACGCTGAAGCCGATCGGCAAGTCGGTCAGCTTCCGCGGCCTCGACACCGACAAGGAAGTGATCCGCGAAACCGTGCTCGAGCCGGCGACGCAGGAAGAGATCGACGGCACCGTCGCGGTGATGGGCGGCGAGGACTGGCAGATGTGGATCGACGCGCTGCGCGAAGCCGACGTGCTGGCCGACGGCGCGAAGACCACCGCGTTCACGTATCTCGGCGAGCAGATCACGCACGACATCTACTGGAACGGCTCGATCGGCGCCGCGAAGAAGGATCTCGACAAGAAGGTGCTCGCGATTCGCGACACGCTCTCCCCGACCGGCGGCGATGCGCGCGTGTCGGTGCTGAAGGCGGTCGTCACGCAAGCAAGCTCGGCGATCCCGATGATGCCGCTCTACCTGTCGCTGCTGTTCAAGGTCATGAAGGAAAAGGGCACGCACGAAGGCTGCATCGAGCAGGTCTACGGGCTGCTCAAGGACAGCCTGTACGGCGCGACGCCGCACGTGGACGACGAAGGCCGCCTGCGCGCGGACTACAAGGAGCTCGATCCGCAGGTGCAGGCGAAAGTCGTCGCGCTCTGGGACCAGGTCACCAACGACAACCTGTACGAGCTGACCGATTTCGCCGGCTACAAGACGGAGTTCCTGCGCCTGTTCGGCTTCGCGATCGCCGGCGTCGACTACGACGCCGACGTGAACCCGGACGTGCAGATCCCCGGCATCATCGAAGTGTCGGCCTGACCCCAGGCCGCATCGCGCCCGTCGCGCGCCGCGTGGCGCACGACGGGCCGCTTGACGCGCGGCGCGCTCAGAGCGCCGCGCCGTCCTCCAGATAGACGCCCGCCGACAGCGCCTGCTTCACCTGCCGGGTGCGTTCGTCGGTGGCGACTTCCTCCGCCCCGGCTTCAATTGCGTCGTACGCCTGGCGCACGACATCGGCCGGCGACGCCTTCGGCACCTGCAGGTCCCGCGTCAGATCCGTGTCGATGAACCCCGCATGCAGCCCGACGACCTGCGTGTGCTGCTCGCGCAGCGAGTGGCGCAGCCCGTTGGTCAACGCCCACGCGGCGGACTTGGACACGCCGTAGCCCGACAGGATCGGCCGGTTCACCCAGCTCGCCACCGACAGCACGTTCAGCAGCGCGCCGCCGCCGTTGGCGCCGAGAATGCCCGCAAACGCCCGGGCCATCGCCAGCATCCCGAACACGTTGGTTTCGAGATGGTCGCGCAACGCGGCTTCCGCATCCGGGTCCAGCAGGCTGCCGACCCGCGCGATGCCCGCGTTGTTGACGAGCAGCGTGACGTCGCGCGCAGCCTCGGCGGCGGCCGCGACGTCGGCCGGGCGGGTCACGTCGAGCTTCACCGGCACGACGCCCGGCAGCGTCACGCTCGACGGATCGCGCGCGCCCGCGTAGACCTTCTTCGCCCCTCTTTCCAGGGCCTGCTGCGCGAACTGCAGGCCGAGCCCGCGATTCGCACCCGTGACAAAAACGACAGCGCCTTCGATCTTCATGATTCGTCCTGTAGCGTCATTGGACCGCACGCACGCCAGCACGCGACGCACGCGAAATCCGCTGGAAACGAGGGGGCCGGGCGGCCCCGGCAAAAAAGACCTCGATCGCGCGGCACCGCGTGCGCACCGGCCGTTTCGCAGTCCACGCGAAGTCGGCTACACTTGATGTCAATGTCGATCACCATTGTCTTTGACGGGCATTGTGTCAGCGTGCCGCCGGCGATGTCAATGGTGATCGCAATTGTCATAGTCGATGAACGGGATTGAGGAAACAGGGAGGAATCGATGGGCGTATCGAGGCAGCAGGCGGCCGAGAACCGGAGCGCGATCGTCGCGGCGGCCGAACGGTTGTTCCGGGCGCGCGGCGTCGATGCGGTCGGGCTGACGGAGCTGATGAAGGAGGCCGGCTTCACGCAAGGCGGCTTCTACAACCATTTCAAGTCGAAGGACGCGCTGGTCGCCGCGATCATGGAGAAGGCGATGCAGGATCGCGCGGATGCGCCGGCCGACTCGCCGCAGCGGCAGGTCGAGCGCTATCTGTCCGCCCGGCATCGCGACGACGTCGCAGCGGGATGCCCGCTGGCCGGCTTCGCCGGCGACGCGCCGCGGCTGGGCGCCGCGGCGCGCGAATGCTACGCGGGCGGGCTGGCGACGTATCTCGACCGGTTCGCCGAACGCGTCGCAGCGCAACGCGGCGCAACGCCGGAAAGCCGGCGCGACGCGATCGCGGCATTCAGCCAGATGGTCGGCACGCTGCTGCTGTCGCGCGCGATCGCCAACGCCGATCCGGCGCTCGCCGACGAAATCCTCGACGCGGGCCGCCGGTCGCTCGCCGACGCGCTCGATCGTCCGTCGACGCCGGCGTGACGCCGGGCGCGCAGGCAGGCGGCGCACGTCACCGCACGCCGCGCGCCGCGTCCCAGAGATCGCGCGCACCCAGCGCCGCATGCCACGCGTCGAACTGCGTGCGCCAGGATTCGAACGGCTCGCCGAGCGGGTGGCGCGGGTCGTCGCTCAGCGCGTACGCCATCCCTTCGATCAGCCATCTCGGCCGGGTCGCGACGGCCACGTTGCCGAGCACTTCGGCCTGCCGGAAGTGGATCAGCTCGTGCGCCAGATAGAAGGTCTGCCAGCCGCGCGGCGCGACCACCACGCCGGCATTCCCGACCGCTTCCGCCGCGCGCCGCCCGAGGCCGAACGCGTCGGCGCACGCTTGCGTCGCACAGAACACCACGCGCGGCGCGGCGTGAAACCGGCCGGTGACCGCCGCCGCGCGTGCGTAGCCGGCGCCGTACAGTTGCCGGGCTTCGCCGAGCTTTGAGGCGTCGTCGGTGCAGATGTCCGCGTCCGGGCACGTGACGCCCGGAATCAGCGCGGGCGCGACGACGCGCAGCGGCTTCACGAACGCGAATGCCGCGATCGGGAGTGCGATCAGGAGGCCGGTGATGGCGATAACTGCGAGGGATCTTCGTTTCATGGCGATATGCGAAGGGCGTCAACCTGACAGGCCGGCGAAGCAAGACAGTACACCATCACGACGCGCGCCGGACGATCAGGCGATGCACGCGCTTGCCGGAAGACTGATTGATCGTTTCCGTATCCGAAACGATCGTCGCATTGCGCAATGCCGCGGTGACCAGCGCCGCATCGAACGATGCATACAGTCGCCCGGACGCATCCCGCCGGCTCTCGCCTTCTGACACGCGCCAGCTCAGGTAGAGCACGCCGCCCGGCCTCAGGATCGCGAGCAGGCGGCTGCACGCGTCGCCGATCTCCTCGGGCGCGAGATGCATGATGACCGTCTCGCACAGAAGGTTGTCGAACGACGCGTCGTCGATCCCGTCGAGCGCCGGGAGCGCCGCGTTGAAGAAGCGCAGATGCGGATGGCGCGTGCGCGCCTGTTCGAGCAGCCCCGGCGACGCGTCATAGCCCTCGGCGGGAAAGCCGTTCGCATTCAGCCACGCGACGTCCCGCCCGGCGCCGCAGCCGATATCCGCCGTTCGCCCACCCGGCGTGAAGTGCTGCGCCAACAGCGCATACATGTCGGCCGGCGCGGGCTGGTCCTGCCATTCGTCGGCAAACGCCTGCGCCGCCGTGTCGTAGGTGTCGATCGTGATCCGGTCCATTCAATCCTCCGTTCGCAACGTCGATTCGATTGAAGACAGCACGACCTGAACCGGCTTGCCGAGCGTACGCGCGACCGGCGATGCGAGCACCGCGGCGCGCACCATGCCCCCCTCGTCGTCGTGCAGCATCGCGTCGAATCGCACGCTCACGTTGAAGCGGGTCTCGGTGTCGTATCGCGCTACGGTGACGTCGATCGTGGCGGTGGGCAGCACGATGCCCGCGCGGTCGGCCGCCATTTCGATCGACATGCAGATGCATGCCGCGAGCGCGCATTCGAACAGTTCGTGAGGGCGCATGCCGGCGTCGCCGCCGATACCGTTCTTGCTGGTGTCCGCAACGATCCGGTGGCGGCCGGACGTCAATGCGACGCGGTAACGCTCGTCGTGTCTCGTGGCAGTCGCCATGCCGATCTCCGGTTCAGGGCCGCAGACAGCTTACGCGCCGCGCGCAAGCGGGAAAAGATGAGTGACTGTTCCGGTATCGGGGGTGCTACGCACCGCAGATGGGTTCGACGATTGCGCCGGTGACGTCCGGATCTGGCGCTAGTAGCCAACTGAAAGCGCAGCGGGCTTGTCATTTGTCGACCAATTTGAATGCCTATTATTTTTGACAGTTGATTTAACCATCAAAACATAAAATCATTAAGACAGACCTTTCACGCATTGCTTTTGCCGCCCGACAATATATAAGCCCCAGATCAATCTCACCATAGAGCCTCGATCCCACGAATCAATCAATACTCCATCGCATTATTTCACCACAAAGGCAAGCGCCAATCGCCATAGTGCAGGCGATAGATTGATATGCACTGCTGCATCGGAACACAACGATCGCGCGGCTGACGCAAGCCCCCCTAAAGGGGAAACCAAGCGATCACTTTTAATCATTAAACTGCACGCATTGGGATAAATGTCATGTCACATTATTCAGGATTATTAGTGCGCGTCAACCTTCAGGACGTTGGCAACGAACCTGCCTCGGGTCCCCACTGGGTATCTCCGGACATTATTCCGTATGGGCAGGGAACGCTCACTTACGATCGCGCCCTTTCAACCTACAATCAGGACATAGGGCAAGCGATAACCAACAATCTCAACAACAACATCTATGTTCGCTGCAAGAACCTGGCTAACACCCCAATGCAGGGCAATGTAAATCTGTACTACGCCGACGCCTCGCTATTTCTATATCCCACCGGCTGGCAGCTTATGTCGCCGACCAATGGCAATGTCTTTACAACCAGCCAACACGGAGACCCGATCCGCAGTATTCCTCCAGGAGAGATCGCACTCGTAACAGCGCCTTTCAATCTAAGCCATCTCCCACCCGACCGCCATTATTGCTTCATCGCCGTTGTCAACAACGACAACGTAAAATTCAAAATCCCGGATAGCTTTTCGAGCAACGCAGCATTCGCCGCTTGGGTTCTGGACCATCCCAACGTAGCCCAGCGAAACATTTCAATCCACCCCGGCTCGAACTCCCGCATAACGGAATACATGACGTTCGGCAATGCAAACTGGCTACCAAGCACCTTCAGATTTTCCATGCTTGGACAGAACATTCCATCTGATACGTCGTGGGCTGCTTACTGTGGCGACCAAAGATTGGAGACCACCCCCTTCACCGACCGTGGCTTTCTCGACAAACCCTATAACTCTCTTTATAAAGATGGCTGGGATCACTTCGATCTCACAGTGCCAGCCAACATCGGCAACTCGACCTTGAATCAACCGATGACTATGGCATTCACGTTTTCCACCGCAAATGGCAGCCCTTTCCCGAAAGATGCCACCTTCACCATCTACTATGATCAAATTCCCACTGAAAGAGGCGTATCGGCATCGCTCTTCGAGGAAGAGCAAAAGCTCGGAGTTATACGCGAGCGCCGCACATCCAGAACTCCCGAGGACGCTCAAAATACCCCGCCAATTTATGCAATACCACTTGGATCGGTTCAAATAAAGCAAGGCCAGACCAGCTAAATCACGATCCGCACAGGCATTTACTCCGACCAATACCTTGCACCAATACCGACATCAAATTCATCTCAGCCGGTATTGCGCGCACCCTGACGAGGGGAATCGAGTAAATGCCTCCTTGGTCGCGACAAAACAAGGGCGCTCCCTCGCGGAGCGGCGACATCGATCAATGCGCTCACGCCAACGCATCCAGCATCGCGCGCGTCGAGCCGCATGCTGCCCCCATGCACGGATCGTGGGGGGCGACGCATGGCCAATGCGTTCGGCGAAAACGGCCAGCCGCCGTGGACCACGGCGGCTGGCCATCTCCTGCACGACCCCGTCAAATGTTCAGCGGCAGAACCGCCTCGGCTCAAAAAAGCACCAGCCGCCTGATTCCAGTTTGATTTTTATTTGCTCGGAACTTCGGCGATATACGAAATATATAGATTCTGCCCCCAGCTGCTGCCCGAATATTCCGAGAACACCGCATCTTCCCGCGTAATGTTGACGCTGAATCCGGTCGTCGTAACGTTGGTTACCGTCACCGAGAACGTGCCCGGAAAGCTGATCAGCCGGGTCACGGCGTCAAAGAAAGAGCAGTGCGTCGTTCAACGACGATTCGCGTCGCGGCTGCTCGCACCACCCCAACTCCACCGGAACCGCATAGAGACGCCGCGCACCGAAACGCGGCCAGAAATGACAAAGCCCCGGCGCGATGACTTGCGCAACGGACAACCCGATGTCGGGCCGCGTCTTGTCGACCACGAGCACATCCATGCCGGCCGACGCGATTTTCCCGACGCAATGCGCAATGGCCTCCGACAACGTGTCCGCGTCGACGGACTGCCACGTCGAGCTTGTCGTGCAGCGCACGCCGTTCGCCGGATACAGGAATTCCGTAACGGAAAGCTGCGTGCGATCCCACGGGTGCGGTGCATCCGCCGCGAGATCGAGCAACTGGTTGACTTCGGTCAGCGCGCGCTGCACAGCGATACGGGCTTCCGGATGACAGCCGAAGCCGATCGAGAAGCGTCCGTCGACCGGATTTTCGGCAAGCGCGGCCACTGCCGGCACGCCGAGATCGTGCGTGATATCGAGCGCCCACAGACGCCACCCGAGCACTTCGTATTCCTGCACGAGCGCATCGAAATACGGATCAGCGAAACTCGCGAGATCGATGCCGGGGCGAGGGATCTGGTTGTACCACCAGATCGCGACCGCATCGCGCTCGATCAATTCGAGCATGCCTTGCAGAATCGCCTCGTCGAGGCACGATCCCGCCGCGCAGCCGTTGGGGTTGTGCACGCATGCCGCGTCGGGTTGCGCGCTGTCAGGTGTCTCTGCATAGCAGTAGCTCAGCGGCACGAGGCGGCGCTTGCCCGTCACGAGCGACCACGCAGGCGTCCAGTCGATGACGTCACGCGCCGTGAAGCGCGGCGGCACTTGCTTTCGAACGTCGCGCGTCAATGCGTTGATGGCCTCGCGCTCGTCGAATTGCCGTTCGCTGAACTGCTGAAGATCGTTGACGTGAATCGGTGCGACATCACCTGCCGGATCGGCGAGAAGCCCTTCCATGCTGCCGGTCACCGTCGCTTCGTCACCCTGATAAACGCTGCTGAATCGCTCGAGCGCCTCGCACAGCGCGCTCGCGCGGGCTTGATCGTCGGTGCGGCCCTTGCCGGAGCAGATCCGGTCGAACCGGTTGCTGCTCGGCACGGCGGCCGGACACACGAGAAAACCGGACGCATAGACCTTGCGCATGCCGGCGTGTCGTTTCGGCATCGGGTGCAGATAGGTGATCGCGCCGCAGATCGGCGAGATCAGATGGGCATGGCGCTCGAACACCTGGTGCGGATCGGCGGTGCGGTAGCCGCCGTCGGCACGCTTGAACAGCGTGCGATCGGCGAGTTGCGGCGCACGCGCCGCCTGCTCGTGCATCCATGCGGGATTGCCGCAGCGCGGACATTGGGGTCGCCTGAGCACACGGTGCTGCTCGGTGGCCAGCGTGTCGATGCGCTGCGACACGATACGCGTTCGCGCGCGCTCCGCTGCGGCGCGGCCGACCGCGATCTGCTCGACCGCCGCCGCAACGAGCGCCGCGGCGGCGGCGGCCCCGGCGCGCGAGACGGCCGGCGGCAGACGAATCGCGCCGCTGCCGTGGTGGCGCGCGAGCAGCGCTTCGACAGGCCGGTTGATGCGAATCCAGTAGCGCACGCATTCGATGCACGGTGCATCGGCAAGCGTGCCGTCGTCGGCCAGCAGCGGCCCGATCAGCGTCTGCACGCCGTTCGCCGCCACGACGAGCAGCGCGCCGCCGCGCGACGTGATGCGCGCGGCGAAATCGGCAAGATCGTCGCGGTCGTGGGAGTCGACGATCGCGATGGTCAATGCGGCGTCCGGCGCGACGTCGATGCCTGCCGTCGCAAGCGCTTGCCTGAACGCGGCAGCGTCGGCGCCGAACGCTTCGACCGCGACGCGAAGCTGCGCGGCGCGCGCGCACGCGGCGTCGCCGTCGAGTCCGGCGCGTTCGAAAAAGCCGCGCGCCGAATCGTCGTCGTGCGGCAAATCGGCGCGCACGTACCCGCGACGCACCAGATGATCGAGTCCGGCAAGCACGTCCCATTCTCCGAACGTGCCGGCGAGCGATGTCACGATCTCGGCGATCGTCATCCGCGCCCGCAAGCAGGCGGCAATCCGCACGAAGATCGCGCCGGACAGCATCGCGCGCTTGAATTCGTCGACGACGAACAGCGTCTCGAGCCCCACATCTAGCACGAGCAAATGCGGCTTGAAGCGCAACACGCGGGAAAAATCGTCGAGCATCGTCGGGTTCCGTGGAAGGAATCGCTAGCGAGGTCGGCGCGGCCCGTCCGTCCGGCACGGGCCACACCGCGGTGCGTGACTCAGGCGCGCAAGATCAGCAGCAGGTGAACAGGTAGCTCGGCCCGGCGTCGCAATAGGCCGCGAGCGCGACAGCCTCCTCGCTCAAGGGCGCCGGTTTCTCCGGTATGCCGACCCACATGGTGTTCAGCGGCAGGTGCCACTTCCCTTCTCCGCTCCCGTCACCGCTACTCTTCCAGCCATAGGCACTGCCCGGTTCGACGATCTCGAGGTCGATGATCCATGGGCTTTGATAACCGAAATGTTTCGCAAGCGCATCGAACGGATTCTTCAGCAAATCCTTCTTGAATTCCGGATCCTTCCAGGAAAGCGCGATCGCGCGCAAATAGACCTTCTGAAACTCGAGCATCGATTCGAGCGTCGGATTAGCGTTGTTCTTTGCCATGTCGGATTCCCTGGTGTCATCAATCCATGATGGTGATGTGGTTCGCGTTATAGGCGGCGAGCGCCTGCGCGAATTGCGCTTCATCCTTCGGTGCGGGAGGCAGGACCAGGGTGAGCTTGTTGTTGTGGCCGGAGGTCCAGTCTCCGTTGACGTCCGGTGTCCACTTCGACGATTTGTCCTGCACCTTCAGGTCGAGCTGAAATGGAAAGTCGTACTTGAATTGTTTTTTCAACGTCTTGACCGGATGTTTCTCCAGTTCCTTGCGAAAATCCTCGGACTGCCATGCGAGGGCGATCGCCCGGATGATCACGGCTCGATATTCGAGAAACTGTTCGTACGTCGGCAAACGGTGCTTTTCGTTCATCGGTGTGTTCTCCTGACAGAAGAATGGAACCACTTACTGCAACGCATGCAACATCTCTTCGGCTTGCCTGACGATACGGACCATGCCCGCCGTCGTTGCAATCCCGAATGCGCGCCGGCACGCGGCCAACCCAGCCTCGCCGCTGCCGCGCCGATCGGCCTGGCGCAGGTACTCGCACTTTTTCAGCAGCAGTTGCGCTTCGTAATAACGCTCCCCGGTCGCATCGCACCATGCGAGGCATTGCTCGATCTGCGCGAGCGCGGCGTCGTAGTCGCCGCGCTCGGCATCCATCTCGGCGAGCAGCGACGCGTAGTAGGTCAGGCCGAGCAGCCCGCCGGATTGCCGCTGCGCTTCGAGGTGCACGGCGGCCTCCGCGCGATCCGCTCGCGTCCATGCATGAATGATCGCGACGTAGTGCTCGACCGCGCGCAGCCGATGCGCGTCCGACAGGCGGAGAATCGCGTCCGCCGCGGCGCGGGCCGCGCCGCGGTCGCCGGCCAGCTGGTGCATGCGCGCGAGGTACATCATCGTGACGCCCAGCGTCGGCAAATGGTCAAGGCAGGCCGCGCAGTACACGGCCTCGCGCGCCATCGCGAGCGCCCCCTGCGGATCGTCGTCGACGCACCAGCGCACGCTTGCGAGCGACGCCATCGTCCACGCACGCGTATCGAGCCCCAGGATGCGCCGATGGTCCACGTCGCGCCGCACGTCGTAGCCGGCCAGCGCCGCCTCGAAAGCCACCCGGGCGCGCGCATAGTGGCCGTCGACCCACAGGCCCATGCCGCGCATCGCGTCCGCCGCGACCTGGACGCCGGCGTCGCCGCGCTCGGCGGCGAGCGCGTCGAGCCGCCTGCTGATCCCGCGCACGGTGGGGCGATCGCCGGCGACGTGGTAGTAGGTCGACAGCGTCCATAGCGCGCTGATCGCGAGCTCCTGGTCGTCGAGCGTCTGCACTTGCCGCAACAGCTGCTCCGCATGCTCGCGCACCTGCGGATCGGCCCAGCCGAACCGCGCCATCGTCGCGTGCGTCAACGTGGCGCGGATGCGCGCGCTGTCGTGCTCGCGTTGTGCGTAGTCGGCGTCGACGAGCCAGTCGGACACGGCCTGCCCGTAGCGGATCGCGTCGTCGTACCGGGAACGTTCGAGTGCGCGACGCGCGGCTGTGATCCCATGGCCGATCGCGTCAGCGAAGGCGCCCGCGTGCGCGAAGTGCCTGGCGACGCCGAACGCATGCGCACCGGCCCCGCGATCGGCTTCCACGGCCAGCGCGCGGCCCACGCGCGCATGGTTGCTGCGCCGCACGGCGGGCGGCATCGATTCATAGGCCGCATCGCGAATCAGCGCGTGGCGGAACGAATAGAACACGCGATCGCGCCGATGCTGCGCGTACACGATGCGCTCCTCGAGCAGGAGCCGCAGATGCGCGTCGAGCGTGGCCCGATCGTGCGGCGACGCGCCGGCGAGCAATTGCGCATCCACTTCGAGCCCGATGGTCGCGGCGAGCTGCGCGGTGTCGCGCGCGTCGTCGATCCAGTCGAACGCGAGACCCAGCATGCCGCCGAGACTGACCGGCAGCGGATCAGGGTCCGTTGTCCGCAGCCCCGGCAGCGCGCCGTCCGCGTGGGTCATCGCACCGCTCGTCACGAGCTCGCGCGCGACTTCCTCGATGAACAGCGGAATGCCCGCCGTGCGTTGGGCAAGCTGGCCGAGCCAGGCCGGATCGAGCGCGCGCTGGCCGAGCAGCGCCGAGACCAGGCGCTGCGCGTCGTCGCGCGACAGGCGGCGCAGCACGAGGCGCTCGGTCGAGCCGCGCCAGCGGCCGAGCTTGTCGGGGCGCGACGTGAGCACGACGCAGATGGCCCGCGCGCGCGACGAACGCCGCAGGAACGCGAGAAAGTCCTCCGTCGAGCGGTCGAGCCACTGGACGTCCTCGACGACGAGCAGGATCGGCGCATCGTGGCCGAGCGAGACGATCAGTTGCACCAGGACGTCGAACAGCGCGTGCTGTTCGCGCGCGCTCGACCACAGGAACCCCTTGGCGTCGCACGGCAGCCCGAGCCAGGTCGCGAGCGCGACACGGGCCGCCGCATGATCGCATTCGAGCGGCGCGATCATCTCGTCGATCGCCGCGAGTGCGAGATCGACGGGGCAATCGGCGTCGATGTGCCAATGCGCGCCGATAAACCGCAGGATCGGAAACAGCGCATGATTCTCCCGCTCCGGCAGACATGCGCAATGCGCGAACGCATGGCCCTGCGCCCGGACCGCCTCGCACAGCTCGTGGACGAGGCGCGACTTGCCGATGCCGGCCTCGCCGACGACGAGCTTCGGCACGCCGTGCGGCGCAGGCTCGCCACGCGTCTCGCGACGCTGCCATGCGAGCGCCGCCTGCCACGCGCGCAGCAGCGCGTCGAGTTCGCGCGCGCGGCCGACCATCGGCGCCATCACGCGCTCGTCGAGCGAATCGAACGGGGTGTCGGCGCGACGCTCGCCGAGCAATTCATGGACCGGCTGCGGCGCGAGGCCCGCGCGCGTCAGCCGCAGCGGGGTCGGCCGATAGTCTGCATGCCGTTCGAGGGACCGCCGGGCATCGTCGCTGATCAGAATCTGCCCCGGCTCGGCAAGACGCAGCAGCCTCGACGTCGCGGCGGGCGTCGACACGCCCGACATCAGCGACGCGTGAGCGAGAACCTGCCCGACGTGAATCGCGGCGGCCACTTCCACGCGCCAGCTTTCGCCGGCGGTGCGGCTGCCGGAAGCCGGCGGCGCCGGCAGCCGCGCGCGCGCGGCGACCCGCACCATGTCGAGCGCCGCGCGCGCCGCACGGCGCGCGGGCCGGTCGATATCGCCTTGTACGCCGAAATGGAACAGCAGCGTGTCGCCGAGCCGCCCGCCGGCCTGTGCACCATAACCGACGGCGATGTCCGCGCACTTCGTCAGCCATTGCTCTTCATAGCCGTCGAGCGCGTCCCCGTGATCGGCGCCGGCATGCCGCTGCCGGCCCTCTCCGGCGATCGTGACGCAGCAGCACAGCGTGGTGATCTGCCGGTACTCGCCGACCGCGCCGGTCGTCTCGCCGCGCGGCGCGAGCGTGCGCGCGCGCCGGCTCGCACGGCACGCATCGAATTGGCCGACGAGCGCGGCGAAGTTGAGCGCGCGAAACTGCACGGCGAGTTCGTCGGCCGATGCGGCGCGCTGCTCCGGATTCTTGTTCAACGCGCGGCGCAGTACCGAGCCGAGCGGATGCGACGCGATCGACGGAGGCAGCGCGATATCGACCGGGCTGAGCTGCTGATAGAGAATGTCGGCCACGCTCGCGCCATGCATGACGACCTCGCCCGTCAGGCATTCGATGACGACGAGGCCCCACGCGTACAGATCGCTCTTGAGCGTCGGCGCCTCGTTGCGCAATTGCTCGGGCGCGCAATATTGCGGCGAGCCGAGCACTTCGGTCGCCTGCGTCGCCGTCCGGCTCTCGACATCCTCCGTGCCGGGCAGCAATGCGCCGATGCCGAAATCGAGGAGCTTCGCGTGCGGCCCGTCGTCGGCCAAGGCGATCACGATGTTTTGCGGCTTCAGGTCCCGATGCACGACGCCTCGCCGATGCGCGGCCGCGAGCGCGTCGAGCACCTCCGTCATCAGTCGGCCCGTGTCGACGGCCGACAGCGGCCCGTCGTCCGCAAGCCGGTCGTGCAGGGTTCGGCCCTGCACGAACTCGAATACGGCGAACAGGCGCCCGTCAGGCGCTTCCCCCTTGTCCAGCAGCGCCACGATATTCGGGTGTCGCAGCCCTTCGCACAGATGCGTCTCGCGCCGAAAGCGCGCCCGCTGGCGCGCGCGCTCCGCCGCGGACTTCGCCGCATCGTCCCGCATCAGCTTGATGGCGACGTCCTGCCCCGTGTCGCCGCAGGTGGCGCGAAAAACCACGCCGTAGCCGCCTTCGCCCAGCAGCGGGCCGAGACGGTAGCGCCGCTTGCCGGCGAGTTCGGCGAACGGCGCGCCCGGCACGACCGGCTCGCGGTACGCGGGAAGCGCCACGTCCGTTTCCGTCGTGCTCATGGCGTCTGGACGGCCGGAGCCGGCGACAGGCGGCGCATGCCGATGCGCGGATCGATGCCCGCTGCCGACTGGCACTCGACGTGCTCGCCGCGAATGATGCGGAACGGAAAGTCGCCGAAGCGGACGCTGCCGCGCCGGCGCTCGACGAGCTGGTTCGTGTCGAGCCCCGGCAGGGCCGCGAATTGCGTCCGCGCGCGGTGAATCTGCACGTTCACATGGGAGTTATCGATGCCGAGCATGCGTGCCAGCCGGTCAAGCTCGATCCAGCCTTGCGCGGCGGCGTCGTAGCCTGCCTGCATGTCGACGGCGCGCGCTCGCGCAAGCGTGACGAGGCTGTAGTGATGGACGCGCTCGCCGAGGTCGACCACGCCTCCGCGAACATGCAGCAGCATGCGCACGTGCTCTTCGTTCTGGCTGACGAGGAATTCGAGCAATTGCGCCGGCGCGGCCAGATCGGCGGGCGCGCCGAGCAGCATCGTCGAGCTGCTGCGCACGAGCGCCAGGCGCCACACGGCGTCTCCGGCGGCGACTTCGTCGCCGTGACGCAAGGTTCGCGGCGGCAACGTGTCGTCGCAGAGCCATTCACCGGCCGGCGACTTGACGATCGTCACCGGCCGCGCCGCGTGCGCGGGCAGGATCTGGCGCGCTTCGAGCACGATCGGATGCGCCGCGCCACGGATCGGCCAGAGCGTATCGGCGGGGTCGTCGAGCGAATCGACGCGCCACGGCGCGAGGCCCATCTTCCCGAACCGGATCACGTCGCCGTGCTTCAGCACCGCGTGCTCGCCGTCGCGCAGCGGCGTGCCCGATACCGACGTGCCGTTGCTGCTGTGATCGTGGAGTTCCCAGCACCTGCCGATCCAGCGGATATGGGCATGGACGCGGGATACCGACGGATCCAGGATGACCGTGTCGCAGCGCGCGGTGTCGCGACCGAACACGTGATGCGGGCGGAGCAGGCATGCTTCCCCAGAAGAATCGTTCTTGAGCGTCGCCATGACTGCCCCGTTTCGGATTCGCCCGGATCGCTCGAGAGAAGCATCGACGCAGCCGGGCAAGCGATTGATTCAATGATCGCGAACACGTTCGGCATGTTCGCCGCCTCGTTACCTGTTTCCGTCAGCCATCTGTTGAATCGTTGCCCGCCCGGCACATTTTTTCGGCCAATAAAACAATCGACCTTTTTGTTATTTTAAATCTGAGCAACTCACTGAAAATCCTGCCAAATAAATCAGCCAACCGCAACCGCAAAGCGCCATCCAGGATCAGATATTGCAATGCTTTACATTTCCGGCCGAACCGCGGCCAGCCAATATAAGGGCGGGATATCAGGACGTTATTTCGGACCAGATCCCGTGCGAAAGCAACATTCCAGATGCAAATCAAATTGCCGCACTGAAAATCAAATCGTTTCTATTATTTATATAATTCAGATCGGAATTTAATCGATCGACGCCTGGCGATTCGCCCGGCCCTGTCCTATATTTGGCCGCATGGCTAACCTTGATGCCGGCATCAGCGACGTGTTCCATGCGCTGTCCGATCCGACCCGCTGCGCGATCGTCAGCGCGCTCGGCCGCGGCGAGCAGACCGTATCCGCGCTGGTGGCGCCGTTGGACCGCGTGGCCGAATTCGTCGAACGCCATCATGTCGATGCAGAGGAGCAAGCCGATGTCATCCCCTCCCGCCGAACCCGCCGACACCCACGACCTGGTCATCACCCGCGTCTTGCGTGCGCCACGCGCCGCGTTGTGGCGCGCATGGACCGATCCGGAACTGCTGAAGGCATGGTGGTGCCCGAAGCCCTGGACCACCGAGGTGCGCGCGTTCGATCTGCGGCCGGGCGGCGCGTTCCACACGTTCATGCGCGGCCCCGACGGCGGTACCAGCGACAACCCTGGCTGCTTCCTCGAGGTCGCACCCGAAACGCGCATCGTGTTCTCGTCGATGCTCACCGGCGGCTGGCGGCCGCAGACGCCGTGGCTCGGGTTCACGGCGATCGTCACGATGCGCGACGACGACGCAGGATGCCGTTACGAAGCCCGCGTGATGCATCCCGACGCGGCGACGCGCGACCGGCACGAGCAACTCGGCTTCTTCGACGGCTGGAACATCTGCATCACGCAGCTCGACGAGCTGGCGGGCGCGTTGCGCTGACGGCCGGCGCGCGGCTGCACACCCCATGTTCGCTCGAACGTTCTTCCGGAGGGAACGACATGGCTCGCATGAACTCGACCCACGTCAGCCGGCATCTGAACGCGCCCCGCGCGAAGGTCTATCGCGCGCTGCTCGATCCGCATGCGATCGAGCAGTGGAAGGCGCCCGACGGCATGACCTGCCGTGTGGATGCGTTCGATGTGCGCGAAGGCGGCGCGTTCCGCATCACGCTGACCTACGACGCACCGACCGACGCCGGCAAGACCACCGCACGCACCGACTCCTATCACGGCCGCTTCGTGACGCTCGTGCCGGATGAACGCGTCGTCGAGATCGACGCATTCGAAACCGACGATCCCGCGCTGCGCGGCGCAATGACGATCACGATCACGCTGTCCGACGACGCGGGCGGCACACGCATCGACGCGACGCACGACGGCTTGCCGCCCGGCGTGCCGGCCGCCGACAACGAGACGGGCTGGCGCATGGCGCTCGCGAAGCTCGCGGCGCTGGTCGAAACCGGTTGAGGGTCAAACACCACGCGATGCGGGTGCTGCGGCCAAATCGCCGCCCTGCTGTCTGAGCCTCGGTACCATGCTCCCTACTCTTGGCTTCGACCGGTAGCCGACACCGAGCGACGTTGCTTGACCGGAGAAATGACGTCGACCTCGTCACCGTATGGCTCAAATGCAATCCCGCGATCGATCGAAACACACTGATCCGACATGCCGACCTTCATCGCGTGAAAATTGTGATATTGAGCGAGCCATTCGTATTTCTGGCGCTCGCGAACACGAGAGGCGTTTTCTGCCAGTCCCTTCTGAACAAATTCGCGATGCCATTTGATCGCCGATGGAATTAAGGCTTTCCTGCCGAGATAGTCCAGGAACGCACTGCCATCGGCGTCCCGTAGCACCAGCGACTGGTACGGACTGTCCGGCGTGATATGGCGGAGTACAGACTTACTCAGCATGATTCTCGGGAACACGGCGGCTTTCTCAAGTTCAACCGCTTCGACCAATGCCGGACCAAAGAGAAATTTCTCCGAGAACATCAGCGGACCTACGGTAACTGCTCCACGCAGCGGGAATCTCGACATGAGCGTGAGTTGAGCGATCTGATCCGTGAGCTCTGTCAGAAACATGGCAACGACCCGCTCGTTCGTCAACTTCGGATTCGATCGCAGAGGAAATGCCACGAATATGTTGTCGCTAAATGTCTTGACGAGGGCTCTCGTCTGTCGCTTCTTCGGAAAATGTCCTGACCAGCCGTTCATGCGTTGTTCGAACACGTCCAAACAAGAAAAGAACTCCCGGGCCCGCTGACGATCCTTACCCCTGAATAGCCTTGCGCCTCCGAGCACGTCGATAAACGCACATACTTGGTGATGCAGTCTGATGTTTGGCATTCTTTCTCCTGTCATCCGCGGCGCGTCGAGAACGGGCTTCAGCATATATTGAAATGCGTAACGCAAACGGTCCGGCCGATATCGCGTATGTAGCACCACACGCAACCGAAGAGCGACCACATCGGATTGCTCGCTGGCCTCGACGCCCACCCACGCGCCGCGCACCGCTCCTACTCCATGCCCGTGGCAACGATGCTCGCGTAACGAGGGTGCGCGAAACCCGCCCGCATGCGACACTGGCCCGCATCCGCGACCGCCTCGACATGCCGTGCATTGCCGCCGTCGTCACCGGCGGCCGCACCCGCACACGCCTCGGAGGGCACCCGCGATGAGCACCGCGACCACCGCCACCTGGTATTTCGATTTCGTTTCGCCGTTCGCTTATCTGCAGCAGGAGCAGTTCGAGCGCCTGCCGCCGACGCTGACCATCGAGCCGCGCCCGATCGTACTCGGCGCGCTGCTCGCGCACTGGGGACAAAAGGCCCCCGCCGAGATCGCGGCGAAGCGCGTCTTCACCTATCGTCACGCGCAGTATCGCGCCGACAAGCTCGGCATCCCGTTCCGGATGCCGCCCGCGCATCCGTTCAATCCGATCCGCCCGCTGCGCCTCGCGATCGCGATGGGCGGCTCGCTCGACGTGATCCGGCGCATCTTCCGGCACATCTGGCGCGACGGCCACGACGTCGGGTCGCCGGAGGGCTTCGCCGCGCTGTGCGATGCGGTCGGGTTTCCGGAGGGCGTCACGGCCGTCGACGCGCCATCCGTGAAGGACGCGCTGCGCGCGCATACCGACCACGCGATCGCGCGCGGCGTGTTCGGCGTGCCGACGTTCGAATGGGACGGCGAGCTGTTCTGGGGCGAGGATGCGACCGCGATGTTCGTCGATTGCGTCGCGTCGCGCGCGTGGCTCGACTCGCCCGAAGTGCAACGCATCAGCGCACTGCCGGAAGGCATCCGGCGCGGCTGAGCGCGCTTGCCGCAACGCCGGCGCCGGCAGCGGCGCCGGGCGTCAGCGCGCGTGTCCCTCGACCAGCCCCGGCACGGCCTCCCGCATCAGCGCGGCGAACCGCACGAGTCTCGACGGATAGAACTGCGCGTGCGGATAGGTCAGGTAGACCGGCAGCGGCGCGGCCTCCCATTGCGGCGCGAGATGCACGAGGCGCCCGTGCGCCAGATCGTCCGCCAGCAGCCACGACGAGCCGACGCACGCGCCAACGCCCAGCAGCGCGGCGCTGCGCAGCGCATACAGGTTCAGGGTGCTGACGCGCGGCCGGATCGCGATGCGCCGCGTCTCGCCCGTGACCGCATGCGTCAGCGCCAGTTCGTTGCGATAGTAAGTGCTCAGCGAGAGCCACGGCAGCGCGGCGAGCGCATCGGGCTCGACCGGCACGGGCGCGCCGTCCAGCACCGACGGCGCGGCGACCACGAAGCGCGGCACTTTCGACAGCCGGATCGCGACGACGCCCGGATCGGTCGGCTCGCCCACCTGGATCGCGCAGTCGATGCCGCTGCCGATGAAATCCCGCACCTCGTCCTGCAGCAGCCATTCCACCGACACGCGCGGATAGTCGCGCAGAAACCGCGCCAGCGGCCCGACGAAGCGCTCCTGCCCGAACGCGTGCGGCACCGCGACCCGCAGCAGCCCCTCGGGCTCCTCCTGCGCGCCGCGCAGGTCGGCTTCGAACGACGCCCAGCTCGCCAGCAGCTCCTTCGCGCGCTTGAAACAGCGCTCGCCGTCGACAGTCAGCCGCATCGTGTGCGTCGTACGCTGCAGCAGCCGCACGCCGAGCGAGCGCTCGAGCGCCTGCAGCCGGCGGCTGATCGTCGGCTGGGTCGTGTTCAATTGCGCGGCGGCAGCCGACAGGCTGCCCGATTCGACTATGCGCACGAAGGTTTCCATCAGCTCGAAGCGATAGCCGGCGCCCTCCATCGGAACCGTGCGATGTCGCGCAGACCCGCCAGCATCGGACTTGACAGGAGATTTTTCTTTCATACGTCGAGCGTATAACAAATCTGCACCGCACGGTACTACCGTCGCCTGCGCCACGCCGGCACACTCGCGTCCATTCATTCACCCGACGCAGGATGTCCCTCATGTCCACCCCGACGAACCTCGATGCCGCGGCCCGCGCGCCGCTTGCCCCGCCGCACGCGGCGACCGCCGCCGCGCCGCTCGACGGCCGGCTCGTGCTGCTGCTCGCCACCGCGGCCGGCCTGGCGGTCGCGCCGCTCTACTACAGCCAGCCGATGCTCGGCGTGCTCGGGCCCGATCTCGGCGCGTCCGCGCGCGCGGTCGGCCTCGTGCCGACGCTGACGCAGCTCGGCTATGCGCTCGGCATCCTGCTGCTCGCGCCGCTCGGCGACCGCTTCGACCGCCGCCGCGTCATCGTGACCAAGGCGGCCGTGCTGGTCGGCGCGCTGCTGCTCGCCGCGGCCGCGCCGTCGATCGGCCTGCTGCTGGCCGCGAGCTTCGCGATCGGCCTGTCCGCGACGATGGCGCAGGACGTCGTGCCGGCCGCGGCCACGCTCGCGCACGACGCGCATCGCGGCCGCACGGTCGGCACCGTGATGACCGGCCTGCTGATGGGCATCCTGCTGTCGCGGGTGGTCAGCGGCTTCGTCGCCGAGAACGTCGGCTGGCGCGCGATGTTCGTGATCGCCGCCGCGAGCGTCGCGGCGATCGGCGTCGTGGCCGCGCGCGGCCTGCCGCGCTTCGAGCCGACGACACGCCTGCCGTATCGCGCGCTGATCGGCTCGCTCCGCGAGCTGTGGCGCCGTCATCCCGCGCTGCGGCGCGCGGCGCTGGCGCAGGGCCTGCTGTCGGTCGGCTTCAGCGCGTTCTGGTCGACGCTCGCGGTGATGCTGCACGGCGCGCCGTTCCATCTCGGCAGCGCGGCGGCCGGCGCGTTCGGTCTCGCAGGCGCGGCCGGCGCGCTGGCCGCGCCGGTCGCCGGACGGCTCGCCGACCACCACGGGCCGGAGCGGGTCACGCGGCTCGGCATCGGCATCGCCACGCTGTCGTTCGCGATCATGGCGCTCGCGCCGATGCTGCCGGCGCACGCCCAGCTCGCGCTGCTCGCGGCGGGCACGATCGGCTTCGACCTCGGCGTGCAGGCGACGCTGATCGCGCACCAGTCGATCGTGTATCGCATCGATCCCGCGTCGCGCAGCCGCCTCAACGCGGTGCTGTTCGTCGGCATGTTCATCGGCATGGCGGCCGGCGCCGCGATCGGCAGCCAGCTGCTCGCGCAGTTCGGCTGGACCGCGGTGCTCGCCCTCGCCGTCGCGACGTCGCTCGCGGCGCTCGCCGCGCGGATCTGGCGGCGCTGACGCGGCACGCGGGGCGGCACGGCCGACGCGTTGCACATCGGGCGGGCGCACATCGCGCCCGCCCGTTTTTTTTATTTTTCGTGTGGCGCACGTACGCGCGCGCACCGTCCGGCAGGATCACCCGGCTCGCAACCGCGATGCGCTCATGCGATGCAATGCGCAGACCAATCGGTTCAATTTTCCAGTTCACCGAAATATTTTTCAGGCGATCGCGTCCGCACCGGCACAACGACGCACGCGCATTGCGGCACGGCCCGCACGCATCCGTCCCTCTGTCGAACGATTCGTTTCATCAGGGGATTCCCGGTATTTTTTCGCATTTTCTTCGCAATTCCGGGTGGACATACTTGCCCCCCGTTGCGCTTGCAGCCCAAGCGCGTTTCGAATCCCGCCGGCCGCTCATCCGATGCGCGGCGCGTCCGCCGGTGACCGCAGACCATGAACCATTTCGATACCGCCATCCAGTTCTACCTCACCCGGATCACGCTCAGCCCGCTGCTGAATCATGCCATCCGCGTCGTCGCCGGCCTGTACACGTTCAAGGGCTTCGTGCTCGTTCCCGTGCTGTGCTGGCTGTGGTTCCAGCCCGGCCCGCACAGCGAGCGGCAGCGGGAGATGATCGTCGCGACGATCGCGAGCGGCCTCGTCGCGCTCGCGGCCGGCCGGCTGCTCGCGAAGACGCTGCCGTTCCGCTTGCGGCCGATCTACAACCCGGAGCTGCACCTGCACTTCCCGTCCGCGGAACTGCGCGCGGCGACGCTGCAGACCTGGAGTTCGTTTCCGAGCGACCACGCGATGCTGTGGATGGCGATCTCGACCGGCATTTTCCTGATGTCGCGCCGCATCGGCGCGATCGCGCTGCTGTACACGATCGTGTTCATCTGCGTGCCGCGCGCGTATCTCGGCTTTCACTATCCGACCGACCTGCTGGCGGGCGCCGCGATCGGCGTCGCGATCACGTGGCTGATGACGCGCGACGCGATCCGCGCGCACTATGCGCCGGCGGTGCTGCGGCTGATCGGGCGCTTTCCGGCGCCGGCGTACACGTTTGCGTTCCTGCTGTGCTTCGAGCTGATCACGCAGTTCGACGAGCTGCTGACGCTCGCGCTGTCGGCCAAGCACACGCTGTAATCGGGGGGTGTCGCGATGCTGCCGCTGCTGCTGTCACGTCGAACCACCGCGCGCTGCCGGCCGCTCCCGCCGGCGTCCCGCGATGCGGCCGCCGGCCCGCGCGTCGATCTCGATCGGACGTGCGGCGCGGAAAGTACGCGCGATACGTCCGGTACGCATGGAACGGGGATGTCGCCGCGCCGCCACCGGCGGCGTTAGGGTCTATTTACATATGGAACGCGCATGCGAATGCCCGAAATCGCCCGTATGGCAAGAAGCGAGGAGCGCCGTTTGGCCGAGCCAAACAAGCGACGAGCGACGCCGCCATACGGGCGATTTCGGGCATTCCCCTGGAATGAAATTTAAATTTGGGGTTGCCACGAGAACGGCCGCTCGCCGCGTTGCGCGCCTTGCGAATACGTCCAGCGCCTCGCGAGCGGCCGTTCTCGTGGCAACGCATGCGCGGTCCATATGTAAATAGACCCTAAAGCCGGCCGTTCACGACGGCGCGCCCGTCGGCGCGCCAGCGCAGCATGCCGCCGCCGAGATTCGCGATCGCGTCGAATCCCGCGTGCCGCAGGATCACGGTCGCCTGCGCGGACCGCCCGCCCGCGCGGCACACGGTCACGATCGGCCGGTCGCGCGCGAGCTCGGCCGCGCGCGCGGCCAGTTCGCCGAGCGGAATCAGCGTCGCATCCGGAATGTGCCCGAGCGGCCCGGTGAATTCGGCGGGCTCGCGCACGTCGACGACCTGCACCGCGTTCAGATGATCCTCGAGCCACTGCGGATCGATTTCCCAGAATCCGGCGAACGTGTAGACGAGCGGCGCCCAGCCGGGCTCGTCCTGCCGCTCCGGCGCGCTTGCCGCGATCCCGCATTTCACGTTCGCGGGCACCGCGACGTCGATCTGGCGCGGGTGCGGCAGCCCGAGGTTCGTCATGTAGCCGGCGAAATCGTCCTCGCTGAGATCGCCGCCGAGACGCGGATTGAAGCGCCGCTCCTCGCCGACGCTCGTCACGGTCAGCCCGCGGTAGTCGTGCGCCGGATAGAGCAGGCAGCTTTCCGGCAGCGTAAAGAGCCGGCCGTGCACCGCGCGATACATCGCGCGCGGGTCGCCCTGCTGGAAATCGGTGCGGCCGGTGCCGCGGATCAGCAGGCAATCGCCGGTGAACGCCATCGATTCGTCGTCGAGCACGAGGCTGATGCAGCCGTTCGTGTGGCCCGGCGTCGCGCGCACGGTCAGGTAGCGTCCGCCGAACGCGCAGCGGTCGCCGTCGCGCAGATAGCGGTCCGCGCCCGCCGCGCCGCTCGCCGCGGAAATGGCGATGTCGCTGCCGGTGCGCTGCTTCAGCAGCCACGCGCCCGTCACGTGATCGGCGTGCACGTGCGTGTCGATCGTCACGTCGAGCCGCAAGCCGAGCTCGTCGATCAGCGCCGCGTCGCGGCGCACCTGCTCGAACACCGGATCGATCAGCACGGCTTCGCGCGACGCGCGATCAGCCAGCAGGTACGTATAGGTAGACGATTGTTGATCGAAGAGTTGCCGGAAGATCATCACGATGTCGCTCCGCCGCTTGTCCTGCCACCTGTCCTGTCGCCTTTCCCGGCGCCGCGCGTCAACGCGGCTGCGTGACATACCGCAGATACGGCTTCAGGGTCCTGAAGCCCTGCGGGTATTTCTTCTTCGCGTCGTCGTCCGACACCGACGTCGGGATGATGACATCGTCGCCCGGCTTCCAGTTCACCGGCGTCGCAACCGTGTGCTGCGCATTCAGTTGCAGCGAATCGAGCAGCCGCATCACCTCGTCGAAATTGCGCCCCGCGCTCATCGGGTACACCAGCATCGCCTTGACCTTCTTGTCCGGGCCGATGATGAACACCGAGCGCACCGTCGCGTTGTCGACCGCGGTGCGCGGCCCGCCGCTCGCGTTCGGGTGGATCATGTCGTACAGCTTGGCGACCACCAGGCTGTCGTCGCCGATCATCGGATAGTTGATCGCGTGTCCCTGCGTCTCCTCGATGTCCTTCACCCACCGCTGGTGATCGCTGACGGGGTCGACCGAGAGCCCGATGATCTTCGTGTTGCGCTTGTCGAATTCCGGCTTGAGCCCGGCCATGTAGCCGAGCTCGGTCGTGCATACCGGCGTGAAATCCTTCGGATGCGAGAACAGGATCGCCCAGTGGTCGCCGATCCACTCGTGAAAGCGGATCGTCCCCTCCGTGGTCTCGGCCGTGAAGTCGGGTGCGTCTTCTCCTAGTCGAATCGACATTTCGTCCTCCATGACATGGAACCCTCGAAACCCTCATGACGCGCGCGGGACGCAGGCAGGCACGCGCCGCGTCCCGCGCGCGCTTATAGCGTAGGTCAAATTGCGCGCGTCACGGGCGACGCTGCGCGACGCGCGCGGCCGCAAGGTGTCCGATCCCGCATGCGCCCGCCGCGGCGCCGAATCGCCGCGCTGCGCCGCCTATACTTTTTTCATCGATTCCCCGAACGCGACGCGCGCCCGCGTCGCGATGCACCGGCGGTCGCGCGAACCCGGCCGGCCCCCTTTCCTGTGAGGAGAAGATCATGTCTCGCCGCTATATCGATTGCCGCGAGTTTCCCAGCGCGACGCACTGCTCGGTCGCGATCTCCGCCGATTCCGACAGCGAGCTGCTGGAGGCCGCGGTCCAGCACGCGGTCGCGGTGCACCAGCACACCGACACGCCCGAGTTGCGCGCGCAACTGGCGACGCTGTTCCACGACGGCACGCCGCCCGCCGAAGCGCCCCGGCAGGCGTGACCGGCCCGCCCACTCCGCTGACGCGCCTTCAGCCGACCCCTCACCCCGCAGCGCCTCCCCTTCGCCCCCGCCGCGCCGGCACGCCTCGCCGGCCGGCGCGCTGCGCAGCCGCACCACTCGCATACCGTTCCCCGCGTGGATCACGTGTGAAACGTTTTGCCCGCGTTGCCGCGTAACGCGCCCGTCACGTGAAGAAATTCATCCATTGAATCATCACGTTAGCTTCAATGGCACGGTGCTCGCTTACAACGGTAGGCAGGTCCGCACGCGCGTGCAGCCGGCATGCGCACGCCGGCACGGCCGCGCCCGCAGCGACACGGCGGCATCGCGAATGCCGCGCCAGAGCAGGCCGCCGGCCCGCACGGGAGACCCATTTCGTTGAACCCGACGCCTCCAGGGGCCGCTGCCCGGCGCGACGCGCCGGACCGGCCGCCGGACGGTCGGTCATTTTTGCAACGTCTCGAACGATGCGAGTCGCTTCAGGAGGACACCATGAAAGTGCGAGGAACGACCGGATCGCTGCGCGTGTGGCGCGCGGTGCTGACCGGTCTTTGCGCGAGCGCCGTCGCGTTCGCCGCGCTCGGCACGCCGGCAGCGTTCGCCGCCGGCAAGGGGCCCCGTCACACCGGCCACGGTTCGCTGCCGTCGAAAGGGAACATCCCGGCGAAGTTCCCGACGCTGCCGACGAGCCCGCATCCGAGCGAGGCGAAGAACGCAGGCAAGTTCAAGCCGCAACAACTATAGGCATCACGCTGAAGTCATTGTCGGGGAAAAGTTTCATTCATTCGATCACCGATGCGTGAGGTTTGCCATGAGTGCAATACGAACGTTGTTCCGCTCCTCCGGGCCGCTGGCGCGCGGGCTCGCCGCGGCCGGGCTCTGCGTCGCGGCGCAGGTCGTCCACGCCGTCCCGCTGGATGCGCTGATCGACCTGAAGGTGCTGGTGCTCGCCAGCCAGCAGGCCGGCAATACGCCCGAGCTGCAGGCAACGCTGACGATCCTCGACCGGCTGGGCGTGCCGTACACGATCTACTACTACGACACCACCGCCCCGACGCTGCCGACGCTCGAAACCGGCGACCATGCGATGTACCAGGGCGTCATCATGCCGATCAGCGACGCGCGCTACATGAACCCGTTTTCCGGCGGCGCGCTCGCGACGACGCTCGCGCGCTACCAGTTCAAGTACAACGTGCGGCTCGCGAGCGCCTACACATGGCCAGGCGACACCGGCTGCATGCAGTACGTCGGCTACCGGGATACGACCGCGTCGCCGCTCAACACGACGCTGACGGCCACCGGCAAGACGCTGTTCCCGTACATGAACGCCGGCACGACCACGACGAATCCGCTGACCGTGCAAAACGCGTGGACGTACTTCATGTCGCCCGCGAGCCCGCTGCCGGCCGGCACGACCACGACGACGCAGATCCAGGGCACGGCGTCGACCGGCGCCACCTATTCGGTCGCATCAACCTGCCTGTTCGGCAACACGACGCCGCTCGCGGGCGACAGCACGTCGCGCGAAATCATGGCGGTGTCGTTCGACAACAACCCGTACCTGATGCATTCGATGACGCTGTCGTATGGCCTCGTCAACTGGGTCACGCGCGGGCTGTTCGTCGGCGTGCGGCACGCGTACATGGATCCGCAGGTCGACGATATCGGCATCCCGGATGAGATCTACCCGTATGCTGAGTCGCTCTACGGCTACTGGTACAACGTGACGACGGGCGCGACGACGAGCACGAGCCCTCCGGGCCTGTGCCCGCTCGGCGACGTCTCGCCGACCACCGGCATGACCGCGTGCGAGTACCGGATGACCGGCGCCGATTTCGACAACATGATGGCCTGGCAGGACAACGTCAACGCCGGCACCGCGAACGCGGGCGCGCTGAAACTCACGTTCGCGTTCAACGGCGCGGGCTTCGACACGGCCGACGGCGGTCTCGGCAACTACCCGCCGAGCGGCACCGACTCGTTGAGCACCGAGGTGAACGCAAACGAGTTCGAATTCAAGTGGATTACCCATACATACGACCACGCACTGCTTGAGCCGATACAAAACCCGCCGATCACGATCACGCCCAGCCAGGTGACGACCGAGCTGCAGAACAACAACGCGGTCGCGCAGAGCTTCGGCTTCGAAAAATACAACAAGACCGTTATCGTGACGCCCGAGATCTCCGGCCTCTACTACGCGCCGACGCTGGGCGCGCTCCAGTCGTACGGCATCAACGTGCTCGTGTCCGACTCGTCGAAGCCGACGCCGCCGGTCGGCACGGCCGGCTGCCCGACGAACAACAACGGCGTCGCCTGGTCGCTTCCGCCGTTCAATGCCGGCAAGTACAACTGCGTGAACCAGAACATCTTCGAAATCCCGCGTTATCCGACGGCGCTGTTCTACAACGTGTCGCAACCGTCGGAATGGGTCGCCGAATACAACTACTTCTACGGCGCGAACGGGATCGATCCGACACGGTGGGGCGTCGATCAGACCTACGCGCAAGTGCTCGACCACGTGTCCGACACGCTGGTGTCCTACCTGCTCACGTTCGACATGCGCCCGCTGATGTTCCACCAGTCGAACCTGCGCGCGTACAGCGGCACCAGTACGCTGCTCGGCGACCTGCTGAACGCGGTGCTGACGAAGTACAACAAGTACTACAAGGGTCTGCCGATTCGCAGTCCGTACCTGTCCGACGCAGGCGTGCTCGCGAAGCAGCGGCTCGTGTTCAACTCGTCGAACGTGACGGCCACGCTGAAGCCCGGCGTGTCGATCATCGTCAGCGCACCGCCGCGAAGCGACGGGCAACCCGTCGTGGTGCCGATCACCGGCGTGACGTTCGGCACCGTGCACGAAACGTATGGCGGCCAGAGCAACTCCACGATCACGTTGCTCCCTGCGGCCGCCTATACGATGCCGATCGCGCCGGCGCCCGCCTGGCAATAGCATGTCGACAGGCATACCGCGTCACGGAGGCGCGAGTTGACGACGCCCGCCGCAAGGCGGGCGTTTTTTATCCACAGCCCGGGCGCCGGCCGGCGCCTTTGGATCACTCGGAAATCTGTGAAACAATCCCGCTTCCCCTTCAGCCGGAATCCGGCGACTCAGCCTAGGAGCGGATCAATGATCACCTCGGGAAGCTGTCACTGCGGCAACATCTCCTTCGCGCTCGACTGGCGCGATGCCCCGCCTCGCATTGCCGCGCGCGCCTGCACCTGTTCGTTTTGCCGCAAGCATGGCGGCACCTGGACCTCCTGTCCGGTCGGCTCGCTCGAAGTCACCGTGAAGGACCCGGCGCAGGTCAGCGCCTATGCGTTCGGCACGCGCACCGCGCGATTCCACGTGTGCGGCACGTGCGGCGTCGTGCCGGTCGTGACGAGCGAAGTGGACGGCCGGCTCTATGGGGTCGTCAACGTCAACACGTTCGATGGGGTCGACGCTGCGCTCATCGAGCCGGCCGCTGCCGCTTCGTTCGACGGGGAGGGTACGGACGAGCGTCTCGCTCGCCGCAAGCGCAACTGGATACCGGACGTCGTGTTCCGCGCATGCCGCTGACGATCGATCCGAAGCAGGCCGCCGCGCTGCTGGCCGTCGCCGACACCGGCAGCTTCGAGCAGGCGGCGGTGCGCCTGCACGTGACCGCGTCCGCCGTCACGCAGCGGGTGCGCGCGCTGGAGGCGAGCCTCGGCACGCCGCTCGTGCTGCGCACGCGGCCGTGCCGGCCGACCGTCGCCGGGCAGCGCGTGCTGCAGCACCTGCGCCGCGTCGCGCTGCTGCAGGCCGACCTGCAGAGCGCGCTCGCGGTCGAGCGTGCATCGCCGATCTCCGTCACGATCGCGCTCAATTCCGACAGCCTCGGCACCTGGTTCCTGCCCGCGCTGACGTCGGTGCTCGCCGGCGAGCGCATCCTGTTCGAGCTGATCGTCGAGGACCAGGACCATACGTTCGCGCTGCTCGAAAGCGGGATGGCGGTCGGCTGCGTGACGACCGAGCCGAAGCCGATGCGCGGCTGCGTCGCGACGCCGCTCGGCATGATGCGCTACCGGCTGCTCGCCGCGTCCGCGTTCGCCGCGCGCTGGTTTCCGCGCGGCCTCAATCGCGCGAGCGCGCGCCGCGCGCCGGTCGTCGCGTATTCGCGGCGCGACACGCTGCAATCGTCGTTTCTCGAGGAAAAGTTCGGGTTGCCCGTCGGCGCATACCCGTGCCACTACGTGCCGGGCACGCACGCGCATTTCGCAGCGGTCCAGCACGGGCTCGGCTATGCGATGGTGCCGGCGCCGCTGCTCGGCGACACGCCGCTCGACGCGCAGGGCCTCGTCGATCTCGCGCCCGCGCATCCGACCGACGTCACGCTGTACTGGCACGCGTGGACCGTGCAGTCGCCGGCGATGGCGTCATTGTCCGCGCGCGTCGTCGAAGCGGCGCGGCGGCTGCTCGCGCCGCTCGCGCGCTGATCGCTTCGACGACGCAGCGCTGCTGCGCCGCCGCCCGGTTACGCGCGCCGCTGCGCGAAATACGCGCCGACCGCGGCGACGAACGTATCGACGTCGTCGCGCGACACGTCGCGGTGCGTGACGAAACGCGATGCGTACAGCATCTGCGTGAGGATCCCGCGTTCCTTGAGCCACGCCTCGAGCGGTGCGCAATCGGCCTCGGGGAACTGCGCGAACACCATGTTCGTCGCCTGCGACAGCACCTTCACCTCGTCGATGCGCGCGAGCCCCGCGGCGAGGCGCGCGGCGTTCTCGTGATCGTCCGCGAGCCGCTCGACGTTGTGCTCGAGCGCATACAGGCACGCCGCCGCGAGCAGCCCCGACTGCCGCATCGCGCCGCCGAGCATCTTGCGCCAGCGTCGGGCGCGCTCGATCAGCGGCCGGCTGCCGACCAGCACCGAGCCGACCGGCGCGCCGAGCCCCTTCGAGAAGCAGATCGACACCGAGTCGAACGGCGCGCACACGTCCGCGATCGTGCGGCCTGAAGCGACGGCCGCGTTGCACACGCGCGCGCCGTCGAGGTGCGCGGACAGCCCGTGGCTGCGCGCGACCGCGACGGCCTCTTCCGCATAACCGGTCGGCAGCACGCGGCCGCCGATCGTGTTTTCGAGCGCGAGCAGCCGCGAGCGCGCGAAGTGGTCGTCGAGCGGCTTGATCGCGGCGACGATCCTGTCGATCGGCAGCGTGCCGTCGAGCGCATTCTCGATCGGCTGCGGCTGGATGCTGCCGAGCACCGCCGCGCCGCCGCCTTCGTACTTGTAGGTGTGCGCCTGCTGGCCGACGATGTATTCGTCGCCGCGTTCGCAATGCGCCATCAGCGCGGCGAGATTGCTCTGCGTGCCGCTCGGCAGGTACAGGCCCGCCTCCTTGCCTGCGCGCTCGGCGGTCACGGCCTGCAGGCGGTTGACGGTCGGGTCGTCGCCCCATACGTCGTCGCCGACTTCGGCGGCTGTCATGGCGGCCAGCATCGCGGGGCTGGGGCGTGTCACGGTATCGCTGCGCAGATCGATCATCGGTGGTCCCTGAGTGAACGCGGGCCGGCACGGGCGCGCCCGAACCGGCCTGCCGAAACGAGACTCAGAGTGTACGCAATTCGTCGGGCGCCTGCCGGACGCGTCAATAACGCGGCGGCGGCTGGACGCCCGGAGGCGGCATCGGCGGCGCGGCGCGCGGCGCGGGCGCGCCCCCATAGCCGCCGCTCATGCCGCCCGGCACCGGCACGCGATTGCCGGTCGCGTACATGCACTGCAGGTACGCATAGTCGTAGCGGCGCTGCACGTCGTATGCCGAACCCTGCGCGGCGCCCGCGCCGACCACGCTGCCCGCGAGCAGCCCCGCGCCCGCGCCGACGGCCGCGCCGCTGCCGCCGTTGAACGCAGCGCCGGCCGCCGCGCCGAGCGCCGTGCCGACCGCCGCGCTGCCGACCGCGCTCGCCGTCGACGCCTGCCCGGCGGTCACGCCGCCCGACTGCTGGAACGCGTACTGGCGGCAGTTCGCGTCGTCGGCGCGGAACTGGTCGAACGACTTGCCCGTGCCGGGCAGCGCCAGCACGGTCGGCCCGTTCGGCACGAACGCGCATGCGCTGACGAGGCCGGCCAACACCGCCAGCACGGGCCAGCGCGCATATCGGATCGTGTTGCTCATCGTCGCGCCTCCATCATTGCGGCCGCGCCGGCACCGACCGCCAGCCCGACTTGCATGTCTTCACGTACGGGTAGTAGTGCTTCGACGCGTCGCAGTAGTACCAGAGGCCGCCGTCGTTCGCGTCGGGGCCCTCCTGCGCCTGGCCCTGCTCGATGTACTCCGGCGGCGGGGGCGGCGCGACGGGCACCGCGACGACGGGCGGCGGGTAGTAATAGGGCGCGGGCGCGACGGGGTAGTAGTACGGATAGCCCGGGCCGATGTAGACCCCGACGCGGGCGGCGTGGGCCACGCCCGCCGCGCCGATTGCGACGGCGGCGAGCGCGCCCAGCGCAAGCTTCGATGCGTTCACGTCTCGTTCTCCGACAAACCGGCTCGCCACGCGAACCCGATGTCTTCAACGCTACGCCGCACCCGCTCCCGCATCCATTACGAAGGCGCGCGGCAATGTTGCAAGACGTTACCGGCGTCACGAAAGCCGCGCGCGGCGGCCGTCGGCGCGTGCGCGTGCGTTACCGGCCAACGGGTTGAAACGGACGCGCGGGCGTCGTGTTCCCGACGATGCGACGCGCCATATTGACGCAGGTGCGGCGGGCCGCCGCGCCCCACTCGCCGCGCGCCACGCCGCGATCTTGATACGAATCAACGATTTAACGCGCCGCCGCCGCGCGGGGTCTGGACATCTGCGACGAGTTGGCACATTTCGCGCCGCAATATCGCGTCCCATACTCCAGCCAACCCTGCAACCGCCTTCGGCCAGGGTCCGCCGGCAGGCCCGCCGGCGGGTATCGACAGCTTCGGTCAACTGGTATGGATACCGCATTTTCGGCCCTCGATCTGGCCCGCCTGCAATTCGCGTTCACCGTCTCGTTTCACATCGTCTTCCCGGCGCTCAGCATCGGCCTCGCGAGCTTCATCGCCGTGCTCGAATACCGCTGGCTCAAGACGGGCAAGCCGTACTACAAAACCCTCTGCCTCTTCTGGTCGAAGATCTTCGCCGTCGCGTTCGGGATGGGCGTCGTCTCCGGCGTGGTGATGAGCTATCAGTTCGGCACCAACTGGGCCGGCTTCTCGAGCTTCGCCGGCTCGGTCACCGGCCCGCTGCTGATGTACGAGGTCATGACCGCGTTCTTCCTCGAAGCCGGCTTCCTCGGCATCATGCTGTTCGGCTGGAACCGCGTGAGCCCGCGCGCGCACTTCGGCGCGACGCTGATGGTCGCGATCGGCACGATCATCTCGACGTTCTGGATCCTCGCGTCGAACAGCTGGATGCAGACGCCGCAGGGCTTCGAGATCGTCGACGGCCGCGTCGTGCCGACCGACTGGTTCGCGATCATCTTCAACCCGTCGTTCCCGTACCGCCTCTTCCACATGGCGATCGCCGCGTTCATCGTGGCCGCGCTGGTGGTCGCCGCGACCGGCGCATGGCACCTGCTGAAGGGCCGCCGCGACCAGGGCGTGAAGAAGATGTTCTCGATGGCGCTGTGGCTGCTGCTGGTGCTCGCGCCGGTGCAGGCGCTGATCGGCGACCAGCACGGCATCAACACGCTGAAGTACCAGCCGGCGAAGATCGCCGCGATCGAGGGCCTGTGGGAAACCGAGAAGGGCGGCACGCCGCTCAACCTGTTCGGCATTCCCGACATGAAGGCCGAAACGACGCGCTACGCGGTGAAGGTCCCGCACCTCGGCAGCCTGATCCTCACGCACAGCTGGGACGGCGAGATCCGCGGCCTGAAGGAATACCCGCCGGAAGACCGTCCGAACTCGACCGTCGTGTTCTGGAGCTTCCGGATCATGGTTGGACTCGGTTTCGCGATGATCGGCCTCGCCGCGCTCGCGTGGCTGCTGCGCCGCCGCGGCCGCCTGTATGAATCGAAAGGGTTCCAGCGCTTCGCGCTCGTGATGGGCCCGACCGGTTTCGTGTCGCTGCTCGCCGGCTGGGTGACGACCGAAGCGGGCCGCCAGCCGTGGGTCGTGTACGGCGTGATGCGCACCGCGCATGCCGTGTCGCCGCTCACCGCGCAGCAGGTCAGCATCTCGATGATGACGTTCGTGGTCGTGTACTTCCTCGTGTTCGGCACCGGCGTCTACTACATGCTCAAGCTGATGAAGGCCGGCCCCGCGCTGCCCGACGTCAAGCACGACGACACGCCGGACACGCGCCCCGACCACACCGCGCGCCGCCCGATGTCGGCCGTCGACGAGCTGATCGAGACCGTCTGACCGGCTCACCACACACGCATACGAGGATATTCATGGACGTCACCGTAATCTGGGCCGCGATCATCGCATTGGGGCTCTTCATGTACGTCGTGCTCGACGGTTTCGACCTCGGCATCGGCATCGTCTTCCCGTTCTTCCCGGACGAGAAGGAACGCGACCTGATGATGAACACGGTCGCGCCCGTGTGGGACGGCAACGAGACGTGGCTCGTGCTCGGCGGCGCCGGCCTGTTCGCGGTGTTTCCGGTCGTCTACTCGACCGTGCTGTCCGCGCTGTACCTGCCGCTCGTCTTCATGCTGATCTGCCTGATCTTCCGCGGCGTGTCGTTCGAGATCCGCGCGAAGGCGCGCCGCACCAAGCAGCTGTGGGATCTCGCGTTCATCGGGGGCTCGACCGGCGCGACGCTGTTCCAGGGCATCGCGCTCGGCGCGTTCCTGCAGGGCATCAACGTGAAGGACGGCGTGTTCGCCGGCGACGCGTTCGACTGGCTCACGCCGTTCAGCCTGCTGACGGGCCTCGGCCTCGTCGCCACCTATGCGCTGCTCGGCTGCTGCTGGCTCGTCGCGAAGACCGAAGGCGACCTGCAGCGCCGCTTGCATCGCGTCGTGTGGCCGCTGACCGTCGTGCTGCTCGGCTTCATCGCGATCGTCAGCCTGTGGACGCCGCTGCAGGACCCGGCAATCGCGCAGCGCTGGTTCGATTCGGGACTGTTCTGGCGCCTGCTGCCGGTGCCGTTCCTCGTGGTCGGCTGCGCAATGTGGATGCGTCGCGCGGTGCGCGACCGGCACGACATGACGCCGTTCGTGCTCGCGCTGGCGCTCGTGCTGCTCGGCTACGTCGGCCTGCTCGTCACCCTGTTCCCGTATGCGATCCCGCAGAGCATGACGATCTGGGAAGCGGCCGCGCCGCGCTCCAGCCAGACCTTCACATTGGTCGGCGCAGCGGTTATCCTGCCGATCATCATCGCCTACACGACGATGGGCTACTGGGTATTCCGAGGCAAGGTGCGCCATGAAGACCAGCATTACTACCACCACTGAACATCAGCCCGCGCCGCGCTCGCGGCTGCGCGGCTGGATGTGGTTCGTCCTGCTGTGGGCAGGCGGCGTCGCCGGCGCGGTCACGCTCGGTTATGCGTTCAAGATCTTCATGAACCTGACGCTGTTCGCGGTGAAGTAAGCGCGCCGCGCCATCCGTGGCGGCGCAGCGGATGCGCCGTGCGCGGCACCGGTCAGCGCCCGCACGGCGCCGCGCACATCGCCTTGTCCACTTCCTCGAAAAACGTCTGATAGAACGCCGGCTCGACGACGGTCTTGGTGCGCGAGTCGCCGTTGCTGTCCCACACCGTACGGTTGAAGCGCGCGCGCACGACCATGTCGCGCGTGCTCGTCTCCCGTACCGTCACGATCGCGGCCACGCGTTCGTGATCCGGCTTCGCCGGCAAAAAGCCGATGCGGGCCTTCACCGCGCCGCGCAGCAGTTGCCTCCACTTCGGGAGCAGCGTATCGCTGCGGCCCGCCTCGACCAGCCCCGTGTCGCGCTCGACCGTCACCGGCGCATAGCCCTGCGCGCGCAGCACGTCCGCCACCACGTCGAGCGCATGCGCCTGCGTCGCGCCCGCATAGCGGCGATCGCTGAGCATGCGCAGCGCCTGCTGCTCCGCCTCCGTCAGGTCGACCTCGGTCTGGCTCGAGCTGTAGCGCACCAGCGAGCCGCCGCTGCCGATCTGGCGCTCGGTCGCCGGCTGGGCGGCACATCCGGTCAGCACCGCGAACAAGCCTGCACAGGCGAACACCCGCGCGCGGCCGCTGCGCGCCGATCGCGGCAGTGTCCGCCGGACCCGCCGAAAACGGCGGAATCCGGTTGATCGGCAATCGGGCGGCACTATGATCGTCATCGGGCGTTCTCCTGTCGGCGCCATGATAGGGACGCGCGCTGCCCTCGACAAACGACATTTTCTGACCGACTGTGTAGCTTTTCTTCGCGATCGCACGATGCGCCGACTGCCGCCCCTGAACGCGCTGCGCAGCTTCGAAGCTGCCGGACGCCTGCAAAGCCTGACCCTCGCCGCGGAGGAGCTGAACGTGACCCAGAGCGCGGTCGCGCAGCAGATCCGCGTGCTCGAATCGTTCTTCGGCCAGAAGCTGTTCGAGCGCGACGGGCGCTCGCTGCGGCTTACGCCGCGCGCGCGGCACTATCTGGTCGACGTCGCGAGCTGCCTCGGGCGGCTTGCGCAGGCGACCGGGCAGATGTTCGACGCCGTCGGCCGCCCGCCGATCCGCGTCGATACGTCCGCGTCGTTCGCGCACGGCTGGCTGCTGCCGCAACTGGCCGCGTTCCAGGCCGCGCATCCGGGCATCGACGTGCAGCTCGCCGCGACGCCCGACGCCGAGCAGGATCGGCTCGACGAGACCTGCGACGTCGTGATCCGCCGCTATACGCCGGAGCTGCGCCGCAAGGGCTTCGTGTCGCGGCCGCTGCTCGCGGGCGTCGCGGTGCCCGTCTGTGCGCCCGGCCATCCGCTGCTCGAGCGCTTGCGCGTGCCGTCCGACCTGCGCAATGCGCCGCTGCTGCACTACGCGGGCGTGCCGCAGGCCTGGCAGTACTGGTTCCATCAGGCCGGCACGGACGTCAGCGAGACGCTGCGCGGCCCGTTCTATCGCGACTTCTTCCTGCTGCTCAAGGCCGCCGCCAGCGGGCTCGGCGTATGCCTCGCCACGCGCGCCGTCGTGCGCGACGACGTCGAAAACGGCCGGCTCGTCGCGCTGTTTCCCGAGGTCCGGCTCGAAGGGCCGCCGTTTCATTGCCTGTATCGCGACGATGACGATGACCAGCCGCTGCGCACGTTCGTCGACTGGCTGTTCGCGCGGGCAGAGGAACTCGACGGGCCGGTGCAGGGGTGACGACGGCAGCCGCCGTTACGACGACTGACGCACCACGCCGAGCTTCAGCCCCAGCATGCCGAAGACGCGATTCATCGTCTGCACGGTGCCATCGCTGCGCCCCTGTTCGATATCCTGCATCGTTTTCGTCGACACGCCCGCGAGCTTCGCCATTTCCGCGCTGGTCAGACGCATCGTGCGTTTGAGATGACAGACGGATTCCCGCAGCGTCCATTCGGGATGCGAAAGGACATCCTCGACCGCCTGCCGCCGCAGCGCCAGTTGATCCGGAAGCGAGAGTGCGGTGTAGCGTTTGTCCATCGTGTCTTCTGTCGTGTCAGAGCCGGGCCAGTTCGTCCGCAAGCCATGCAATGCCCAGCCGCAGTTGCGCATGCACGTCCGGTTCGAGGCCGAAATCCGTGCCGCGATCGGCGACGTCCCGCAGGCGGGGCGCCATGTCGCGAAGCCGCGCCGCCAATGCGATGCGATCGAGCGCGCGATGTGTTTCGCCGGGTTGTGGCTCGCTCGCTCGGACGACTGCGTCGAGCACTCGCGCCCAATCCGGCCTGCCACCGTCATTGTCTTGCCAGCGAATGCGCCGGGCGATGCCGTCCGGATGCAAGTACATCGGCGCGAAATCGTACAGCGGCGTAAGCGTGATGCGGCCGTCGAAATCGCGCTGCAACGCGGTGTTACGCGCGTGATTGTCCTTGTTGCCAAGCGCCAGGTTCGCGACATCGCGACACAGATATTCACTCACTTCGGCCTGCGGATCCGTGCATTCGCGTACGAGATTCCAGCAAACCTCATCGTGAGTCGGCACGACGCCGAAACCGGCCTTGCCGGTCAGCGACGCAATACTTTCCTGAGCAAGGCGGGCGACGCCGGCCACGCCACGCACGCGGTCGAAGCGAGGAATGAAGAGGGATCGGCCGCGCAGCGTGAGCGGCGCATGCACGCGCAGGCCGAGAAATTTCGCGAGCGCCATGTACGGCCCCTCGTGCCGCAGAATTTGTGCGAGGCGCTCGTTCGGGCCGCGTCCGAACTTTACGATGTAGTGTTCCATCGCTCGCTCGTCGGGCAGCGTGTGGTCCAGATAGAGGAGGCCGTCGTCGGCTCGAGTCAGCAGCAGCTTGGGCCATTCGCCCTGTACACCGGATGAGCCGGCAACAAAGAACCCGTGTGTGGCGAGATATTCGCTGAACGCATCGCCGCGCGCGGCGACCTCGTCGTCCGTGAAGCCCCGCATTGGCCCGCGCCTCTCGGCCAGCCACTGCGCCGCCTCCTTGACGCGAAGGTTGCCGATCGAATTGCCCGCACCCGCCAGCAACAGCGGCCAGTCGGCGCCCTCCTCCGCTGTCTCCGGCAACCCGACGCGACGAAGCAGTTCGAATCGGCCGAAACCCTGCGGCAGCAAGTCAATCAGGAATACCGGCCAATGCGGCTGTTCCAGCGACTCGAGTCCCACCGGAAAGCGGCACGTCATCGCGTGCGCGTCCCTGGCAGGCTGGTGTTCGACTGCCCATTCGACGTCATATCCCGTGTACGTGCGGCAACGCCAGCCCTCCCCGGATTGACCGAGCAGACTGACAGCGCCGACGTCATGCCAGATGCCGTCGGCATGGAGCTGGATGGTGCACGCTTGGCTCATTTCAGTAGAAATCTATATCATTCATGCCGATTCACCTACATGAATTATATAGATTTCTGCCTAAATATGAGAATGACGAACAGAAAACCCCATGATGCAAAGCGTTGGATATCGGGCCCCGCTCAGCGGCGGGCGCCCAACGCTTCCTCGATCTTGCGGTCGGTCTTGTACTGGCTCAGTGCGTAGACCGACCAGATCGCGGCCGGGATCCAGCCGATCAGCGTCAGTTGCAGGATCAGGCAGATCAGCCCGGCAAACGGGCGACCGATCGTGAAGAATTGCAGCCACGGGACCAGCAAGGCGAGAAGCAGGCGCATCGGAGACCTCTTGGGACGTTGTCGAAGGAGCGTGCGCGATCAATATGGCGCTGCGCCCGGTGGAATTCAAGCAAGCCGGCGATACATGACGTCCTCCGGTCAACCCTCGCGGGAGTTCGTCGACGAACTTCCGCCCCCGGCCTTCGACGCATTCCGCTCCACCCATGCGTCAAGGAAACGGCCCTCGCATCGCACGAGGGCCGTGTCAAAGCGCCGGAGAAAATCTCGCGTGGCGATCAGAACGTATGCCGCACGCCCACCCGCACGAGCGTCTGCGTATCGCTCGCGGACGAAATGCCGTTGCCGACGTCGCCGACCGACGCCGTCGCATTGACGACGTTGCCATACGGATCGAGCGTCCTGCCGCTCGCCTTCTGGTAGCCGACGAGGCCGTACAGCGCGGTACGCTTCGACAGGAAGTAATACGACGCGAGGTTCAGCTGGTGATACTTCGGCGCGGCTTCGCCGCCGACCGAGCTGCCGCGCGTGAAGTCGTAGCCCGCCGCGACGCGCAGCGCGGGCGACGCCTGCCACGACACGGTGCCGCCGACCGAGTTGTAGGTCGCGGTGCCGGCAAACGTCGAGAACGCGCCCGCCCGGTACTGCGTATTGCTGTACGACAGGCCCATCGTCACCGCGCCGATCTGGTAGGTCGACGCGGCCGCGACGATCCGCATGCTCTTCGCCGACGCGAAGCCCTCGTTGATCGACGACGCGAACGTGCCGTCGTACGAGCCGGTCCATGCGCCGCCGTTCGCGCCGAACGCGTTCGTCGCGTACAGGTACGCGGCGCCGATCGCGAACGGCCCGTTCACGTACTGGCCGCCGACGCTCCACGTGTTCTGGTTCTTCACGCTGCCGGCCTGGTTGCCGAAGCCGTACAGCGCGCCGAACGTGAAGCCGCCGAACTTCGGGCTGACGTACTTGACCGAGTTGCTCTCGCGCGCCTGGTTGTCGATGTTGTCGAGATCGCCCGGATGCGCGCCCATCCCGGTCAGGAACGAGCCGGGCCCGATCGAGCCGACGAAGTCGACGATCGGGTCGTACTGGCGGCCCATCGTCAGCGTGCCGTAGCGCGTGCTCGACAGCCCCATCCACGCCTGGCGGCCGAACATCCGGCCGCCCTGGCCGAGCTGCCCGGTGCCGATGTTGAAGCCGTTCTCGAGCTGGAACACCGCCGCGAGCCCGTCGCCGAGGTCTTCCTTGCCCTTCAGCCCCCACCGGCTGCCGGACCACGTGCCGCTCGCGAAGCTGTAGCTCGATGCGCCGCGATACGCGACCGGCGCGCCCAGCGAACCCTTGCTCGTCGCGACGCGCTGGTTGCTCGCGTACCCGAGCCCCGCGTCGACGATCCCGTAGAGCGTGACGGTGCCTTGCGCATGCGCCGCGGTGCAGAGGCCGCCGGCGACGCAGAGCGCGAAAGTGATCTTCTTCATGAATAGGAATCCTGTTTATTGAACCGATGCCGCCTGAAACGATGCATCCCCCCGAGCGAGATGCCGACCTACGCCGAATCGGACAGCCAGCGCGCGACACGCGCGACGAGCTGATCCGCTTCGTCGAAGCATTCGACGCCCGCCACCTGCGGCGCGTCGCAAATCGTGAACACCGGCTTGCCCCATTGCAGGCCGAGCGCGATCTCGGACAGCGTGCCGAGGCCGCCGCCCACTGCGATCAGGCACAGCGACGCGCGCGCGATCAGCGCGTTGCGCGTGATGCCGAGGCCGGTCGGCAGCGCGACGCTCAGGTACGGGTTCGCCTCCCGCGCGTCATCCTCGGGCAACAGCCCGATCGCGCATCCGCCGGCCGCATGCGCGCCGCGCGCGGCGGCTTCCATCACGCCCTGCTTGCCGCCGCCGACGAGCGCGACGCCCGCCGCCGCGATCCCGTGCGCGATCTGCTCGGCGACGCGCAACTGCATCTGCGTCGCGTCGCGCGGCCCGATCACGCCGACCGGCATCCGGTGCCGGCGCGCGCCGCGTTGCCGCTCCGCGAGCCGCGCGAGCGCGTCGCGCGTGGCTTCCGACCATTCAATGACGCCGTTGCCGAACAAGGCCTTCCCCCAGTGCAAGAACGCAGGTGCAGAGCGCCGTCAGCACGATCGACAGCGCGGCCGCCTGCGAGAAATCGGTTTGCCCGTCCGACAGCTTCAGGTACATCAGCAGCGGCAGGATGTTGATTTGCGTGCCCGCGAGCGCGAGCGCCGTGCCGTACGTGCCGAGCGCGATCGCGCTGACGAGGCACCACGCCGACGCGACCGACGGCCACAGCTCCCGCCACGCGACGTCGAGCCACGCCCGCCACGGCTGCGCCCCGAGCGTCAGCGCCGCCTCGAGCGGGCGCCGGTCGAGATTCGCGAGCGCCGGATAGAGAATCAGCGCGACGCGCGGGATCAGGTAGTACGCGTAGGCGAGCGCCAGCCCCGGCATCGTGTAGATCGCGCCGCCCACGACGTTGGCGTCTGCGCCGAGCGACGCGAGCAGCGTCGTCACGAAGCCGGCCCGGCCGAACGCGAGGATGAAGCCATACGCGATCACCAGCCCGGAAAACGCCAGCGGCACGCCGAGCAGCGCGAGCGACCAGCGCCGCCGCGCCGGCGACTGCCCGGCGAGCGCGAACGCGACCGGCACGCCGATGCCGACGGACAGCGTGCCGGCGCCCACCGCGAGCGCCAGCGAACGCACGATCGCATCGGCGACGAGCGGATCGCCGAGCACCGCGGCGAACGCGCGGCCGCCGTCGGTGAACGCCGCGCCGACGAGCGCGGCGAGCGGCAGCGCGAAGCACACCGCGAGCAGCGCGGCGGCCGGCACGGCGCCGTAGCGGCGCATCACGCCGCGCTCCATGGACGAGATCCGCATCGTGCGCCCCTTACTTGCCGAGCGTCGCCTGCGACCACAGCTGGTCGACTTCGGCCTTGCGCGCCGCGGCCTTCGCGACGTCGAGCGGGCGCACCTGCGGCGCATTCGGCAGCTTCGCCGCGACGTCCTGCGCCACCGGCGTGCCGGGCACCGCCGGGCGCACGTAGCCTTGCGCGAACAGCGCCTGCCCGACGTCGCTCATCACGAGGTTCAGCCACAGCTGCGCGGCGGCCGGGTTCGGCCCGTTCTTCACGAGGCTCATCGCGTACGGTGCCGACACGCTACCGTCCTGCGGAATCACGACTTCCGCCGCGTCGCCCATGCCGTCCGCGTATTTCGCCTTGAGCCCGTCGTTCTCGTAGCCGATCAGGATCGGGATCTCGCCTTTCACGAACTTCGCGTAGGGCGTCGTGCCCTCGACGCGCAGCACGTTGCCCGCGTTCTTCAGCTTGCCGAAGAATTCCGCGCCCGGCTTCGGGTTCTCGACGCTGCCGCCGTTCGCATACGCGGCCGCGAACACCGCGACCTGCCCCTGCCCGGTCGAGCGCGGATCGAGATAGACGACCGCGTTGCGGTACTCGGGCTTCAGCAGGTCGGACCAGCGCTGCGGCACGTTCTTGACGAGCTTCCTGTTGACGAGGAACGCGATGTTCAGCGAGTGCACCGCGAACCAGCGGCCGTCGGCCGCGCGGAACACCGTCGGCAGCTTGTCGAAGTTGAGCGGCTTGAACGGCGCGACCACGTCCTTGCCCGCCGCGTCGAGCGCCGACGCCGCAAAGTAGTACGCGGTATCGGCCTGCGGGCGGCGCCGCGACTTGTCGAGCGCGACGACGGTGGCCGCCGAGCCGATGTCGTTGTACGTGATCTCGACCTTCGGATAGCGCTTGCGGAATTCGGCGAACAGCGCCTTCCAGTTCGCCCATTCCGGCCCGGTGTCGAACGACACGACGAGCCCTTCGTCGGCGGCCTTCTCGTACAGCGCGTCTTCGCCGGAATAAAGCGGCGCGGCATGGGCGCTCAACGGCGCGAGCGTCGCGAGCGCGCAGAGCGCCAGCAGGCGGCGGCCAATCTCACGGCGGAAGGCATGGAGGAAGAGGCTGCGTGCGGACATCGAGGTTCTCCGTTGAATGAATGAGGTCGCCCGCATGGTTACGCGGCGGGCAGCACGAGCAGATGGCGCGGCTCGATCGCGATGCAGCGCGCGGGCAGTTCGCGCCCTTCGCCCAGCAATGCATCGGTTGCGCCCGCCGGCATGAAGTCGAAACGCTGCGTCGCGCCGAAGTAGCGCACCTCGCCGACCCGGCCGTCGATGCGGTTCACCGCATACGCGGGCGGATCGGGCTGCACGTGTTCGGGCCGCACCAGCACGTCGACCGTGTCGCCCGGCCGGTGCGCGCCCGTTTCCGCGCACAGCGTCGTGAAGCGCACGTCGACCGCGCCCTGCGCGAGCACGCGGCCGCGCAGCACCGTCGAATGGCCGACGAAGCGCGCGACCTGCGCGCTCGCCGGGCGCTCGTACAGGTCGCGCGGCGTGCCGGCCTGCAACACGCGGCCGCCGTCGACGATCGCGACGCGGTCGGCCATGCTGAGCGCCTCGTCCTGGTCGTGCGTGACGAGCAGCGTCGTCGCGCCGCACGCGCGCTGCAGCGCGCGGATCTCGTCGCGCAGCTGGTGACGGATGCCGGCGTCGAGCGCCGCGAGCGGCTCGTCGAGCAGCAGCAGCTTCGGCTCGATCACGAGCGCGCGCGCCAGCGCGACGCGCTGCTGCTGGCCGCCCGACAGCATCGTCGTGCGTCGATCCGCCTGCGCCGCGAGGCCGACGCGCTCGAGCATCTCGAGCGCGCGCCGGCGCCGCTGCGCCGCCGGCACGCCGCGCATCTTCAGGCCGTAGCCGACGTTGTCGACGACCGACAGGTTCGGGAACAGCGCGTAATGCTGGAACACCATCCCGACCTCGCGCCGCCACACCGGCACGCCGGCCATGTCGTCGCCGCCGATCGCGATGCGGCCGCGATAGCCGTCGAGCAGGCCGGCGGCCAGGCGCAGCAGCGTGGACTTGCCGGAGCCGCTGCGGCCCATCACCGCGAGCAGTTCGCCCGGCGTCGCGGCGAGCGTGACCGCGTCGACGCCGTGACGGGCGCCCGGATACTGGAAGCTGACGTTTTCGAAATCGAGGCTCATGACGGTTTCACTTCAAGCGTTGCACGGTGCCGACGGACGCGAGCGTCGCGAGCACGGCGAGGACGAGCAGCACGACGGTCGCCGCGCAGGCCATTCCCGACGCGCCGTAGAACGCCTGCAGCAGCACGATCGGGTAGTTGCGGTAGCGAAAGCCCGCGATCAGGTTCGACATCTGGAATTCGCCGATCGACAGCGCGGCCACCATCACGAGGCCGGAAAACAGGCTGTGCCGCAGGTTCGGCAGCACGATCGTGACGAACTGGCGCAGCGGCGTCGCGCCGAGCGTCGCGGCGCACGCCTCCAGATGCGAGAGGCCCAGGTGGCGCAGGTCGCTCAGCAGCGTCTGCAGCAGGTACGGCAGCGTCAGCACCGCGTGCGCGGCGATCATCAGCGGCAGCGTGCCGAGCCACGGCAGCGTGTCGCCGCTGAAGATCGCGATGTAGCCGAAGCCGAGCGTCAGCGCCGGCACGGCGATCGGCATCAGCATCACCACGCGCGTCGCGAGGCCGCGGCCGGCCTGCGCGCGGTGATGCAGCGCATAGGCGAGCGGCAGCCCCAGCACCGCGTTGATCGCGCAGCAGGCCAGCGCGACGACGAGGCTCACGCCGAACGCGCGGGTGAAGCTGCGGTTCGCCGCGAGATCCGCGAACCAGTGCCCGGTGACGCCGGTCGGCAGCAGCGTGTTCGTCCACGACTGCCCGACCGAGCCGATCAGCAGGAGTGCGATCGGCAGCAGCAGGTAGACCCCGAACACCGCGACGAGCGCCTGCAGCACGAAGCGCCACGCGCTCGGGCGCACGGCATTGTTACGACGAATCGGAACACCATCGGCCAGTGCCGGGGCGGTAGACGGATGCATGGGTACGCTCGCTGCCGATGAGGAGAAACGTCGCGCAACGCCCGCCGGACGGGGCCTGCACGCTTGATCGAGACAGGCGCAGTGTGCGGTTTCGACATGGCATCGTCATGAAAAAAACGTACAAAGCCCGCATCGATCTGTGCGCGCAAGGAATAGTCGGAGATGAAGCACCTGTATCCGAACGTGGCGGAACTGCACGCGTTCGCCAGTTCTGCGAAGTACCTGAATTTCTCGTACGCGGCGCGGGAGCTTGGCCTGACGCCCAGCGCGGTGAGCCGGCAGATCGCGAATCTCGAAGCGCTGTTCGGCGTGAAGCTGTTCGTGCGCGAGGGACGCAATCTCGCGCTGACGCGCGCCGGGCAGGTGTATCACGCACGTGTCGTCGGGCCGCTGCGCGAGATCGGCAACGCATCGATCGAACTGCTGAGCGCACGCGAGAACAGCGACCTGCTGACGATCGCGAGCGTGCCGACCTTTACGACCAAGTGGCTCGTGCCGCGGCTCGCGCGCTTTCTCGCCACCGCGCCGAGCGTCACGCTGAGCTTTCGCCGCCATCTCGCGCACGGCGACATGTTCCCGTTCGGGCTCGACGCGGCGATCCGCTACGGCGACGGCGCATGGGAAGGCGTGCGAAGCGATTACCTGGACGGGCGGACCTTCGCGCCGGTGTGCACGCGCGAATTCGCGGACCGGCATGCGCTGCGCGCGCCCGCCGACGCCGCGGCCGCGCCGCGTCTCGTGCACGAACAGGCCGAGATCGCGTGGTCCGCATGGGCGGAGCGTCATCGCGCGACGCAGATGAACGCGCTCGCGGGGCCTCGCTTCGAACAGTATTCGGTGCTGATCCAGGCGGCGCAGGCAGGGCTCGGCATCGCCCTCGTGCCGCGCTTCCTGATCCTAGACAATCTCGCGGCCGGCACGCTCGTCGAGCCGTTCGACGCGCCGGTCGACGTCGACGCGCAGGGACACTACCTGTGCTACGCGCCGGAGCGCCTCGAGACGAGCGAAGCGTTGCGGCGCTTCAGGGAATGGATGCTGGACGAGTGCGCGAACGGGTGAAGCGAGGCCGCCGGCCGTACGCCGTCACGAAGCCGGCCTGAACGCGCCGGCTATACTTGCCGCCTTCCAACAATCAACAAAAACGAATTCGGAGAGGGCAATGAACAAGCATCATGCCGGCGCGCGCGGTCCAGTCTGGAAACGCATCGCGGCAACCGCGCTCGCCGCGGCATGCATGGCCGGCATGGCCAGCGCCGCGCAAGCCGCCGACAACGCCGCACCCCGCCACTATCTGAGCCTGAGCCGCGACGGCGCCGGCAAGCTGCCGTGGAGCGACGAACCCTATAGCTGGATCACGCACGGCGGCAAGGTGCTGCGCGAGGGCGTGACCGACGCAAATGGACGCGCGGCCGTCGCGCGGCAAGCCGGCGAGACGCGCTACGCACTGGACACGATCAATCTCCGCTGGAACTACACGGTCGACGACGCGTGCTGGGCGCGCCAGGGCGCCGACTTCGGGCGCTGCGTCAAGATGGTCGACACCGTGGACAAGGTCTCGCAGCAGCGCGAAGAGGAGGAGCACGCCGAGGACGAGGAAGCGAAGACACGGCGCGATGCGGCGCTGGCTCGCTATCGCAAGGCCGCGGCCGCCAACGACGACGAACTCGCGTGGCTTGGCCCGCTGCCGGCCGAGTGGTCCGCTGACGACGTTAGCCGGCAGATCAAGGACGTCTTCCACAAGATCGAGCACGACCTCGACACGATGAGCGCCGCCGACGTCGACGTGACGCGCTTCGTCTGCAAGTCGCCGGACCAGATCGGGCCTGCGCCTGACGAGCAGGCCGTCGTCGACTATCTGGACAGCCTGCGCACGCCCGGAGCGACGACGCGCCAGCAATGGCGAGCGCTCGTCGAGGCTGCGCGCAAGGGCAACTGGCTCGCGCGGCTGCAGCTCTACTTCGCGCTCAACTCGCGGCCGCAGGACGATCTCGTCAGCGCATACCGGCGGACGCAATTGATGACGTGGCTGCAGGCCAACCACGTGGGCGCGCTCTACACGCACTACCTGAACCTGCTTGCCTCGACCGGCTTTTTCGAGGGCCCCAGCCCGGGCCCCAGCTCGCCGATCTACCTGTACGCGGCGATGCGCGGCAGCTATTCGGCAATGAAAAACGTCGGCGACGCGCTGGCCGCCAACGACGATCCGGAAATCCGGGCAAGCGGCGAGCGCATGCGCGACTGTGCAGTGAAGATGATGCCGGTGCTGTTCGCGAAGTGACCGCAGCGCCGCGCGTCGCTCGCATGCGCCAAGCGCGGCGCCGTCGACCGCCCGGCGCCGCGCAGTGCGCCTGCCGCACGCGGGCGGCAGGCGATTCTCCCGGTCAGTGCTCGATGCCCAGCCCCGGCAGCACGTGCGTGTGCTCGGCGACGACCGCGTGCAGCAGTTCCGGCTCGACGCCGAGCAGCCCGAGGATCGTCGGCGCGACCTGCTTGGTCCCGACATAGTCGTTGACCGCGCGCGCACGATGGAGGCCCGGATACGACACGAGCAGGCCGAGGTGGTTATCGTCCGGCGCGTTGCCGCCGTGCTCCTCGTCCTTCTTCTTGCTCGACGTGTAGATCACGCCCGGGTTCGGCTGCACGATGATGTCCGGCGTGCGGCCGTTGGCCGGATCGCCGAACCGCTCGGCGAGCGCCGAGCCGTACAGGATGTACGCCTGCGGGCCGTCCGCGCAGATCCCCGGCGCGTTGCAGCCGAGGTTCGCCTTCAGCGTCGTGACGACGGCGTTGCGCTGGCTGCGGTCGCGCAGCCAGATCAAGCCGACGTCGTCGGTCTGCACGAAGCCCGTGCCGACGAGGCCCGTGCCGTCGTTCAGGTTCCCCGTCTTCGTGTTGTTCTGGCCGAAGTTGCCGTTCGGGTCGAGGTAGCTCTTCGATTCGAGCAGCGCCGTCAGCGTGTCGCCGTTCTTCACGAGCTTCGTGTGATCGGTCGGCGACTGGCCATGCTTCGCCGTCACGATCACGGCGGTCGTGCTGTACAGGTTGCGCTGCTTCAGTTCGTTGACGATCCGGCCGATCGAGTTGTCGACATATGTGATCGCGTTCGCGACTTCCCCGTTCGGCGTGAAGTTCGCGTCCACGTAGCCGCCGCCCTTCGTCACCAGCGCCTTCTGGGCGACGCTCAGCGTCTGGAAGTCCGCGCCGAACAGTGTCGGCACCGGCGCGGCCGTCTTGCCGGTCGAGTCCAGGCCGTCGATCTGGTTGATCAGCGCCTGCACGTGCAGGTTGTCGAACTGCGCGGTATGCGAATAGACGTCCGTGTAGTCCGTCTTCGTCACCGGGTCGATCGAGTTGATCTCGGTGCGCATGAGATCGTCGACGCCCTTGCCCGACGGGCCGTTCAGCCAGTCGTAGCCCCACGCGTGCTTGTCGGCCCACGCGGTGCGCGCGCTCGGCATCGCCGACTTCACGGCCTCGAACACCGTGTTCGTCTTCACGTAGTTGTGCGGATAGACCGGCACGCACTGGCCGCCGACGAGCGCGTTCGGGATCGCCTGCGGGTTGAATCCGCCGCCGCCGTCGAGGTTCACGAGCGGGCCGCCGTTCATCGCGTCCTTGCCCGTCGTTTCGTCGAACACGACGTTCCAGCCCTGCTTGCCCGAACAGGTCGTGTCGGTCGGCGCGTACAGGTTGCGGTCATACGACACGTCGTAGAACAGGCCGGCCGTCTTCGGCGAGCCGCCCGTCACGAGCGCCGCGAGGCCCGGGAACGAATCCGACAGGCCCGGCGTGTGCGCATTCGTATACGTCACGCCGCTTTGCGCGAGCGCCGCCACGTTCGGGCACGTGTTCGCGCCGATGCAGCGCGCGAGATCCTGCTCATGCAGGCCGTCGATGCTGAGCAGCAGCACGTGCTTCACGACGCGGCGGCCGTGCTCATGCTGTTCGTTGTCGCCCTGCGCGTGGACGCCCGCGCTCGCGAGCGCCAGCGCGCCCGCCACCACCATTGCCATCTTCCGCTGCTTGCCGAAGAACGAAATCATCACCCCACCTCATCGATAGACGTTGAACTGCGAGGCCTGCGAACAGGCGCGTCAATATCGCCGAGCCGTGCGGCGGCTCCGTGAAGCAAGGCTTTCTGTTGTCTGTCAAACGTAACCAATCGCAAGTGGCGTGAGGGGATCGTGATGAGATGGGTGCGATGCGGCGGTAATTTCGCATGAAGCCGCACCAGGCGGGTGCATGCGGGCCAATGGCGCGCGTCGTGCGGCTTTCATCAGTTTTTTGGGGGTTCATCGAAGATCACCGTGGAACGCAATTCAGACTGTCCGCGTTCGGTTAGGAAGCGCCGGCCGATCAACGGCGATAAATGGCTGAAGCTCGACGCGTTTCGGTCATTCAACGCATTTGGTATCGGCTAATGGCCTGTGCGGATAAATACCCTGACTGGTCAAGAATCGCAAGCGCCGCAGGTCTTCCATCCACAGTTGATACAATGAAGCGCGACTCCCAATAAAAAATCGAGTGATTGATTGGATGGGTGAGTGTCACGGCTCGTCGCGCAAGGAAGCCAACGAAAAAGAAAAGCCCACTTCAAGCGGGCTCTTTCGGACGATCATAGCGCACAATCGAACACGACGACGAGACTAATCAGCCATGAGCTGCCGTATGTGCTACGAAATTCCCTTCGATAAATTCTCGCAGCGAAGCCCAACACCGCGCTTTACCCGCCAGTACAGCCATTGCGTTCTTCGGCCCGAACGCTACTTTCGCTCGCGGCGGCGCCGGGTAAGTCCCACAGTATTTTCCAATGTTTGCATGGAACTGCAGAACAGATTTGGTAAAGAACCAGAAAACGTATTTACCACGAACGAACGCTTGCGAACCATTCGCTTGCAGAAACTCCTCTAAGACCGCGTCGAGCACGTCTTGGTCGTCAGGCTGCTGCCCAACTTGCTGAGCTGCATATTCGACCCTTGCGCGCGCAGGCAAGAATTCATGCTTTAGCTGCACCAATTCACCATTAAATCGGAACATTACTGATGGATCAATATTCTTCAGGCAGGGACTCTTTTTCGCCCTCATCCATGAGACGATCTGTGCCATCACCACAGAGAATGCTTCCGAAAAATCTATAAAGCTTTGCCTGTAGGCTTCGCAAATTACTTCCTCTTCGTCTGGAGAGATGTTTGCAACCCCCATGATTTCCCGGAGAGCACGAAGCAATGTCGACTCATTTGCTATTTCGTTTTCTAGCGAGTATTTATCAGTTACGTAGAGATTGCCATGCTCACTCGCAACTTGACCGCCTAAGAACGTCGAAAGATCACGATCAACAAAAAAGCAAATCCGTTTCGTCGAAAATCTTGACCAGTCCATAGATGCCAAAGTGCCCAGAACCTTATCTTTCCTCCCCGCCGCGATGGTTCGAACATTCCAACCGTCTGGAAGTATGTTCTCAACAACGCCACGATAAAAGATGGGATCCTCGTCGCCTTCTACAATCGCGTAGACCTCTCTTTTGCCCCTCTTGTACCAGAGTAAAAACTCGTGGTAAATCGTCTCCGCGCCATCCGCCGCGATCTCATGTTCTTTTAGCATTTCCATACGACGATTATCAGTTACTTACAAACTCACCCATTGAATGGGCATATGGTTTAAGTTCATTTTGGTAAATGAACGGAGAATGCGTAACAGCAATCAATCCAGAGCAGAACGTCGCCTTCCAGATATCCAGCAGGAATCGACGCTGCCAAGGCACGGAAAGTGATAACTCTGGCTCGTCGATGAGGACCAGATAGTTCTTATTTCCAGAAAGATAAACGTGACTGAATAGCGAAACAATCTGCTTTTCACCGGAAGACAGCTCCTTCAAATCGATACGCTCCAGGCCCGCCCTCGGCTCTTTGGGCACAATCTCGAAAGAGAACGTCGCACTATTGTAATTGAATTTTTTATCGGTGATATATTGAGAGCAAAGCTCGCAAAATCGCGCAATATTCATCTCCCTTTCCGAGAGAGATTGCTGAAATCTAAGCAGCTTTATAAAATAGTGAGTAACGATCTTAGCGTGCTCATTTATAGCACCCTTCGACTGCGCAGATGCAATTACATTATATAGATGCTCTCGATCAGATTGACCCAAAATCGTATCGTGAATCCGATTCAATACTGAACGGATAGTATTTTCGGATGCATTAGTTATTTCACTAACATCAGTGCGCTCGTACTCCCTATTCACTACGTCGCCCAAGTAACGCAACGTCAAGCTATTAAGATTTTCACGCTCAAACTCCTTCAAGCCATCCAAGGTTCGCTCGATAGCAAATTCGACATCTCTCATGCCGAATTCTACAAGTTCGATATAGGCAGATTCGTTTTCCGGCTGTCGATTGCGTAGCCTCCCCTTTTTTATGCCATCAGAATCCACACCCTCAAAAATACTGCCCAATTCTCGCTCAATTCGACGATAAGTAGGCAAATACAAAATTTGAGCATCGATTGCCGCTCTGATTTTGACTCGCAACTCTTGCAATTCCTTTGCAGCACCCTTGAGGCGACCATCAAACAATTCAGCTTGCCTCAATAAATCAGCAGATGCGAAATCGCCGTGTCGGTACGCGCGCTGCAACTCAATTGCCACATCTTCAGGTAAGTTTCCGTTTTCAAGAGCGAGTTGATAGCGTCGACGTGATGCGGACGGCATCGAGTACAGTGCAGCTCTATCAAATTTTGTTGTGGCCAGGATATCTTTTTTTAATATCTTGAATTCCACCCCACCAATAACGAGAGTTATGTAATTAAACTTAAATGCGGATAGTGAAATCCAGCGCCCCGCAAGTGCGTAGAAAATAATCCGAAGAAACGTTGTTTTCCCGGAGCCGTTTTCGCCAACAATAATCAGCGTCCCATCCACGACTTCCGCGTCGATTGTCGTCGAACCATGAAGGCCGACAACCCGAACTCTTTCAAGCTTATTAAGCATTTTCCCCTTCTTTAATCTAACTGACAGTCGAGACTAGCAAGTGCCGGACGTAGACTATCGCCCAGTGACGGCCCATTAAAACACCATATGTGTTTTGCATACGCGTTTAGCATCTGCTTACTTCCACAACTTTACACTCAATCGCACACGTCGCAGAAGTACATTTCGTGATGCGAGTGCAGAGAAGGTGCGTCTACTGGACTACATACAAGGGTTAAGCAAGCACGGATCGCAGTTCAAGGACGAGCAAGCTGCATAGGAGAAAAGGTAGCAAGAAGAGCGCTACCACCAAGAAAGCCTCGACCACGTAACAGGAACAGATGCGGCAGGTTCACAAAAAATGACCGCGCGTCCTCAATGACAGAAATCTATCGAGCCAGACAATGCGCATAGCAAGCCGTACCACCGTCCGAGTGAGTTCAGTAGATTGCAGATGGTGAAGGCCCTTAGGAGGCTTGTAACACACGCCTTTGACTCACGGCCACACGACCGCCTAGCTCCGATTGCGGTCGTAACTAGAGGTTTGTTTATACGAACGGCGGATCGGGGTCGGCAAGCGACATCCCCGAAAATCCACCAGGAATTTCTTCCACCTTGGCGCCCGACTATTGTCATGCGATAAAGGGTTTTCCCTGACCCGGAGCACGAGAATGTCGACCCTGGAAGCCTTCCGGTTCGTGCTGGACGATGCACGCACCCCCGAAATCATTCGTCATCACGTCGTCGACGCGTTGCAGTACGCGCTGCGCAACTACGGACAGGTCTTCACCGCGAAGGAAGTGCAGTGGCTGACGCAATGGGACGATGCGCGCCTGCCGCTGGCGGCGAGGAAGGAGCTGGACAAGCGCGAACCCGAAGTCGCGCGCTGAACACGCTGCCGTCACCGCCGCGCGCCTGGCACGGCGGTGACGGCGCGCGGCGGGATTACTTCAACCCGAAGTCGACGCGCGTCGTCGCGCCCTTGTCCTCGATGCCCTTCGCATCGAGCTTCGGCGCGACGATGAACATCCGGCTCGCATCGATCTTCCCTTCGAGGTACTGACGCACCGACTGCGCGCGCGCCTGCGCGAGCGTGCGCAGGCTGCCTTCGTCGACCGGCGCGTGCTCGGCGAGCGCCTGCTTCATGTCGTCGTCCGGCAGCGTCTTCTGCAGGCCGATCAGGTTGCGCGGCTTCTTGAAGTCGGCGGCCTTGTACGCACGCGTCAGGTACGTGTGGTATTCGGCCGGCTCGACCTTCACCGAGCGCGGATCGATGCTCTCGCCCTGCCCGACGACGTCCTTCAGCTTCTGCTGGCGCACGAGCCGCTCGACGTAGGTTTGGCGCAGCCCCGGCGTGTCCTTGTCCGGATCGACGCGGCCGATCAGGTCGAGGCGGATCGACTGCTTCTCGTTCAGCATCTTCACGACCGTGTCGAGCTTCTTCTGCTGCGCGTCGGCGAGCTCGTCCGAGCCCGGCGCGAACTCGACGTAGCCGAGCTCCTCGCCGCCGCTGCCGAACGCGTGCGCGAGCAGCGTGAACGGCGACGTGACCGCCTTCGCGATCAGGTTCAGCACCGCGCGCCAGACCAGCCCGCCGACGCTGAACTCCGGATTCGACAGCGAGCCCGACACCGGCAGGTTCACGTCGATCTCGCCGCGCGAGTTCTTCAGCAGCGAGATCGCGAGCTTCACCGGCAGCTTGGTCGCCGTGTCGTTCTCGACGCGGTCGCCGAACGTCAGCTGGTCGATGAAGATGTGGTTGTTCGCCGACAGCTGGTCGTTCGCAAGCTCGTAATGCAGGTCGACGTTGAGCTTGCCCTTCGTGATCGGATAGCCCGCGTACTTCGCCGAATACGGCGTCAGGTTGGTCAGCTCGATGTCGTGCGCGGTCGCGGTGAGGTCGAGCGCCGGCTTCGCGATCAACGGGTTGACCGAGCCCTTGATCGAGATCGGCCCGTTGCCCGCGAGGTTCGCGGCGACGTCGACCGGTGCGGACGTGGTCGAATCGGTGCCGAACGCGCCGATCGTGCCCTTGATCGCGACGAGGTTCGCCGTGTAGTTCGGCTTGATGAAGTTGTCGGTGTAGTTCACGCGGCCGTTCTGCAGCACGAACTCGCCGAAATGCACCCGCACCGGGTTCTGCGGCGGCGGCGCGGCCTTGACGACCGCCGTCGCCGACGCGGCGGCCGGCGCGGACGCCTGCTGCGCGGCCGACGCCGCCTGCGCGACGGCCGTCGCCGACGCGCCCTGCGGCGACAGCGGCACCGGCTCGCCCTTGCTCGTGTCGCGCGTCAGCGACTGCGCGGGGCCCGATTCCTTCGCGACGATGTCCTTCAGGTTCAGCCGCCCTTGCGCGTCGAGCAGCACGCGGCCGTAGAAGTTCGAGAACGTCACGCGCGCCGCGTCGACGTCGGTGCCCTTCTCGTCGTAGGTCGCCTTCAGGTTCGACAGCGCGAGCGAGCGCCAGCCCGCGAACGGGTCGGACGTCGCCTTGTCGAGCATCCGCACGTCGACGAGCGCCGCGTCGCCGCGATACGACGCGCGGATCGCGTCGTTCGCCTGCGCGAACGCCAGGTTGCCGTTCGCATTGAGCAGCGCGCTCGCGACGGTCGCGTTCAGCGCACTGCCGAAATACGGCTCGAACGCGGCCGCGTCGAGGCGGTTGCCGTTGATCTTCAGGCCGAGCTTGAGCGGCTGCGCGGTGACGTCGCCCGACACGTTCAGCGAGCCCTTGCGGTTCAGGGTCGCCTTCAGCTCCACCGGCAGCGGCTTGGTCAGGTCGTCGCTGATCTTCTGGACGGACAACGCCAGCGGCTTGATCGCGAGCTTCACCGGACGCGGCGTCGACAGGTCCGTGTAGTTCGCCGCCGAATCCTTCACGTTCAGCGCGTCGATCCGGTAATGCCACGACGGCGCGGCGGCCTCCGCCTTGTGCGCGACCGTGCGCGCGGGCAGCGCCTTCTGCTCGGGGCCCGCCAGCGCCGCGAGGTCGATCGTGCCGTCCTTCAGGCGCTTCACGTCGAGCGCGAGCCCGCTCGCGTCGACGCTCGCGATCTGTGCGGTGCGCGTCGCGAGATCGACCTTCGCGATCTTCGCGCTCGCGTCGGGCAGCACGATGGCCGGCGTCTTCGCGTCCGGCGTCGCGATCTTCAGCGACTTCAGGCTCACCACGCTGTCGGCGACCTGCGCGTCGAGCGGCGTCTTGCCCCAGTCGGCCTTCGCGTTGACCGTCGCGCCGAGCGTGCCGTCGAGCACGCGCGCGCGCGTCGCTTCGCCGAGATACGGCTGCAGCGCGGGCAGCGCGAGCGCATCGACCGTCAGCTTCGTGTCGGCCTGCTTCGCCGCGACACTGAACGCGCCTTCGGCCTTCACGTCGCCGCCGCGCGACAGCGACGTCGACAGCGTGTACTTCGCCGGCGTGTTGCCCTGCAGCGTGAAGCCGTCGAGCGTCGCCGCCAGTTTCGTGAGCGACAGCGCGGTCGGCGTCGCGGGCACGCGGTCGTCCAGATTGATCGTGCCGCCGTCGATCGCGACATGGCGGATCGTCAGGTCGAGCGGCGGCGCTTTCGTTTCGGCCGGCGCTTCGGCGCCCGATGCGGCCTGCGCCGCGCTCGCCGTTGCCGGCGCGGCCACGCCCGACGCCGCCGGCGCGGCCGACGGCGCCTTCGCGTTGGGCTGCGCCGCCGGGTGCGCGGCCAGCTTCTCGACATTCAGCACGCCCTGCCGGTCGCGCGCGAGATCGACGACCGGCTGGTCGACCCGGATCTCGTCGAAATGCAGCACGTTGCGCAGCGGCTCGAGGCCGGCCGCCGCGACGTGCACGCCGCGCGCGGCGAACAGCGGCTCGGACGCCGCGCTCGTCACCTTCGCGTCGTTCAGGTCGACGGTGCCCGACACGCGCAGCGTCGGCGTCTCGCCGCTCATCACGAAATTGAGCTTGAGGTTGCTGCTGAGCAGGCCGCTCGTCACCGCGACCGGCAGCTTCGCCGGCGCATACGAGATCAGCTTCGGCACATCGAGCTTGTCGAACTTCAGCTCGATCTCCGATTCGCGCGACTGCGCGAACGGCTTGGTCCGGCCGTCGATCGCGATCGGGCTGCCGTCGAATCGCATGCGCAGCTTCGGCTGGACGAAGATGTCGGTCTTCGACGGCAGCGTCGCGATGTACGGAACGCCGAGCGTCCAGTTGTCGACGACGTGCTTCTCATTCAGCAGGCGGTCGTCGAAGTCGATCCGGCCGTCGTTGATCTGGATGTTCGACACCGAGAAGTGCGTCGGCTTGCTTTCGGGCTTCGACGGCGTCGAGAACTTCTCGATCAGGTCGGTGAAGTTGAAGCGCTGCGCGTCGTAGCGCACGATGTGAAAGCGCGGCGCATCGAGGCGGACTTCGTTGACGATCGGTGCGCCGCGGAACAGCGACGTCCACGACGGGCGCACGACGAGCTTGCCGATGTCGATGAAATCGCCCTGGCCGCCGCGCTCGCCGAGATGGATGCCGTCGGCTTCGAGGTTCAGCGTGTACGGGTTGAGCGCGATGCGCCGGATCGTCGCGGGACGGTCGAGCTGCCGGCTCAACTGCTGTTCGGCGATGTGGCGGATCAGCGGCGGCGCGGCGAAGAACCCGAGCAGTCCGAACAAAACGAGGAAGATCAGCACGCCGAGGCCGATGCGCCGGGTCCGGCGCGCGCGCGCGACGTCGCGCAGCGCATGCAGCGTCGAGGAAACGGTTTCTTTATTGGGGCTTGCCATGCTGGATTGCCTTGGGAGCAACGTTCAGGGAATCCGGGGAATCGGAGCGATCCGGCCCGTTTCCCGCAAGTATAGGCTCAGGGGATGACGGAACGCAGATGGGTCCGCCGCCGCGCCTGTCGGTCGGACCGGCGCGGCGGCGGCGCGTTCACTTGCGCACGACGACGGGCGGCATCCACGAGCCGTCGCTCGCCTTCGGCTTCGGCGCGTAGAGCCGCAGCGCCAGCGCGAAGTCCGCGCGCGGCGCCGGCAGCCAGTTCGCCGCGTTCGCGCCGCCCGGCGACGTCGCCGACACGACGATGTCGATCGAGCCGTCGCGGTTGCGGCGCAGCCGGTCGCGATCGCCGAGCGAGCGGCGGGCGGCGCCGACGTCGGGCAGCGCGCCGCCCATCGTGTAGGGCGTGAGCGTCCAGAACGCGCGCACCGGCGGCAGCGCACTCGGCGCGAAATGCAGCGTGTAGCGGTTCGCGCCGTTCAGCGCATGGCCGTCGCTGTCGACGCGCACCACCGCGAGCGTCTCGTCGTCGCGCGTCGCGGTGCCGAACTGCGTGTAGGCCGCGTAGGCGCGCAGCGCGTAGTCCTGACCGTACTTGCCGGCGGTGTCGCCGATCCAGCTCCAGCCGTTCGCGTTCAGCAGGTTCGGCGGTGGCGCCGCGAGCCGCGCGCGCGCTTCGGCGACGCCCGCCGTCGCGGCCGTGAGGCGGTCGCCCGTCCACAGCACCGGATAGCCGGCCATCACCCCGATTTCGTCGAGCTGCTGCTGCGCATGCGCGTCGTCGGCGGGCGCCGGGTTGTCCTGCAGCGCCTGTGCGAAGCGCGTGAAGTACGCCTTCGGGTCGAGCGCCGCGACCTGCTCGGCCGGCGTGCCGCCGCTCGCCGCCTCAGCGGCTGCGCTGCCGGCGTGCACCGCGACCGACGCGCCGCGCGCCGCGCCCGTATACACCGACAGCGGCACCACGCGGATCGCGCGCTGCAGTTTCTTCACGGCGGTCAGGTCGCGGCCGCCGCTCGTCTGCAGGCGCACTTCGAGCCACGCGTTGCGCGACGGCGCGTCGACGCGCGTCACGCCCTTCGGCAGCGTGCCCTGCCAGTCCTTCGCGGCGAAGGCAATCGTTTGCGATCGGGGGCCGCCGCGCGGGCCGCGCGCGGCCGAATTCGACGACCACAGCACGTTGGTCCACATGTCGAGCGCGCGGGCGTCCCAGTAGCGGCCGCGAGTGTCGGGCAGCGTGACGATCACCGGCTCGGCGGCCACGTCGAGCCAGCCGGTCGAATCGAGCGTGTCGACGCCCGGCAGCGGCGGATTGACCGCGCCGACGGGCGGCAGCGCCTGCGCGTGGCGCAGCGTGTTGACGGGCGCCTGGCCGGGCTGCGCGCCGTCGCCGCCGGTGGCGGCGTCCTTCGCGACGTCCATCATCACGAGCGGGTACGCATAGATATAGGCGTCGGCCACTTCGGCACGCATCCAGCCGGTCTTGCGCGGAATCGCGTCGGGTTGGGTGGCGCATCCGGCCAGGAGGGCCGCGATGGCCAGCGACGCACAGGCGCGCCGCAGAGAAACGGATTCTCGTCGGGTTTTAATCATTGATTCTTGGCCGTATCTAATTCTTTATAAATCAATGCCTTGCTCAACTCGCAAACTGCGAATCCAAGGCTAAACAAGGTCAATCAAGGCTGCCCCGGCCTGGCCACGCTGCAATTTCACTGCAGTGGGCGCTATCGTCAGGCCGGTATCATAGCGCCTCGGGGCATTCCCCAATGTGCCGAATGCCTGATATTGCCGCCGTTGACGGCATGAAGGCTGCGGAAGGCGACAGGAGCGTGCGGAGACCGCTCGCGTTGTTACATGGCCCGCTCCTGGCTCAGGGTGCGGCGACGGAATCGCGCACCCGTCGGACTGCAGCGGAGGTCGTATGCCGAATCTCGACCCGGAGGTCAACGCGAGCGAGGTGCCGGAGATCGACTGTCCGGGCGTGGAGTGAAAAGTACCGCCTTCCCTTTTTGGGGGGGTAAAACGGTCGCAGGCGGCACTGGATTTAAAAGGACCCATTGCTTGCGGCGGTGCAATGGGCCGCCATGTACCACCCGCCACTGTGCCTTTACGCCAGGATCTTCGCCTTCTGCTCGGCGAATTCCGCGTCGGTCAGTATTCCTCGCTCTTTCAGCGCGGCGAGTCGCTCCAGTTTCGACACGACGTCGTCCGCAGCCGGCGGCGCGGACGCGGCGGCGGGGGAATGCGCCGCGCGCGAGTACTCGTGAATCGCATCTCTCACCTTGTTCGTGAACGGCACGACCGTCTTCTTCCAGACGTTTTTGATGATCCGCTCACTGGCGCCATCCTCGATGCGGATTTCACCCAGCATCATGCCGGTCTTTCCCGATACCGCATTGATCTTGTTGAGGTTGATCGAGATCTGCTTGAGGCCGTAGATCAGACCTTTATCGAGGAACAGGATTCGGTGGTCGGTCAGCACGATCAGCCACGTATTGCCATCCATCATTCCAGACGAGAAGGCCAGCACCTGCTCACCGTCCATCAGGATTTCGGGAAGGTGATTCAGTTCCTTTTTCGTGAAAAACTGATCGTCGCCGATTTCACGAGCGATGCGGTCATACTCGATCTTCAGTGCTTCTTTGGTGGCATTCTTGAAATCAAACATCCCGCGGCCCTTATTGTTTGTATAAAGCATCGGATTTTACAGCCGGAACCCTTGAACAGCTTTATGACGGCGTTGACCGTAATCTGTTCGTACACCAAGCGGCGTGGCGGACCGGGCGTCGCCCCTGCGGCGCATCGCCGCTGCCGCTTGACCTTCCCACCATGGGAATGTTGATACTCGACCTGTCTGCGGCTCAGACCGCGTTTTTTGGGGACCCGACATGACAGAACCTATCGCCTCGGCGGCACTGAACACGATCGTGCTGACGGTGGACGGCATGCATTGCGGCGGCTGTACCGGGCGTGTGCAGCGCGCGCTGGCCGGCGTGCCGGGCGTCGTCGACGCCATCGTCGATCTCGACGATCGCTCGGCCACCGTGAGCGCGCACGACACGGTCGATCCGGCCCGGCTGGTCGAGGCGATCGGCGACGCGGGCTATCGCGCGACGTTGCGCGAGCCGGCGGACGCAAACGGGCGCCACGCCGACGAGCCTGCGCCGGCATCGCCGGCCACCACCGCGACCGCGCCAATCGAACTCGAAATCGAAGGGATGACCTGCGCATCGTGCGTCGCGCGCGTCGAAAAGGCGCTGGCCGGCGTGCCGGGCGTCACGCGCGCGTCGGTCAATCTCGCGACCGAGCGCGCGACGGTCGACGCGGCGGGCGTTCCAGCGTCCCGGCTGGCGGACGCGGTCAAGCAGGCCGGCTATCTCGCGACACTCGTCGCGCGCCCCGTCGCCGAACCGGACGCGGCCGTCGCACCGCCTCCCGCTGCCCTACATGCCGAGCTCGACATCGGCGGGATGACGTGCGCATCCTGCGCCGGCCGCGTCGAAAAGGCGCTCGCGAACGTGCCGGGCGTCGCCCGCGCGTCCGTCAATCTCGCGACCGAGCGCGCCACGGTCGACGCGGCGGCCGGCGTGACGACCACCCAACTGGTCGACGCAGTCAAGCAGGCCGGCTACCAGGCGACGCCGGTCGCGGAACCGGAGGCCGCCATCGCGCCGGAGGCCGCGTCCGGCGCTGTCGAGCTCGACATCGGCGGCATGACCTGCGCATCCTGCGCCGGCCGCGTCGAAAAAGCGCTCGCGAACGTGCCGGGCGTCGCCCGCGCATCCGTCAATCTCGCGACCGAGCGCGCCACGGTGCAAGGCGTCGCCCCGCTCGACCCGGCCGCGCTGATTGCCGCCGTCACGGCCGCCGGCTATCAGGCGTCGCGCGCCGCCGCGCCGTCGGCAGGCGCATCCGACGCGCCCGCCGGCACGAAACCGGACGCCGACACGCGCAAGCGCCGCGAAGCGATCCGCGAACGCAACCTCGTGATCGCCGCAGCGCTGCTGAGCGCGCCGCTGATCGCGCCGATGTTCGCCGCGCCGTTCGGCGTCGACGCAATGCTCAACGGCTGGCTCCAGCTGGCGCTGGCGTCGGTCGTCCAGTTCGGCTTCGGCGCACGCTTCTACCGCGCGGCCTGGCACGCGATCAAGGCGCGCGCCGGCAACATGGACCTGCTCGTCGCGCTCGGCACGTCGGCCGCCTACGGCCTGAGCCTGTGGATGCTGCTGCGCGACCCCATGCATCCGGGCCATCTGTATTTCGAGGCGTCGGCCGTGATCATCACGCTGGTGCGCTTCGGCAAATGGCTCGAAGCGCGCGCGAAGCGCCAGACCACCGAAGCGATCCGCGCGCTGAACGCGCTGCGGCCGGACCGCGCGCGCATCGTCGAACACGGCGTCGAACGCGACGTGCCGCTCGCGCAGGTGCGCGTCGGCACGGCCGTCAGCATCCGGCCCGGCGAACGGGTGCCGGTGGACGGCCGGGTCGTGTCGGGCCGCTCGCACATCGACGAATCGCTGATCACCGGTGAAAGCCTGCCGGTCGCGAAGGACGACGGCGATCCGGTGACGGCCGGCTCGATCAACGGCGAAGGCGCGCTGGTCGTCGAGACCACCGCGATCGGCGCGGAGACGACGCTCGCCCGCATCATCCGGCTGGTCGAATCCGCGCAGGCGGAGAAGGCGCCGATCCAGCGGCTCGTCGACCGCGTCAGCGCGGTGTTCGTGCCGGCGATCCTCGGCATCGCGGCGCTGACGCTGATCGGCTGGCTGATCGCCGGCGCGGGCGCGGAAACCGCGATCCTCAACGCGGTCGCGGTGCTCGTGATCGCGTGCCCGTGCGCGCTCGGCCTCGCGACGCCTGCCGCGATCATGGCCGGCACCGGCGTCGCCGCGCGTCACGGCGTGCTGATCAAGGACGCGCAGGCGCTCGAGCTCGCGCAGCGCGCGACCGTGATCGCGTTCGACAAGACCGGCACGCTGACCGAAGGCAAGCCGTCCGTCACCGCGTTCGACGCGGTCGGCCTGCCGCGCGACGAAGCGCTCGCGCTCGCCGCGGCGGTGCAGCGTCACAGCGATCATCCGCTGGCGCGCGCCGTGGTCGCCGCGCACCATGCCGACGTCGCGGCGCGCGGCGGCGCAACCGCGGCGAGCGTCGCGGCCGACGCGCGGGCGGTCGCCGGACGCGGCGTCGAGGCGCGTGTCGACGGCCGGCTGCTGGCGCTCGGCAGCACGCGCTGGCGCGACGAGCTGGGCGTCGCCGTGCCGCCCGCGCTCGACGCGCGCGCGGCCGAGCTCGAACGCGCCGGCAACACGATCTCGTGGCTGATGCGCGCCGACGCGCCGCGTGCGCCGCTCGCGCTGATCGCGTTCGGCGACACCGTGAAGCCCGGCGCACGCGACGCGATCGCGGCGCTCGCCGCGCGCGGCGTCGCGAGCGTGCTCTTGACGGGTGACAACCGCGGCAGCGCGGCGGCCGTCGCGGCGTCGCTCGGCATCGGCGAGGTCCATGCGCAGGTGCTGCCGGACGACAAGGCGCGCGTCGTCGCGGAACTGAAGCGCACGCATGACGGCATCGTCGCGATGGTCGGCGACGGGATCAACGACGCGCCCGCGCTCGCCGCGGCCGACGTCGGCATCGCGATGGCGACCGGCACCGACGTCGCGATGCACACCGCCGGCATCACGCTGATGCGCGGCGACCCGAGTCTCGTCGCTGACGCGATCGACATCTCGAAGCGCACGTACCGCAAGATCCAGCAGAACCTGTTCTGGGCGTTCGTCTACAACCTGGTCGGCGTGCCGCTCGCGGCGCTCGGCTGGCTGAACCCGGTGATCGCGGGCGCGGCGATGGCGTTTTCCAGCGTGAGCGTGGTGACGAACGCGCTGCTGCTGCGGAGATGGAAGGGGCGCGCGCGGTGACGCGGCGGGCCGCGCGACGGAGCGCGGCGCAATAAAGGAGAGGAAAGGACGGGCCCGGTTTCGCCGGGCCCGTTTGCATGGAGCCGCTTGGAGAACCGGTTCATCGATGTCGACGAATCCAGAAGAAGTACGCTCCGATCGCGACCAACATCGCTCCATCGACGATACCGAGCATCGGAAGCGGGTCCGTCCATTTGTCCATGTTGGTTGTGCGTGCGTAGTAGGGCGGACCGTCGCCGTACGCCTCCTTGAGGTTGATCGCATTGAACGCGAAAACGAGCACGAGCATGACCAGCAGTGCCGCACCGGTCAACATGCGCAACGGGTGCTTTCGCATGTCAGTATTGAACCGTCAGCGGAATGTAGCACTCCGACGCAGCCTTCGTTGCCGCCTCGATGTCGCGAACGAAATCCTCCATTCCTGCGTGAAGATTGATGCAACCGGCGGACCCGGCGTGATCGCCGCCGTGAATAAAGAATCCACCGCGACCGTACGTCTGGGTGCCGGGCATCACGTGGATGGTCAGTCGGTGATCTCCCCACGCTGCACGCGGATCGATGTTGTACCAGCGATTTGTCCACATCTGGGAAGGTTGAATCCAGTATTGTCCAGGCGGTATAGGGCCAACATTTCCCATCTGTTGTCGAGCGCTCGAATAATCAAAATTGCCATGATTATCCGGACGGCCGGAAACAGCGGGATATATCTTGGTCGCACTACCAGTCATGGCCAAAAAAGCGGCCATCGAATCGGAGTGAAATGGAAGCGCGCGCGCACGCGGGTACACTCGGATTACCGCGTTCGGCGGCGTACTTGTTCTCCATCGTTCGTTATCCTCGGCTTTTTTTAGCAATTCGAGTGTGCCAAAGCATTGGCCTGCCGATCATAAGCTGCGCTGCAGGGTGCCAGTTGGTCTGCGGATTCGAGCGCGCCACCCTCAAGACGTTGAATCGAGCTCACAGGCCTATACGAAGCGAACTACCACCCAATCTGCGCTCTGACGCGAAAGCGTGTCGAACTGCAAACGCTACACGTGCGAGCATTCAAATCTTCGTCGTTAGCCCGACACGACCGGCTTGATCAGCGTCGTCGTGATCGGCACGAAACCGCACGCGCGATACAGCGCCCGCGCCGCCGTGTTGTGATTGAACACGGACAGGCCGATCTCGGTCACGCCGTACCGGCGCGCCTCGGCCTCGAGCGCGTCGAGCACGCGCGTGGCCCAGCCCTGGCGTCGCCTGGACGGTGCAATTTCGAGATCGTAGATGAACAGCGTGCGGTTCGGACCTTCGGTCACGATCGCGTACCAGAGATCGCCGAGCGCATCGCCATCGGCGGCGTCGACAAGGGAGACGAGTATCTGGCCGGGTGTCAGCAGGCCGTCCGGCAACAAGGTGTCGAAACAGGCCCGGGCGCGGGCGGGCGCGTCTTCGACGGCGTTCTGCCCGGATGAGACAAGGTCGCGCGCGTAGCCGTCGATGGCTCGCGTGCGGTACGCATGAAATTCACCGGCCGTCATCGGCCGCATCTGCAGCATGGCCCGGTCGCCGTGAGAGGAATCCGACTTCCAGTGTAGCGGGACGGTCGCGCACGCACACGTGCGGTGCGGCGGCGGAAACGGGCGGGCAGGTGCGGCGGGCGCCGCGCTGAATCAGCGAATCAGCGAATCAGCGAATCAGCGACGGTACAGGCAAAGCGGCACGAGGTGCGACTGGCGCACGCGCTCGGCTTCGGCGCGACGCGCGGCGTACGAGTATTCCGCATCGAGCGGCAGGTGCGGCGAAACGAAGAGATCGTCGATCTTTTGCAGCAGGGCGAGGATGAAGCTCATGTGCGACTCCCGACAAGTATGGCTAGGGTTATCCCTTAGATGGACTCCATTCTAAGGGTTTTCCCTAGACTCTGCCAGCGTGCCGCAGCAATTTGCCGCAACCGGTCGACGACGAGCCAGGCGCTGCACATGCCGATCCAGGCGCGGCGCGGCTCGCCAGGTAGGGTCTGAACGTTCAGCGGCCGCGACGGACCCGCTTCGCCACCGCCGGCTGGCGGCTCGCGTGGCGTTCCAGGCGGTCGACTTGCGACAGGAGCGCGTCGTTGTGCTGCTCGAGCGTCGTGATCGTGGCCTGCTGCGTCGCCAGATCGGCGGTCAGGCGATCGATTCGCTGCTGCTGGGCGACGGCGCCGAGCTTCAGGTGCGACAACTGCATCGTCTGCATCACCAGCGCGACGAGCCCGGCCAGCACGACGACGGCCAGCGCCAGCAACAGGCGGTTCACCCGGCGCATTTCCCGATCGGCCGCGCGGTGCAGCGCGGTCGTCTCCGCCTGCAATGCGGCGAGACGGTCGGAGAGCGGACGCAGATGCGCATCGGCGTCGAACGACGGCTCGGCGCGGTCCGCCGACGGTTTCGTGACGAACGTCGCCGCGGAGGCCGCCGGCCGCGCGGCCGACGCAGCCGCAGCGTCGCGTTCGGGCGCGGCGACGGAAGGCTCGGCGCTCACGGCAGGGGCGGTCATGCGCGGCTCGGAAACTGCGTCGGCCGCTGCCGGCGCGGGTTGTGCGGCCGCTTCGCGGGCAGCTGCCGTCGACGTGCGGCGCTTCGTCCCCGTCGACGAACGGGCGCCTGCCGCGCGCGGGGTCGCCGGCTTCGTTGCCGCGCCGCCGTCATCTTTCGTGGAAACGGCGGCAGCCGCTGCAAGCGGCAGCGTCGCCGCTGCACCGGCGATCGCGATGTCCTCGGTACTGTTCGGCACGACGCGGTCCGCCGACGCGGCGTCGGTGGTGTGAACCGACACATCCTGCGCCGTCACGTCGGGGGCGACTTCCACCGCCGCCTCGGCGGTCAGTTCGTAATCCGCACGAGCCGGCATGTCTTTCCCCGTCGACTCGAACGCCGCCTCCGCTGCGGCGTCAGCAGCCCCGGGCGCATGCCCGGCCTCCGCCGTTACGCCATCGGCAGCAACCTCGCCGCCAGGCGCAGCCACCTCCCGCGCACCGCCGTCATCGGTTTCGCCGTCCGTGACGCGCGCCTCCGACGCGCCGAACCCATCAAGCGTCGCTTGCTGATGATCCGGCGCATCGCTCGCCGCGGCCTCGGCCGCCTCGCTGCGCACCGCGGCCGGCGCCACTTCGCCAGCCTCCATCACCGGATCGCCGAACAGGTCGAGCGTCCGCTCGTCGCGATGCGCGTCGCCGCCGGGCTGTATCGACGCGCGAGCCGGCGCGCGGCCCGCGGCGGCAGCAGCGCGACGGCGCGGCTTCGCGGACGGACGGTTGGAACGGGAATGGGGCGTGGCTACGGATTCGGTCATGGAGGTCGGGATGCGTGGCCCCGCGAACGCGGGACCGGGGCGTCAAACGGAATCAGTGACCGCGCATTGTCGCATGACCTGTCGCCTATTCATCTCCGGACCCGCCGTTGCCGTCGTCGCAACGCGTCACGCCGGGCAGCGCGCGCAGTTTGTCGCGAATCGCCTGGTATTCGAGGTCCGCGGCCGTCGTCAGCCCGCGCACGATCTCGCCGCGCAGCGGGATCGCCCCCGCGCCGAGGAAGCCGATGCCCGACACGACCCGCGCGACGCCCCGCGACGGATCGAGCACGATGTGCGGCGGGCCAAGCACGTCGAAGAAGCCGAACGCCGACACGATCATGAACAGCGCCGAGCCGCCGCCAGGATGAGCCGCATCACGCGTTCAACGTTGCCGAGCATCGGATTTCCCTCCTTTTTGCAGTGCGGGCCGCCGAATGCTTTATCCTTGGCCCCGGCCGCGCGCATCCGGCGCGCGCCGACACGTTTCGATTCACGCGCCCAACCCCGTCATGTCCGATTTCGACTCCGCTTCCGCCCAGGCCGCTCAACTGCGCCGCCATTTCGCGCACGTCGTCTTGCCAATCTGGCGGGGTTCAGGGTTCGAACGCACGCTGCAGTTGCCGTTCGAAGCCGTCGATCCGGCCACCCACGCGCCGCTGCCGGCCGAGCGCTATCGCGCGATGGCCTGCGCGCGGCAGCTGTTCGTGTTCGCGCAGGCGGGCGAGGCCGATCACGCGGCGACGCTGTTCGACGCGCTGTGCCGCCATTTCCGCGACGCCCGCCACGGCGGCTGGCACTACAGCATCGACGCGGCCGGTGCGCCGCTCGACACGACCAAGGACCTGTACACGCACGCGTTCATCGTGTTCGCCTGTGCCGCCTATCACGCGGCCTCGGGCGAGCGCGCCGCGCGCACGGTCGCCGAAGACACGGCCGCGCTGATCCAAGACCGCTTCGCGCCGCAACGCGGCGACGCGCTGCTCGACGCCGCGCGTTATGCCGATTTCTCGGTGTCGGGCAGCGGCCCGCTGCAGAATCCGCTGATGCATCTGACGGAAGCGTGGCTCGCCGCGTCCGACGCGTTCGGCGACGCCGCGTTCGACGACGCGCTCGCGCGCACCGCGCAGGCGGTCGAGCGCACATTCGTCGACGCGGCCACCGGCTGCGTCGCCGAGCTGCCGCTCGGCTCGGCGGACAACCGCTTCGAGCCGGGACATCAATTCGAATGGTTCTATCTGGTCGACGCGGCCGGTGCGCGGGTCGCGCATACCGGCCTGCGCGACGCGCTCGCGCGGGCCTTCGCGTTCGCCGAACGGCACGGCGTCGATGCGCAGACGGGCGGCGTCAGCGCCGCGCTCGACGCACAAGGCGCGTGCCTGGACGGCACGCAGCGGATCTGGGCGCAGACGGAGTATCTGCGCGCGCTCGCGACGCACGGCGGCACGCCGGCATCCGCGCCGCTGGCGGCGCAGATCGAGCGCTTCGCCGCGCGCTTCCTGCATCCGCGCGGCTGGTTCGAGTGCAAGACGGCCGATGGGCAGGTGGCGCGCGCCGACATGCCGTCGACGACGCCCTACCACCTCGCGACCGCTTACGCGGCGCTGCCCGCCGACGCGTAAGCCGGCGCACCGAACGACGGCGCGGCGCGCCCGCCGAGCGCCCGCACGTCGCCGAGCTCGAACACCGACACCGCCTGCATCAGGTGCGTGGTCTGGTCGCTCAGCGACGAGGCCGCCGCGGCGACCTGCTCCACCAGCGCCGCGTTCTGCTGGGTCAGCTGGTCCATCTGCGTGACGGCCTGATTGACCTGCTCGATCCCGACGGTCTGCTCGACCGACGCCGACGTGATCTCGGTCATCGTCTGCACGACGCGCGAGATCGACGTCGACACCGTGCGCATCGCTTCGCCCGCGCGCTCGACGAGCTCCGCGCCGCCGTTGATCTGTGCGACCGAATCCTCGATCAGCGTCTTGATTTCCTTTGCCGACTGCGCGCTGCGCTGCGCGAGCGAGCGCACCTCGCCCGCCACCACCGCGAAGCCGCGGCCCTGCTCGCCCGCGCGCGCCGCCTCGACCGCCGCATTCAGCGCGAGGATGTTGGTCTGGAACGCGATCCCGTCGATCACCGAGATGATCTCCGCGATGCGCCCCGAGCTTTGCGCGATGCCGCGCATCTTGTCGATCACGCTGTCGACGACCCCGCCGCCGTGGCTCGTCGCCTTGAGCGCGTCGTCGGCCAGCACGCTCGCCGCGCGGGCGCTGTCGGTGTTCTGGCGCACGGTCGCGGTCAGCTCCTCCATGCTCGCGGCGGTTTCCTCGAGCGACGCGGCCTGCGTGCCGGTGCGCGCCGACAGGTCCGCATTGCCGCTCGCGATCTCGCCCGCGCCGAGGTGGATCGCGTCGGACGCGTGGCGCACGACGCGCACGGTTTCCGCGATGCTCGCCTGCATCGTGGCGAGCCCGCGCAGCATGCGGTCGATCTCGTACACGCCGCCGGCGCGCACATCCTCGTCGAGCTTGCCCTGCGCGATCCGCTCGAAATGAAGGCCCGCCTCGTCGAGCGGCGCGACGACCGCGCGCCGCGCGGCCGCGTAGATCGCCGCGCTGCTCGCCAGCATCGCGGCCAGCAGCACGATGCCGACCCACTTGAACCAGCTCATGCCCGCGTCGATCGTGCCGAGCGCGGTGCGGCTCGACGCGCTGCCGTACTCGACGAAGCGATGCAGCTCGGTCAGGTACGCATCCTGGATGCTCTGGGTCGGCTGGTCGAGAAACGCCTGGATGTTGTCGCCGTCGAGGAACTGCACGAGTTCCACGAGCGCCGCGTGGATTTTCCGGTAACGGTCGGTGAGCGCCGCGACGCGCGTGCGGTTCTCCTCGTCGACGGGCTGCGCCGCGGCGAGCGTGGCGAATGCCTTGTCCGCCTCGGCGAGCGAATCGCTCGCATGGCGGATGATGTCGTCCGGCTTCGGGCCGCCGCGCACCATCCGCGTGCCGGCGCGCGACAGGTTGATGCGCGCGTCGAGCAGGCGTTCGGTCGCCTGGTTCGCCGCGCCGACCTGCGCGATCGCGACGTTCGACAGGTCGTCGACGCCGCTGCGTGTCGAGGTGAGCGACCAGAAGCCGAGCGCCTCGACCGCCAGCATGAAGAGACAGAACATGGTCAACACGCCGAGCAGACCCGACGCGAGCTTGATTTTGCTGAACATGGAAATTCCTGGAAAGCGACGATGGAGCAATGCCCCGGCGTTAGCGGCATTTCCCGGGCGGACTTTAGGCTCGCCGGTCAGGTAAGCCCGAGAATCTCCTCCAAATTAGGGAGGTCGCGCACGTGCGACGCAATAATCGCACTGCGCGGCGCCGCCAATCGCAGGAAATGCGGACAGATTTCCTTGCTTATCCGCGCCCCGCTTCCTAGAGTTCAGCGCAAGCGGCCACTCATTGCGAGGCAAGTCGATGACGGACATCGTGGATCACGCCCGCGGCGCATTGCGGGCGCAACCGTTCAGCATGCTGCTCGGCACGGAGCTGATGCACATCGGCGAGCACGAAGTGTCGCTGTGCCTGCCCGTGCGCGACGAGTTGCGGCAACAGCACGGCTACGTGCACGGCGGCGTCATCAGCTACCTCGCCGACAACGCGCTGACGTTCGCCGGCGCGCTCGCGCTCGGGCCGCGCGTCATCACGGCCGAATACAAGATCAACTACCTGCGGCCGGCGGTGAACGGCACGCTCGTCGCCCGCGCGAAGCTCGTCTATGCGGGGCGGCAACAGGCGACCTGCCAGTGTCACGTGTTCGTCATCGACGGCGATCACGAGCGGCTCGTCGCGATCGCGCAGGGCACGATCAACCGCGTCGGCGACGGAAAGGTGCCGGGGGCGCCGGAGGAAACGGCCTGAGGCGCTGCGCGGACAGAAATCGAGCTGCAGGGCAACGAGGCGCGCCCGACCTGAACGGCCAAGCATGCGGACAAGCGGCCGCAGCCGATGCGCTGCGCGTCTCGTTCTAACGTTTCATTGCAGCAAGATGGACTGCATCGCGCTCGCGCCGACCGACTGCGACAACCAGCACGATGACCTCCGTGTCGCGCACTTCGTAGACGAGTCGGTAGCCGGCGCTGCGTAGCTTGATCTTGTAGCGATCCGGGTGGCCGTGCAGCTTTGCCGAGGGTATGCGAGGCTTTTCAAGCCGCTCGGCGAGTTTGGATTTGAACTGGTCGCGAACTGTGCGATCAAGCTTCTTCCACTCTCTCAATGCGGGTTCGAGAAATGCGAGTTCAAAGGTCATTCAGCTTGACCTTGACGGCCTTCTCCTTGATACGCGCATCAGCCAGCGCGTTGTCTTCGATATCCTCCAGACGTTCGAGCATCGCCTCCCAAGTCTTCGCCGGGATGCAATAGAACGCCGGTTCGTTGTGGTTCAGGATCGCCACCGGGAAACCCTCTCCCGCCGCGACGGTTCCCATCGGGTTCCGCTTCAGCTCGGAGACGCTCGCCGTAACGCTTGCCAGGATCGTGTGAGGCATTTCGGCTCCTTCTTCAAATAAGAGCCAATCGTACGTCATTTAGCACCAAATTTAGCGCCAAAATTAGTCTTCTCGCACCCTCGAAGCCCTGCCGCGCGAATCGCGCCCGGCATAGCTCTCTGCCGCTGCAAGGTCCGATGCGCCGCGCATCAACAGCTTGCGCAATTGCCTGAGCCGCTGACACTCATCCCGTGAGGAGGCGCAACTACACCGGCATGCAGACGCGCCTACTCCGCACCATCACCCGCCAGCGGCAGGAAACGCGGCGCGACCTTCGCGCGCACGTTGCCGCCCGCATCGGTGCAATAGATCCCGCGCGCGACGTTATGCGGATGCTGCGCCGCCTCCGCGACGCTCAGCACCGGCGCGAAGCACGCGTCGGTGCCCTCCAGCAGCGCGCGCCAGTGCGCGGACGGCTGCCGCGCGAACACCTCCGCGAAACGCGCCTTCAGCGCCGGCCAGCGCGCGCGGTCATACTGCGACGCCGGATCGACGTCCGTCAGCCCCAGCCGTTCGACCAGCAATGCATAGAACGGCGGCTCGAGCGCGCCGATCGTCACGCATTCGCCGTCCGCGCAGCGGTAGACGTCGTAGAACGGCGCGTCGTGGAACAGGCTCGGCTGCGCGCCGTCGAGCTGGCCGTTCGCGCGCGCCCACAGCGCGAGCGTGCCGAGCATCGCGACGATGTCGACGATCGCGCCGTCGACCACCCGCCCCGGCCCGCCCGCGCGCACGTCGAACAGCGCGCAGACGATCCCGAACGCGAGCCCGAGCGCGCCGCCCGCATCGCCGAGGACGGTCGGCGGCAGGCCGGGTTTGTCGCCGCGCGGCGCGGCGAGCGACAGCAGGCCGGTCAACGCGACGTAGTTCAGGTCGTGGCCGGCGGCAGCCGAGAGCGGGCCCGCCTGGCCCCAGCCGGTCATCCGGCCATAGACGAGCCGCGGGTTGTGCGGTGCGCAGTCCTGCGGACCGAGCCCGAGGCGCTCCATCACGCCGGGCCGCAGCCCTTCGATCAGCGCGTCGGCCCGTGAAATCAGCGCGAGCGCTTCGTCACGCCCCGCCGGCGTTTTCAGGTCGAGCGGGACGATCGTCTTGCCTTCGCGCAGCAGGTCGCCGTCGCGGCCCTGCAGCGCGTCCGGCGCGCTCGTGCGGCCCGACGGACGCGCGATCAGCGTGACCTGCGCGCCCATCCCGGCGAGAATCCAGCCCGCGAGCGGGCCGGGGCCGAGGCCTTCGAATTCGACGAGATGGACGCCTTTCAGCGGCGAATCGAGCGGCATGCGGTTCTCCATGCTTGGCGGTCGGATGGCGTTCGCGACGCCCCCTGCAAATGAAAAATCCCTGCTCGGCGGGGTCCGCTTCGCAGGGATCGGGCTAGCCTTCGCGCGACAGACCGGGCCGGTCGCGCCGCGTCAGAACGCATCCCCCGGCACGCGCACCCAGCCCTCCATCAGCACGCGCGCACTGCGGCTCATGATCGCCTTGGTGACGGTCCACTCGCCGTTTTCCTGCTTCGCCTGCGCGCCGACCCGCAGCGTGCCCGACGGATGCCCGAAGCGCACCGCCTGGCGCTCGCCGCCGCCCGCCGCCAGGTTGACGAGCGTGCCGGGAATCGCGGCGGCCGTGCCGATCGCGACCGCCGCCGTGCCCATCATCGCGTGATGCAGCTTGCCCATCGACATCGCGCGCACCAGCAGGTCGACGTCGGTGGCCGCGACGCGCTTGCCGCTCGACGCGACATAGTCGGCCGGCTTCGCGACGAACGCGATCTTCGGCGTGTGCTGCCGCGTCGCGATCTCGTCGAGCGTGTCGATCAGGCCCATGCGCAGCGCGCCGTGCGCGCGGATCGTCTCGAACTTCTCGAGCGCCTTCGCGTCGCCGTTGATCGCATCCTGCAGCTCGGTGCCCGTATAGCCGATCGCCTCGGCCTCGACGAAGATCGTCGGGATGCCCGCGTTGATCATCGTCGCCTTCAGCGTGCCGACGCCCGGCACCGCGAGATCGTCGACGAGGTTGCCGGTCGGGAACATCGACCCGCCCGCGCCTTCTTCCTCGGCGGCCGGGTCCATGAACTCGAGCTGCACTTCGGCGGCCGGGAACGTGACGCCGTCCAGCTCGAAGTCGCCGGTCTCCTGCACCATGCCGTTCGTGATCGGCACGTGCGCGACGATCGTCTTGCCGATGTTCGCCTGCCAGATCCGCACGGTCGCGACGCCGTCGCGCGGCACGCGGGCCGGATCGACGAGGCCGCCGCCGATCGCGAACGGGCCGACCGCCGCCGACAGGTTGCCGCAGTTGCCGGTCCAGTCGACGAACGCCTTGTCGATCGACACTTGCCCGAACAGGTAGTCGACGTCGTGGCCGGGCCGCGTGCTCTTCGACACGATCACCGTCTTGCTGGTGGAGGACGTCGCGCCGCCCATCCCGTCGATCTGCTTGCCGTACGGATCGGGGCTGCCGATCACGCGCAGCAGCAGCGCGTCGCGCGCGGCGCCGGGCGCCTGCGCGGCCTCGGGCAGGTCCTGCAGGCGGAAGAACACGCCCTTGCTGGTGCCGCCGCGCAGGTAGGTCGCGGGAATCCTGATTTGAGGAATGTGAGCCATGTCCGTGTTATCCCAATGTGACTCGGTCAAGCCGCCGCCTGCGACGATTCGAGGAAGTCCTGCGCGAAACGCTGCAGCACGCCGCCCGCGTCGTAGATCGACACTTCCTCGGCCGTATCGAGCCGGCACGTGACCGGCACCTCGACGCGCTCGCCATTCCTGCGATGGATCACGAGCGTCAGGTCGGCGCGCGGCTTGCGCTCGCCGATCACGTCGAAGGTTTCAGTGCCGTCGATGCCGAGCGTCGTCCGGTTGGTGCCCGGCTTGAACTCGAGCGGCAGCACGCCCATCCCGATCAGGTTCGTGCGGTGGATCCGCTCGAAGCCTTCGGCGACGATCGCCTCGACGCCCGCGAGCCGCACGCCCTTCGCGGCCCAGTCGCGCGACGAGCCCTGGCCGTAGTCGGCGCCCGCGACGACGATCAGCGGCTGCTTGCGATTCATGTACGTCTCGATCGCTTCCCACATCCGCATCACCGTGCCGTCCGGCTCGACGCGCGCGAGCGAGCCCTTCTTCACCGCGCCGTCGACGACCGCCATCTCGTTGGCCAGCGTCGGGTTCGCGAAGGTCGCGCGCTGCGCGGTCAGGTGGTCTCCCCGGTGCGTCGCGTACGAGTTGAAGTCTTCTTCAGGCAGGCCCATCTTCGCGAGGTATTCGCCGGCGGCGCTGTTCGCGAGGATCGCGTTCGACGGCGACAGGTGGTCGGTCGTGATGTTGTCGCCGAGCACCGCGAGCGGACGCATGCCCTTGAGCGTGCGCTCGCCGGCCAGCGCGCCTTCCCAGTACGGCGGACGGCGGATGTACGTGCTCTGCGCGCGCCAGTCGTACAGCGGCGCCGCGCGCTCGCCCGCGTCGGCGCTGCGCGCGAACATCGGCTCGTAGACCTTGCGGAACTGCTCCGGCTTCACGCTCGACGCGACGATCGCATCGATCTCCTCGTCGGTCGGCCAGATGTCCTTCAGCGTGACCGGCTTGCCGTCCTGATCGTGGCCAAGCACGTCCTTCTCGATGTCGAAGCGGATCGTGCCCGCGATCGCATACGCGACGACGAGCGGCGGCGACGCGAGGAACGCCTGCTTCGCATACGGGTGGATGCGGCCGTCGAAATTGCGGTTGCCGGACAGCACGGCCGTCGCGTACAGGTCGCGCTCGACGATCTCCTGCTGGATCTTCGGATCGAGCGCGCCCGACATCCCGTTGCAGGTCGTGCACGCGAACGCGACGATGCCGAAGCCGAGCTTCTCGAGTTCCGGCAACAGGTTCGCTTCTTCCAGATACAGCTCGACCGCCTTCGAGCCCGGCGCGAGCGAGCTCTTCACCCACGGCTTGCGCACCAGGCCGCGCGCGTTCGCGTTGCGCGCAAGCAGGGCCGCGGCGATCACGTTGCGCGGGTTGCTGGTGTTCGTGCAGCTCGTGATCGCGGCGATGATCACCGCGCCGTCGGGCATCTCGCCCGCCTTCTCTTCCCACTGGCCGGCGATCCCGCGCGCGGCGAGGTCCGACGTCGGCAGCCGCTTGTGCGGATTCGACGGGCCGGCCATGTTGCGCACGACCGACGACAGATCGAACGTCAGCGTGCGTTCGTACTGCGCGTGGTTCAGCGTGTCGGCCCACAGGCCCGCTTGCTTCGCGTAGGTCTCGACGAGCTTTACCTGCTCGTCGCTGCGGCCGGTGAGGCGCAGGTAGTCGGTCGTCTGGCCGTCGATGAAGAACATCGCGGCCGTCGCGCCGTATTCGGGCGCCATGTTCGAGATCGTCGCGCGGTCGCCGAGCGTGAGGCTCGCCGCGCCTTCACCGCGGAATTCGAGGTACGCGCCGACCACTTTTTCCTTGCGCAGGAACTCGGTCAGCGCCAGTACCACGTCGGTCGCGGTGATGCCGGGCTGGCGCTTGCCGGTCAGCTCGACGCCGACGATGTCCGGCAGGCGCATCCACGACGCGCGGCCGAGCATCACGTTCTCCGCCTCCAGCCCGCCGACGCCGATCGCGATCACGCCGAGCGCGTCGACGTGCGGCGTGTGGCTGTCGGTGCCGACGCAGGTGTCCGGGAACGCTACGCCGTCCTGCGCCTGGATCACCGGCGACATCTTCTCCAGGTTGATCTGGTGCATGATGCCGTTGCCCGGCGGGATCACGTCGACGTTCTCGAACGCCTTCTTCGTCCACTCGATGAAGTGGAAGCGGTCCTCGTTGCGGCGATCCTCGATCGCGCGGTTCTTCGCGAACGCGTCCGGATCGAAGCCGCCGCACTCGACGGCGAGCGAGTGATCGACGATCAGCTGCACAGGCACGACCGGGTTCACCTTCGCCGGGTCGCCGCCGCGCTCGGCGATCGCGTCGCGCAGGCCCGCGAGATCGACGAGCGCCGTCTGGCCGAGAATGTCGTGGCACACGACGCGCGCCGGGAACCACGGGAAATCGCGTTCGCGCTTGCGCTCGACGATCTGCTTCAGCGAATCGGCGAGGATCGCCGGATCGCAGCGGCGCACGAGGTTTTCGGCGAGCACGCGCGACGTATACGGCAGCGTGTCGTAGGCGCCGGGCGCGATCGCGTCGACCGCAGCGCGCGCGTCGAAGTAGTCCAGCGACGTGCCGGGCAGGGGTTTGCGGTAGGCGGTATTCATGATGTGGGGGCAACCAGGGTATGACGTTCAGCGCGCGGCGGCCGCCCGCGTGGCGGGGGCCGGCGCGCGCTGCTTGCGGGTCAGCGCTTCTCGATCGGCACGAACTGCAGGTCTTCCGGACCCGTGTAGTTCGCGCTCGGGCGGATGATCTTGTTGTCGACGCGCTGCTCGATGATGTGCGCGCTCCAGCCGGACGTGCGCGAGATCACGAACAGCGGCGTGAACATCGCGGTCGGCACGCCCATCATGTGATACGACACCGCGCTGAACCAGTCGAGGTTCGGGAACATCTTCTTCGCGTCCCACATCACCGATTCGAGACGCTCGGCGATGTTGTACAGCTTCAGGTCGCCGGCCTCCTTCGACAGCTTGTGCGCGACGCCCTTGATCACCTTGTTGCGCGGATCGGAGATCGTGTAGACCGGGTGGCCGAAGCCGATCACGACTTCCTTGTTCTCGACGCGGCGGCGGATGTCGGCTTCCGCTTCGTCCGGCGAGCGGTAGCGGCTCTGGACCTCGTAGGCGACTTCGTTCGCGCCGCCGTGCTTCGGCCCGCGCAGCGCGCCGATCGCGCCGGTGATCGCCGAGTAGATGTCCGAGCCCGTGCCCGCGATCACGCGGCCCGTGAACGTCGATGCGTTGAATTCGTGCTCCGCGTACAGGATCAGCGACGTGTGCATCGCCTCGACCCACGACTTCGACGGCGCCTTGCCGTGCAGCAGGTGCAGGAAGTGGCCGCCGATCGAATCGTCGTCGGTTTCGGTCTCGATGCGCTTGCCGTTGTGCGAGAAGTGATACCAGTACAGCAGCATCGAGCCGAGCGACGCCATCAGGCGGTCGGCGATGTCGCGCGCGCCCGGCAGGTTGTGATCGTCCTTCTCCGGCAGCACGGTGCCGAGCACCGACACGCCCGTGCGCATCACGTCCATCGGGTGCGCGGACGCCGGGATCTGCTCGAGCGCCGCCTTCAGCGCGCTCGGCAGGCCGCGCATCGCGCGCAGCTTCGACTTGTAGGCGGCCAGTTCGGTCAGGTTCGGCAGCCGCTCGTGCACGAGCAGGTGCGCGATTTCCTCGAACTCGCACGACTCGGCGACGTCGAGAATGTCGTAGCCGCGGTAGTGCAGGTCGTTGCCGGTCTTGCCGACCGTGCAGAGGGCCGTGTTGCCGGCCGTCACGCCCGACAGCGCGACCGACTTCTTCGGCTTGAACGCGCCTGCGGCGGCCGGTGCTGCTGCGTCTTTCGTCTCGCTCATGTTTCCGTTCTCCAATTTGTCGGCCAGTGTTGGCGCTTCAGCGCTTGTCGACCGGTGTTAGTGCTTCAGCACTTACTCCGGTCCCACGCAAAGCGCACTCTGGCCCCATGCAAAGCTCAGAATCGTGTCTCGTGGGGGGCGGGCCGCGTTACTTCTTGCCCTGCGCGAACAGCTCGTCGAGCTTCTGCTCGTACGCGTGATAGCCGAGGTAGTCGTACAGCTCGGCGCGCGTCTGCATCGTCGGCACGGCCGCCTTCTGCGTGCCGTCGCGGCGCAGCGTCTCGTAGAAGTTCAGCGCGGCCTTGTTCATCGCGCGATACGCGCCGCAGCAGTACAGCGCGATGTCGACGTTCGCCTCGCGCAGCTCGTCGAGCGTGAAGAGCGGCGTCGAGCCGAATTCGGTCAGGTTCGCGAGGATCGGCACCTTGACCGCCGCCTTGAAGCGGCGATAGTCGTCGAGGGTCTTCATCGCTTCCGGGAAGATCATGTCCGCGCCGGCCTCGACATAGGCGACCGCGCGTTCGATCGCCGAGTCGATCCCTTCGGCGGCGGCCGCGTCGGTGCGGGCCATGATCACGAACTGGTCGTCGGTGCGCGCGTCGACCGCGGCCTTGACGCGATCGACCATTTCTTCGGTCGGCACGACTTCCTTGCCCGGACGATGGCCGCAGCGCTTCTGGCCGACCTGATCCTCGAGGTGCACGGCCGCGACGCCGGCCTTGATGAACGAGCGGACCGTGCGCGCGATGTTGAATGCGCCGCCCCAGCCCGTATCGATGTCGACGAGCAGCGGCAGGTCGGTCGCGTTGGTGATCCGGTTCGCGTCGATCAGCACGTCTTCCATCGTGCTGATGCCGAGATCGGGGATGCCGAGCGAATTCGCGGCGACGCCGCCGCCCGACAGGTAGACGGCCTTGAAGCCGACGGCCTGGGCCATCTTGGCCGCGTAGGCGGTGATCGCGCCGACCACCTGCAGCGGCTGCTCGGCCGCGACTGCCGCGCGGAATTTCGCGCCGGCGCTTTGAAGATGCGTGTTGCTCATGAACGGCCTCCTGATGGAATGCCTGCTACACAGCAAGTACCGGGCCAGCTCGTATGTCGTCGCTAACCCACTGATTCTTAAGCAACCGGCCGCATGCCACCGTGGTCGAATGATTTCAATTTAGAAACTTCACGTTCCAAAAATGAAATCGCGCGCGCATAATCGGTCGTCATGGACCTCTCCTCGATCAAGCCCGTCGGCCCCGCCGACCGCGCGGTGCGCCCGCGCGTCTGGGCGATGGGCATCAGCCGCCTGCGGGACCTCTTTCGCGAGATCGCCGGCGAATTCGACGAGCGCGCCGACGTGCGCATCGTGTCGCGCGCGTATGAAGAGGCGCTCAACGCAATCGCCGAGGCCGGCGCCGCGCGGCCCGACGTGATCGTCGCGGCCGGCTCGAACGGCGGCTTCCTGAAGACGCGCGCGAGCGTACCGGTCGTGGTCGTCTCGCCGACCGGCTTCGACGTGATGCAGGCGCTTGCGCGCGCCCGCCGCGACGCGTCGCGGATCGCGCTCGTCAGCGTCGGCGAGACGCCGCCCGAGGTGCGCCGCTTCGTCGCCGCGTACGGCCTCGACGTGGAGTTTGCGTCATATCAGTCCGCTCAGGAAGCGGAAACCTGCGTGCACGACCTGCGCGACCGCGGCATCGAGACGATCGTCGGCCCCGGCCTCGTCACCGACCTCGCCGCGAGCGTCGGCATGGGCGCCGTGTTCCTGTATTCGCATGCGTCGGTGCGCAAGGCCGTCGACACCGCGCTCGAGGTCGCCTATGCGACGCACGCGGAGGCGCTGCGCCGCCAGCGCCTCGACAACCTGCTCCAGCACCTGCGCGACGGCGTCGTCGCGCTCGATGCGCGCGGCCGGGTCGAGGCGATCAACGAACGGCTCGCGCTGGCGCTCGGGGTCGAACCCGCGGCGGCCGTCGGGCGCGCGCTCGTCGACCTGACGCCGGAGCTGCGCACGCTGCGCGGCGACGACGGCGATGCGCTCGCGACCGTGCGCGGCGTGCGCTACGTCGTGCATCGCGGCCCGCTCGTCGATCGCGGCGTCACGTCGGGCAGCGTGCTGACCTTCCAGGAATCGCGCGCGGTCGAACGGCTCGACCGTGCGCTGCGCTCGCAGCCGGGCACGCAGCAGTTCGCGGCGCGCTATACGCTCGACGACGTGGTCGGCGCGTCCGCGCCGATGACGCGCGTGCGCGACCTCGCGCGCCGCTACGCGAAATCCGACGCGACCGTGCTCGTGCTCGGCGAAAGCGGCACCGGCAAGGAGATGATCGCGCAGAGCCTGCACGCGCTGTCCGCGCGGCGCAGCTATCCGTTCGTCGCGATCAACTGCGGCGCGTTTCCGGAAGCGCTGCTCGAAAGCGAGCTGTTCGGCTATGAGGAGGGCGCGTTCACCGGCGCGCGGCGCGGCGGCAAGACGGGCCTGTTCGAGGCCGCGCATCGCGGCACGCTGTTTCTCGACGAGATCGGCGAGATGCCGCCGTCGCTGCAGAGCCGGCTGCTGCGCGTGCTGCAGGAGCGCGAGGTGATCCGCCTCGGCTCGACCGAGCCGATCCGCATCGACGTGCGCGTGATCGCCGCGACGCACCGGCCGCTGCTGGCGGCCGTCGAGGACGGCACGTTCCGCGCGGACCTCTACTACCGGCTCAACATCCTGAACGTCGGGCTGCCGCCGCTGCGCGAGCGCCCGGCCGACATTCCCGCGCTCGCCGCCGCGCTGCTGGTACAGGCCGCGCGGCGCGAGCCGCGGCTCGCGGACGCCCTGCGCGATGCGGGCGACGCGGCGCGCGTGCTCGACACGACGCAGGCGATCCTGATGCGCTACCGGTGGCCCGGCAACGTGCGGGAATTGCAGAACGTGATCGAGCGGATCGCGGTGGAGCTGGCGGAGGAAGCGGGCGACGCCGGGCAGGCCGGGACGTGCGGCGTGCTCGATCCTGACGCACTGCGGGCCATCGCGCCGGAACTGTTCGCGAACCCGGCCGATGCGCGCGACGATCCGGACGATGCGCCGACGCTGCAGGCGCGCCGCCGCCGCGCGGAAGCCGACGAGATCCGCGCGGCGCTCGACGCATGCGGCGGCGATCGCGATCGCGCATGCGCGATGCTCGGCATCAGCAAGACGACGATGTGGCGGAAGCTGTCCGGCAGGTAGGCGCCGCCGGTTGCGACGCAATGGCGCGCGCCGTCGAGCCATTCAAGGCGTCGTCGTGCTTCAACATGAAAAAACCCCAAGGGTCGGATCTATGTCCAACTCTTGGGGTTCAGTTCAAATCGGGCCTTTGCTTTTTCGCATGCGTCAACCGCCTCGCTGCGCGCGGCCGGAGCGTATCGGCATGCCGCGCGAATGGCTATTGCGCGGCGCGCGTGCGCTGCAGTTGCTCGCCGAGCCCTTCGACGCCGAGCCGCACCGTCTGCCCGGGCTTCAGGTACACCGGCGCCGGCTTGATGCCCATGCCGACGCCCGGCGGCGTGCCGGTCGTGATCACGTCGCCCGGCTGCAGGCGCGTGCAGCGCGACAGGTACGCGACGAGCTGCGCGACCGTGAACACCATCGTGCGTGTATTGCCTTGCTGGTAGCGATGGCCGTCGACCTCGAGCCACAGGTCGAGCCGCTGCGGATCGGGCACGTCGTCGCGCGTGACGAGCCACGGGCCGATCGGGCCGAACGAGTCGAAGCCCTTGCCCTTGTCCCACTGGCCGCCGCGTTCGAGCTGCCATTCGCGCTCGGACACGTCGTTGACCACGCAATAGCCGGCCACGTAGTCGAGCGCGCGCGCCTCGTCGACGTCCTTGCACGGCGCGCCGATCACGACGCCCAGCTCGACTTCCCAGTCGGTCTTCACCGAGCCTTTCGGGATATCGATACCGTCGTTCGGGCCGCACACCGAGCTCGTCCACTTGCCGAACACGACCGGTTCCTTCGGCACGGGCATGCCTGCTTCGGCCGCGTGATCGGCGTAGTTCAGCCCGATGCCGATGAACTTGCCGATCCGCCCGACGCACGGGCCGATGCGCGGCTCGCCGGGCACGAGCGGCAGCGTCGCCGGATCGAGCGCGCGCAGCCGCGCGAGTCCGGCATCGGACAGCGCGTCGCCGGCGAGATCGGCGACGTGCGCCGACAGATCGCGAATCCGGCCGTCCGCGTCGAGCATGCCGGGTTTTTCCTGGCCGGGCGGGCCATAGCGAAGCAGTTTCATCGAGTTCAACCTCTCTGATCGGATGTGACAGGGTACCGACGCACGCAAAGGCCTGCCGCCACGCGCAACGCACAGGCGGCCGTCGGTGTGCGGATCGACGCCGGCGAAACGGGCGCGCTCGGCGGCCACCGTTGCCGGCCGCCCGCATGGCGCGCTTCTGCGCTTGCCTGCCGTACTTTGTACCACCCGCCGCCGGCCATGAAATGACCCGCGACGGATACCGACTATTGCAGCGCATGCTGGCCTTGCGGCGCAGCATCGAGGTTCCGTGCCGGTGTCACGCGGCAGCGGGCGCCGGCCAGCTCCCCCGGGCAACACGACATGAATACTCGCCATACGGGCGTGATCGGTTCACTGCGACTATTTCATCGCATAAAATAAACATGCATATTCTTGTCATATTTATCACCGAAAGTGGTCACTCACCCGTTCCCAATTGGTAATAATCGGTAAGAATCTGCCGAATTGATTCGCAATTGTTTATTGTTATGCTCGATCGAAGTGCGCTCGCCGGCGCGCACGGGCTTGGCACATGGGCGTTGCAGAGCCGTTGCGCGTGCGCTGCCGACCGATCGTGAGCATTTCACCGACCCACGATACCAAGACGATGCAGATGATCAACGACCGGTCCCCCGGTAACGACGCCCATGGAGACGGCGGGGGACTTGAACGCTATCGCGCCCCCGCGCTCGACAAGGGGCTCGACATCCTCGAACTCCTGTCCGAACAGAAGGAAGGGCTCACCCGTACCGAAATCACGAAGGAACTCGGCCGCAACGCGAGCGAAATCTACCGGATGCTCGAGCGCCTGGTCGCGCGCCGCTACGTGATGCGCTCGACGGGCGGCGACCGCTACACGCTCAGCCTCAAGCTGTTCGCGCTCGCCCACCGCCATCCGCCGATGAGCCGCCTGATCACCGAAGCGCTGCCGCCGATGCAGCGCTTCGCCGATGCAGCGGAACAGTCCTGTCACCTGGCCATCTACGACCACGGCAACCTGCTCGTGATCGCGCAGGTGGACGGCCCCGGCCCGTGGGGCGTGTCGGTGCGGCTCGGCTCGCGCATCGGGCTCGCCGATACCGCGTCGGGACGCGTCATGCTGGCTTTCCAGGCCTCGGATCAACGCGCGCATATGCTGGCTGAGCACCGCAGGGTCAAGGGCGAGGCGCCGCTCGACGGAGAGGCGCTCGCGCAGGCGGGCCAGACGATCCGCGGCGACGGTTTCCTGTGCAGCGACAGCCGCCAGGCATATGGCGTCGTCGACATCAGCGTCCCGATCGTCGGCCCGGCCGGCCACGCGATCGCCGCGCTGACCTGTCCGTACATGCGCCGCATCGACGCGCACGCGGCGCCTTCCGTCGACGCGGCCCTCGAGCGCCTGCGCGCCACCGCCGCGACGCTGTCGATGAGCCGCATCGACGTGAACTGACCGGCGGCCCCGCCCGCGCCGGACCGATGCGGGTGCGGCGGCAACGCGCGCCGCGACGCGGCACGCGCGACGACGCACGTATCGCGTGGTGTCGCGATGCTTCGCACGGCCGCGCCATGCAGGGTCGCTACGCTAGAATAGCGGCCCTCTCCAAAACTACGACGGCCGGCGATGCCGGCTGTCGTGTCTGATGAATGTCATGGCCAAACTTCTGAACGATCTCGAATTCCAGCGTTTCTCCGAACTTCAGCAGAAGCAGGCAAGCTTCACGATCACGCCCGAAGAAGCGGACGAACTGCGCGACATCGTCGCGCGTGCGCAGAAGAAGCGCGACGACCGCGCTGCCGCGATGCTGGCGATCGAAAACTACATCGAGCAGTTCGACATCACGCCCGACGAGCTCTTCTCGCCCGACCAGATCGGCGACGCCGCCCGCACCTACGGGCTCATCACGGCGACCAAGAAGGAACGCACGCTGCCGCCGTCGATCACGTTCAACGGCAAGCCGTATCAATGGACCAAGACGCTGCCGGACGACGTCCGTGGCGCGCTGTTCGACGCGTTCAAGGCCGGCGAGTCCGTCAAGCGCTTCATCGCGATGCCGAAGGACCTGGCTCGCTGTGCGCTGACGATCGCCCGTCTCGAGCACGAAACGGGCGCCGTGTACGCGGACGCGCACCTGACCGAACTCGCGATCTCGCGCGAGCAGGTGAACGACGCGGCGACGAAACTGGCCGCCTGACCGGGCCCCCGGCACGGCCGACACCGGCGCGCGCATCGCGACGGCCGGCGCCGTGCCCACGGGAGCCCCGCCGAAACGGGCTCCCGAAAAATCTCACCTCAGCCTCCCGCAAGCACTCACCTGCACGTCCCGAAAGGGCTCACCTGCATATCCCGAAAGGGCTCACCGAGGGCTCCCGGAGCAGCTCACCCGTGCTTCCTGCAAGTCCTCACCGAGGCTTCCCGGAAAGGCTCACCATTGAGTCCTGGAAAAGCTCACCGGCGTCTCCCGGAGACGCTCACCGGCCCTTCCCGAAAGGGCTCACCGAAGGCTCCCGAAACAGCTCACCCCCGCGTTCCCGGAAAGGCTCACGCACGCCCCCCGAAAAAGCTCACCTTTGACACGTTGGGGGTGCGAAGGCGTCGTTGCTCGCCTTCGCCCACAATCCGATCCGGGGCGAATAGGTGTGCGGCACGCCGTATTCGGCAAAGGGCGAGAAGCGCCGCGCGTCACGCCTGCAGCTTCATCCTGAAGCCCACGATGCCGGGCTCCTCTGTCGCGGTGATCGTGAACCCGCACGCGCGCGCGAGCGCGATCATCGCGGTGTTCTCGCGCAGCGCCTCGCCGATCATCCACGCGGTGCCGCGCGAGCGCGCGTACTCGATGATGCGCGCCATCAACAGACGCCCGAGCCCCTTGCCCTTCTGGTCGGGCCGAATGCCGATCGCGAACTCGGTCGTCTCGTTGTCCGGGTCGGTCACCGCTCGTACCGCGCCGAGCGTGTGCGACCGGCCCGCCCCGTCGTCGACCGACGCGATGAACGCCATCTCGCGGTCGTAATCGATCTGCGTCATGCGTGCGAGCTGCGAGTGATCGAAGCTGCGCACCGCGCCGAAGAAACGCATCCGCAGATCCTCCGGCGTCATCGCGCCGAGCAGTTCGTTGTGCGCGGCCTCGTCTTCCGGACGGATCGGCCGGATCGTCATCGTGTCGCCCTGCCACGCAAGCGTCTGCTCGAGATGACGCGGATACGGCATGATCGCGAGCCGGCTGCGCCCCTCCGCCAGCATGATGCGCGGCGCGATCACGCGCACGCGGTCGGGCAGCACGCGCAGCGTGACCGACAGCGCGACCACCTCGCGCACGTCGCACACCACCTGCGACAGCGCTGTGAACGCGCCGAGCGCGGGTTCGACCGGCGCGCGGCGCGCATACGGCGAGCGTTCCATCACCGCGCGTGCAAGCACCGTGTTCAGCGGCGGCAGCCCGTAGACGACGAACGGCGCGGACACGCCGTCCGCGGGGGGCACCAGGTAGCGGAATACCGGACCGAAATTCGGGTCGTCGTGCATGTCGACCGTCACGTCGACGACCACGGCATCGCGCGGCTCGTCGGACGGCGCCGCGCCCTGCAGGCCGAAATGCGCCAGCCATTGCAGCGCAGGCTCGCCGGCAAGTTCGTGCCGCCCCGCGTCGAGCCACCCGCGCGCCGCCTCCCGTGCGGACGCGACGCATGCCGCCGGCTGCGGCGGCGTGCCTTCGGGCGTCTGCATCAGCAGTTCGCGGCCGAGGTTGTAATCGACAAGACGCGCATACGCGCGCGCCAGCCGCCGCGGCGTCGTATGCACGGGAATGCCGTTCGCGTGCAGCGCGTCGCGCGTCGACGCATCGACCGCGCCGAAGAAGCACGCGAGGATGCCGCGATGCGCGTGCTGGCGCGTGTCGATCAGCGTGCGCGCCACCGCGTCGGCCGGCGCGCTGTGCGACGTCGAATGCACGACGAACAGCGTGCCGGTCTGCGGAAACGGCGCGAGCGCGCGGATCGCCGCGCCGAAATGCTCGGGGCGCGCATCGTCGCCGAGCGTCAGCGGATTGCCGGGGGCATCGAGGTGCGGGAGCGCTTGCGCGACAGCCGCCGTTGCCGCAGCCGGCCATTCGGCCAGCACGTCGCGCACCTCCGCGACCGCATCGACCGCGAGCTTCGCGACGCCCGCGTCGCTCGTCACGAGCGTCGCCGCGCCGCGTGCGGCGACGCGGCCGACGCCGAGCGTCTCGATCTCGTCGAGCAGATCGTCGAGCGCGTCGACCCGCACCATCCCCGCGCGCTGGAACGCCGCCGTGTACAGCGCGTCGCCCGGGTCCGCGCGGCCGGTGCGCAATGCGAGCACCGGCTTGTTGCGTGCGGCCGCGCGCGCCGCCGACATGAACTTGCGCGCGGCGCGCACGCTGTCGAGCTCGAGCAGGATCGCGCGCGTGCCGGGATCGCTCGCAAGGTAGTCGAGCACGTCCCCCGCATCGACGTCGGCCTCGCCGCCGAGCGCCACGACGTGCGAGAAGCCGAGGCCGCGCGCATCCGCCCAGCCGAGGACGGCGTTCGTCAACGCGTTCGACTGCGATACCCACGCGACGCCGCCCGAGCGCACCGTATACGCCGGCGCGCCGAAATGCGCATGCCGCGCCGGCGACAGCACGCCGAGACTACCCGGCCCGACGATACGGAGGACGAACGGCCTCGCCGCCTTGAGCGCGCGATCGAGCGCCGCGCGATGCGCACCCGTGCGCGCCTCGCCGACGATCACCGCGACGCGCGCGCCGAGGACGCCGAGCTTGTGCACGATGCCGGGCCACGTCGCGGGCGGCGTGCAGATCACCGCGACCGACGGTGGCGCGGGCAACCGGTCGACATCCGGCACGACCTTGTAGCCGTTCAGCGCGTCGTATTTCGGATTGACGGGCCACACGGCCCCCTGGAACGCGCCGTCGAGCACGCGCGCCCATACCATCGCGCCGATACTGCCCGCGCGCGACGACGCGCCGACGACCGCAACGGATTTAGGCTGGAACAGCGCATCGAGATGGCGAACGGTCACATCGGCTCCATACGGTAACGAAAGACGGCCGGACCCGGATGCGGCTCGACGAGCCGCCCTCCGGCCGACGCGAATTCAAAGCATAGGCGAACCGCCCGCGGCTGCCTATATGCCGAACGGCCAGCTACTCGACCTGGGTCAAGCCGTGCACCATGCACGGGCATCCGGCATGCAGCGTCACGCGAAACGCAAATGCGTTGCTCCGCGCCGGTCCGGCAATGGTGAGGATTTACAGGAGCCAAGGTGAGAAGGTTCGGGAATTGCGCATGGGAATGCGCGAAACGGCGAAAGGTGATGGAAACATCCTCGACACATGCACCGCGCAATTCGCCTGCGGATACGCACGCGCGACATGCGTTTGCGCAGCTGTTTACCGGAAATCGGCGCGAAACGCGGATAAATCGCAGCGATTTGCCGAAACGGCGAGCGGCGATCGCGCATCAGCGCGTCACGCTGCAGGGGACTCAAATGATCGGCGCGCGCACCAAAACAAAACGGTGCGATGGCCATTCGGCCATGCGCACCGTCAGTCAGCGCGTGAAAGGTGAGACTTTTCGGGAATCAGTCCTTGATCAGGAAACGCGCGCGGTTCTTGCCGAGCCATGCCGGCGCGCGCCCGCGGCCGCTCCACGTTTCGCCGGTCTTCGGATTGCGATACTTCGGCGGCAACGGACGCTTGGCCTTGACAGGGGCCCCTGTGGAACGGAAACCGAGCTCCTCCGGCGTAATGTCGAATTCCTCGATTTTCGCCCGGATCGCAGCGATCGCGTCGGTGATCGCCTTTTCGCGTTCCTTATCGATCTTCTGCTGAAGTTTTTCGAGTTGCGCTGTCAGTTGCCGGTAGGTCGCCATATGGATGGGATTCCCTGAGTGTTATTTATGAAAAATAGGTGACTCGAAGCAAATAGAAAAGGGCCCTGCGCGATCGGGAGATTTCTCCGGCTGCGAAAACGGGATCAATAACCGCTTTTTCTCTTGCATGCGAAGAGAAGACTCCGCACGCCGCCGTCGACCGATTGCTGAAGCACGTCGAATTCACCGTTGCAGGTGGCGCGCGCGTTGTCCGTGCAATTGCCCCAGGAATCGCCGCTCGTGCATTGCACCAACGTGGTCGGACGGCCATCCGAAGTAAACAGCGGGGCAGTACCGCCGCATCCCCCGAGCACCGCCAGCAAGGCAATCGCCCCGGCCCGCCGCAGCAACGCTTCGGGCCTTCGACAGACCGACGCAAGCATGTGTTTCATTGTTCTTTCCGTCAACCTTTTTTTAAATGTCGCGAGTATGCCATGCGCCCCGGCACGCTCGTCAATTCGGCGCCCGGTCGGGTTGCGCGCGAGTCTTGTACGGCACCGACCGGCGCGGATCGTCGGTGATGCGAACGAAAACCTGCTCGACGTCGGGCAGCGCCGCCAATTCGCGTTGCAGCGCCGCGCGATCGAGCGACGTGTCCGCGCACCCTTCCACGTAGATGAAGCGCCGCTGCACGGTGATCCACAAGCTCGTGCCGCTCAGCCGCGTCGAGCCGGCAAAGTGCGCCTTCGCCGCATCCGCGATCGGCGCGTCATACATATACGAATTCGGCTTCGTGCAGCGATGCGCGAGCCAGCAGGTCGTGCCGCGCTCGGCGCGGTAATGCGCGTCGTCCTCCATCTCCGCGCGGGTCATCCACGGCCCGAGCGGCAGCGGGCATTCGGCGACGTCGCGCGACAACGCGACGAAAGGGTCGTTGTACCAATTGCGCCGCATCGTCTGTTCGCCCGCCGCATCCGGTTGCGCGAGCGCGGGCGCCGCCACGGTCACGGCCACCCACCACGCGATGCAGGTTCGCTTCATCGTCGCCTCCTCGTTCCAGCCGCGCCGAAAACGCGCGGCGCTACCAGTCGATGCCCAGCGCCGCCAGCTTCTTATAGAACGTCGCGCGCCCGATGCCGACGCGCGCGGCCGCCTCCACCACCCTGCCGTTGCAGGCGGCGAGCGCGTCGGCGAGGAACTGGCGCTCCCATGCGGCCAATGCGTCCGCGTACGACACAACGGGTGCGGCAGGCGCCGCGCCCGCTTCAGGTTCGGCCGCCGCCTGCGCGGACGGCATGCCGTCGGGCTGCGCGCGCGCGGGGCCGAGAAACGGCGCGAGCGCCCGCGCGTCGATCACCGAACGGTCGGACAGCATCAGCGCACGCTCGAGCGTATTGCGCAGCTCGCGCACGTTGCCGGGCCACGGATACGCGCACAGCATCCGCAGTGCATCGTCGGTGAGCTCGCAGTGCGCGGCGCGGCCGTGCTGCGCAGCGAGCTCCTCGAGCGTCGCGTAGACGAGCGCCGCGATGTCGGACGCGCGCTCGCGCAACGGCGGCGCGTGAATCGTCAGCACGTTGAGCCGGTAATAGAGATCGGCGCGGAAGCGGCCGGCCGCCACGAGCGCCGGCAGGTCGGCCGACGTCGCCGCAATGATCCGCACGTCGGCGCGCACGATGCGGTTCGAGCCGACCGGCTCGAATTCCTTGTCCTGCAGCACGCGCAGCAGCTTGCCCTGCAGCGGCAGCGGCATGTCGCCGATCTCGTCGAGGAACAGCGTGCCGCGGTCGGCCAGCTCGAACTTGCCGACCCGCCCCTTGCGGTCGGCGCCCGTATAGGCGCCGGGCGCCGCGCCGAAGAATTCGGTCTCGAGCAGCGCATCGGGAATCGCGGCGACGTTGACCGTCACGAGCGGCTGGAGCGCGCGCGCCGACGCCGCATGAATCGCATGCGCGAGCAGTTCCTTGCCGGTGCCGGTTTCGCCGAGCAGCAGCACCGGCGAATCGACCTGCGCGGCGCGACGCGCCTGGCGCTTCGTCTCGAGGCTCGCCGAACTCGTGCCGACGAAGCTCGCGAACGTGTATTTCGCGCGGCGCGCCTGCGCCAGCGAGCGCTGCGTCGCGAGCAGCTGCTGCTGCAATTGCACGTAACGGGAAAAGATCGGCGTGAGCGTCTTCAACTGGTCGAACAGCGCGAAGCCGATCGCGCCGACCGTCTCGCCGGCCTCGTTCTTCAGCGGCAGACGGGTCACGACGAGCGGCTCGCGGCCCGTCTCCATGATGTCGAGCAGGATCGGCTGCCCGGTCGACACGACCTCGCGCATCAGGCTGTGCGGAATCACCGCCTCGCAATCGAGGCCGACCGCCTGCTGCGGATCGGCGAAACCGAAGCGCGCCGCATAGCGCTCGTTCATCCACACGATGCGTGCGTCGTGGTCGACGATCAGCGTGCCGGCGCTCGAATCCTCGAACGTCCTGAACAGCGATTCGGCGGCGCGCCGCAGCACGTCGCCGTAATCGACGGGCAAGCGGGCCCAGTCGTTCATCATCGTGTCGTCGTCTCCGTGTATTGCTCTTGGGTATCGTCCGGCCCGTCTCCGGAACGAGACGGATTATCTCATTCCGGAGACAGCCCGCAACGCCTTGCCCGTTCACGTTCGGCAAGCATATCGGGGTCATCCGGACGGCCAATCCGTCTCCACACGGAGACGATTTATGTAGAATCGCCTGAAGATTGGCCGGCGCGGGCCCGCCGGCCACCGGCGGACCCGCGTCCGGCGGCGCATCGCGGCCGGTGGCACGAAACCTGCACGAACCTGAGCCGGTCCGCGGCGCGCCGCACGACCGAACAAAACCAAAGCCATTAGGAGACTCTCTTGTCCTTCGTGATCGTTCTCGCCGCGCTGGCGTTCCTGATGTTCGCCGCGTACCGCGGCTACAGCGTAATCCTGTTCGCGCCGATCGCCGCGCTCGGCGCGGTCCTGATGACCGAGCCGGCCGCCGTCGCGCCGGTCTTCTCCGGCATCTTCATGGAGAAGATGGTCGGCTTCGTCAAACTGTATTTCCCGGTGTTCATGCTCGGCGCGGTGTTCGGCAAGGTGATCGAACTGTCCGGCTTCTCCGAGTCGATCGTCCACGCGGCGATCCGCTACATCGGCCGCTCGCGCGCGAATGCGGTGATCGTCGCGGTGTGCGCGCTGCTCACCTATGGCGGCGTGTCGCTGTTCGTCGTCGTGTTCGCGGTCTACCCGTTCGCGGCCGAGCTGTACCGCCAGAGCAACATCCCGAAGCGGCTGATGCCCGGCGCGATCGCGCTCGGCGCGTTCTCGTTCACGATGGATTCGCTGCCCGGCACGCCGCAGATCCAGAACATCATCCCGACCACGTTCTTCAAGACGACCGCGTGGGCCGCGCCGGCGCTCGGCACGATCGGCTCGCTGTTCATCATCGTCGTCGGCCTCTCGTATCTCGAATGGCGCCGCCGCTCCGCGATGGCGAAGGGCGAAGGCTACGGCACGTCGCTCGTCAACGAGCCGGAGCGCGTCGCGACCGAATCGCTGCCGAGCCCGTTCCTCGCGATCCTGCCGCTGATCCTCGTCGGCGTATCGAACTTCGCGCTCACCAAGCTGATCCCGACGTGGTACGGCGCCGCGTCGTACACGGTCGCGCCCGACGTACTGCCGGGCGTGCATACGCCGGTGACGACGTCGATCAAGACGGTGGTCGCGATCTGGTCGGTCGAGGCCGCGCTGCTGCTCGGCATCCTGCTCGTCGTCGCCACCGCGTTCAAGCGCGTCAGCGAACGCTTCGCGGCCGGATCGAAGGCAGCGGTCGGCGGCGCGCTGCTCGCCGCGATGAACACCGCGTCCGAATACGGCTTCGGCGGCGTGATCGCCGCGCTGCCGGGCTTCCTCGTCGTCGGCGATGCGCTGAAAAGCATTCCGAACCCGCTCGTCAACGCGGCCGTGTCGGTCAGCTCGCTCGCCGGCATCACGGGCTCGGCGTCGGGCGGCATGAGCATCGCGCTTGCCGCGATGTCGGACCTGTTCGTCAAGGGCGCGCAGGCAGCGAACATCCCGATGGACGTGCTGCACCGGGTGGTCGCGATGGCGAGCGGCGGCATGGACACGCTGCCGCACAACGGCGCGGTGATCACGCTGCTCGCGGTGACGGGCCTCACGCACCGCGAGTCGTATCGCGACATCTTCGCGGTGACGATCATCAAGACGCTCGCGGTGTTCTTCGTGATCGCGGTGTATTACACGACGGGGCTCGTGTAAGCGCCACGCCGCTATCGGCCGATCCGGCTTCACACCGGATCGGTGCGCTCCCCAGGACAGGCAGGCCGACACAGCCGGCCTGCGAACGCCCCGCCGCCCACTCCGGCTGCGCATCCCACAGCCCGGTCAACGCGGCTCGACGATCGCCTTCGCGTAAGACTCGCGCTCGAGGTCCAGTATTTCCGCGCTCAACTGCACATGCGTTCCGGACGGCGCGCGGCAGCGTTGCGCCAAAACCGACAGCACCCGCTCGGACAGGTCGCGCTTCGCGTCGGTGAACCGGCCGCTCAGGATCGCGAGTTTCGCGTGTGCGAACGCACGCGGCGCGCTCGCCGTGCCGATGACGAAATCGTCGAAGCGGGTTGCGCGGCTCTTGATGTCGAGTTCATTGAAATGCCCGGAACGCGCAATCGCTTCGTTGAGCGCGACAAGCGTGGCGTTGACATCGAACCCGTCGAGGTTGCCGGAGTATTCAAGCGTCAGATGTGGCATGGCGTCATGGTCGTGATTGAAATCGCCGCCGCGCCGAACCGCTCATGTCGGTCCGGCGCGCGGAACGACGCCCATGTTACCCGTGGATACGACTCGCCCGAATCGCACGCAGACGCAAACGCAAACGCAATCGCCGACGAACCCTATGCCTTCACCGGCTGAATCAGCCGCTCGCACGTGGCCGCCTGCGGGTCGCCCGCCGGCAGCTTCCCGCATACGCCGTCGAATTGTTTCACCACCGACCTGACCGACGTATCGTGCGCGCCGCCGTTACGCCAGCGCGTGAGCTGCGCGACCACCTTCGTCAGCGCACGCAGGTTCGCGCCATAGAACGCGTCCCGCGTCTGCCCGGCCTGCGCGAGCACGCTGCTCGCGATGCCTTCGATCCGCGCCGCGTCGTCCGGCGCAAGCTCGACCGCGTTCGCGAAATAGGTGGCGCCCCAGCGCAGCCGCGTCGCGGTCCCCGTCGCGCGGTCGTATGCGTTGCGGTACCAGTCGAGCGCCGCGGCCTTGTCGCCGCGCGCCTTCGCATTGGCAGCGAGCCCGGACATGAAGTAATAGGGCGTCGCCGAGTGCGGCAATTCGGCCTTCAGCAGCGTATCGGAATCGTCGAGCAGCCCGGCGTCGGTGAGCGTGTCGGCCGCCTCGCTGATCAACGCCTGTCGTTCGTAGACGTTCGCCGCGCCCTGGATCGCCGCCGCGGTCTGCCGGCGCACCGTCGCGACGAGCGCCGGCGCATCGAGCGGCGCGCCCTTGCGCGCGTCGCCGCGCGCGAGCAGCACGCGCCCGTGCAGCGCCATCAGGCGATCGATCGACGACAGCGTGCGCTCGACCGACAGCCGCTCGAGCGCCGCGTCGTATGCGCCGCGCAACTGCGCGCGCCGCGCGTCGTCGCCGCCGAGATACGCGACGACGCCCGCAGGCGCGGCAACCAGCACGTCGGCATTGGCGCGCGACAGCGCGGCATCGCGCAGCACCGCGCGCAGCACGTCGGCGCCCGCCGCCTTGTCGAGCGCGCCGGCCTGCGCCGGATCGCCCGACGCCGCGACCACCACGGACTTCAGCTCGAGCCGCTGCGCGTCGCCCGTCGCGCCGGCGGCGCGCGCGCGCTGCGCGAGCGTCTGCAGCGTTTCCGCGACGCGCTCGCCCGGCACCGGCAGCGCGCCGTCGGTCTCCCACGAATAGTCGGCCAGCATGCGCCACTCGTCGCGCGTCACCGGGGCGCCGCCCTTCAGTGCGTTCCCGAGCGTCTGCCGCACCGGATGCGCGGCGTTCATGCCGAGCGACAGCGCGCGCATGTACCGGTCGAGATCGGCCTCGCCCGGCAGCCGCGTGACCTCGGTGCCGTCCGGGCGGAACAGGATCATCGTCGGATAGCCGTGCACCTTGAAGCGCTCGCCGACCTTCTGCGCGCTCTCGGTGTCGCCGTCGAGATAGACCGGCACGAAGAACGACGAGCGCGCCCGGAACGCCTGCTGGCTGAAGACCGTCGACTTCACCTGATTGCACGACGGGCACCATACCGCGCCCCAGTAGAGCAGCAGCGGCTTGCCGGTCCGTTTCGCCAGCGCGAACGCGGCGTCGACGTCGCCCTGCTGCCACGCGATGCCGGGCGGCACGTGCACCGGCTCGCGCGGCGCGTCGGCCGCGAATGTCGCGCTTGCCGTCGCGAGCAGCCACGCGGCGGTCAGTTTCCGAAGAGAGGTTTGCATCGATGCAGTCTCCGTTGATTTCGTGATGGCCGCGCACGCGGCATTCCAGAATGCCTGCGTATTGACGCCGACGTTCCCAATATTTGGCAGGCATCCGGCATGCATCCGCCGTGCCGACAAATCCTAGAACGATACAGATCGCGCATCCAGAAGAAAACGAATGAATTCTCGAATGGATATGAATTTGAAAATCCGGATCGCCTTTCCCGCACCGTCACGTCACGCCCAGGCGCGCTCGGGCTGCCACGCCTTTTCATGCGACTCAATCCGGATTACCGCCTCTCACTCCGGCATTCGCATGAATTCAAACCTGAAATATTCGGCTGCATTGAACCGTGTATAGTTGCGCCGTCGAAAATTCGCGCGCCTTCGCAGCCGGCATGAATCCGTTCATGCGTGTCCATTCGCCGTATTCGCGTGCGTACCAATAAATCACCGAATCCGGGGCCGGGACTGTCATGACGCAGCCAGAGATCATCATTTGCACCGATGCGGTCGAGCCGGGGTTGCGCAATGATTTCTGGCGCGAAGTCACGCTGCCCGTGTTCGACACCACGCCGCTCGACGACGACGCGAACGCCGTGCTGGAGGGCTCGATCCAGAGCCGGCTGGTCGGCGAGCTGCTGATCGGCGAGACGAGCTTCAATGCGCAGCAATACCGGCGCGACCGGCGCGTGATCGCGCAGGGCGGACTCGATCACTACGTGATCCAGGCGATCACCGCGGGATCGCTGAAAGGCGTGTTCGGCCGGCGCAACGTCGCGGCCGGGCCCGGCGACATCTGCGTGATCGATCTCGCGCAGACACTCGACAGCCGGGTCGAGGCCGGCGCGACGCTGACGACGTCGGTGCCGCGCAAGGCGCTGGAGCACGCGCTGGGGCGGCGCGACCTGCATGGCGCCGTGCTGAAGGCCGGACGGCCGATGACGAAGCTGCTCGTCGATTACCTGCAAGGGCTGAAGGCGGTATCGGCGCGCCTGTCGCCGAGCGAATCGTTCGCCGCGCAGGACGCGATGACCTCGCTGCTGGCCGCGGGCCTCGCCGGAGAAGACATCGCCGGACGCGAAGCGGCGTCGGCGCTCGCCGATGCGCTGCGCGACCGCATCGTCGAATTCATCGACGCGAACCTGACGCGGCCGGAGCTGGGCCCCGACTTGCTGATGCGCCGGTTCCGGATCTCGCGCGCCCATCTGTACCGGGCCTTTGCCGACGACGGCGGCGTGAGCCGCGTGATTCGCGACAAGCGCCTCGACGCGGCCTACATGGCGCTGCGGCATCCGCGCGGCCGCGAGCGGACGATCGCGGAAATCGCCGCCGAATGCGGATTCGCCAGCAACGCGCAGTTCCTGCGGGCGTTCCGCGCGCACTTCGGCGTCACGCCCAGCGACGCGAAACGCGAGCGGATGGCATCGGTGACGCCGCGCGACGGACTGTTCACGCTGCAGGATCATTTCGCGAACTATCGCGCGGCCGCTGCCTGAATCCGCATCGCGTCGATATGGGACGTCATCAGGGTAAACACGAGACAAATCGAAGCACGCCGTGATGCAACCGATGCTCAAAGAATGTAACAATTCCGGGCCCGGACGCTCCCCGCGTCCGGGAATATTTGTGCCATTCTTGAGCCACCTTCGCGTGGCTTCTTTTTTGCCGCTTTCCCGCTTCTTTCCCGCTTCTTTCCCGCACCGTGCACGCTTCCCGCCGCATCGCGAACGCACCCGGGCCTGCCGCCTTCAGTCCCGGCCTCCCTGCAACGGGATCACGGGCGTCGCATGGCGCGCGAAGTGCACGTGCAGGCTCGACAGATCATGGATGGCCTCGACGTGCTCCCCGTGCTCGGTGCGAATCTCGCGCGCGGTGGCACCGAAGCGCTGACGCATCGCCCGCACCAGCATGTCGCTGCTCGAAAAGCCGTAGCGGAATGCGACTTCCTTGATCGTCTGCCCGTTCGAGCGCGGATCGACGAGCGCCCGATACGCGAGATCGAGACGCCGGTCGCGAATGAACCGCGCGACGCCGCCGTCCGCCTCGAACACCCGGTACAGGTGCGCGCGCGAAATGCGGAAGTGCGTCATCAGCGTATCGGGACTCAGGTCGCGATCGGTAACGTGCTGCGAGATGTGCTGCACGATGCGCCGGCGCAGCGCGTCGCCGTGCGTGACCGGCCGTTTGCCGGCGAGCGGCGCCGCCTCGGCGAGCGCGGCCGCGAGCAGCGCCACCATCGCGTCCTGCACCGCGATCGCCTGCGCCGGCGACGCCTGCTCGCCCAGCTCGTACATGCCCACCAGATAATCGGCCAGCAGACGCGTGATCGCCCGGTTCGCGTGCAGCACCATGCCGTGCAGGTCGCGTCCGCCCGACGCCTTCTCGAGCCCTTCGCGCGGCACGAACACGGCGACGCTCTCGCCCGCGTCCACCCGGCTGCACAGCGGCTGGCCGAGATCGATGATGTAGATGTCGCCCGGACACGCGCGCACTTCGACGCCGTTGAAATCGCCGACGAGCGCGCCCGAGCGCACGAGCTGCACGACGTACTGGTCGAAGCCGCTCTGCTGGATGGTCCGGCGGTCGCGCCGGTATTGCTGCGCATTGAACGACGTCCGCCACATCAGCAGCTCGCCCAGCATCCGCGACGCCAGCGTCCCGGTCAGCCGTGCGTCTCCATGCCCGGCAATCGGCGTCGTGTCGACGATGGGCCGCGTCACCTGGCGCCAGTATTCGTCGCGCAGCGACGGCTCGACGCGTTCGGTCGATAGAAAGACTTCCCCGGAAGCCATGATCCCCTCGCATTTCTGTTTTCTATTGCGATCTTTCTTGTCGTGAATCGTGGGTGGCGACGCGGCACGGTCGCCGACGCAGAAATCCACGGTCCAGCGCCGCGAATCCGGCGCCGCAAGCCGTTGCCGAAAGGCCGGCCTGCATGCGCCGCTCTCAGTCATCGCGGCACGATCGTCCGGGGAATGCACGCCATGCGTGCAGCCGGTGAAGCGAACGGAAGCGGCCCGAACAATCCGCCGCCGTCGCCGGCAAAGCAGGGTAGTCGACACACTCGGCGACACACCCGGCACCCGCTCCCGTCGGGTGCCCATACACGCTGATCGCGAGCGCCGCGATCGCGTCCCGTTCGATCCCGACGGAAGCGCCGAGCGACGAAGCGCACGGCTGCCGGGTTGCACGAGAGACGACCAGCGGCGGGATTGTGCAGCCAATCCGGCGTCAGGCCCTTTGCTGCAGCGCGCAGAAACATTGCTCGCCCGAACGGGCACGCAACATCGGCGGGCCGCGCACTCGACGAAAACGCGTCGTCACGAGGCGGCCTCCGTCAGAACTGGTAGCCCGCGCCGACGACCGCACCGAAGTCCGAGCGGCTGTTGCCCGTCACGGACGCCTTGACGACCCACTTGTCGTTTTGCGTCAGGTACGAGTAGCCCGCCGCGAAGCCTTGCTGGCCACGGTAGTTCGACGTGGCCGCCGACACCATCGAACGCCCCGGCGCAGTCGGTTGCGGAAGACCGGCAACCGCCATCGCCGACGCCACGCCGCCGAACATGTCCTTCTTGACGTTGTTCAGGTCGTTGTAGACCTGGCCGATGCGTTGATCCGTGTAGCCGCGCGATGCCCCCGACGCGGCGGCGACATTGTCGTTCAATTGCTGCACATTCACCGCATCGGTCGGCGCCGTACCGGCCGCGACGTTGGTGACCTGGCGCTCGTTGCCCTTCGCGCCGACCGAGAACGAATTGTCGCGATCCGCGACCGAGCCTTGGCCGACCGCAACGGCGTTCTTGCCGCTCGCGGTTGCCGTCGCCCCGAACGCGCCCGCATCCGCGTGCGCGATCCAGCTCGTATTCGCATCGGTGACTGCGGCCTTGATCTCCTGGCTGGTCCTGACGTCCTTGAGCACGCTGTTGAGCTGGCCGACGTTCACCGCGTCGTTGCTGTTGACGCCCGCCGCCACGCCCGTCAGCACGCGATCCGCGTTGGCGCTGTTGGCGAAATTCACCGACGTGCCGCCGGTGCCCGCGCCGACCGTGACCTGGCCGTTCGGGTCCTGCTGCTGCACGAGGCCCGCCTTGCCGTTCGTGACGTTGGTCACGTTCTCCTGCAGGTTCGTGATGTCGGTCGTGTTCTTCGCGACCTGCTGATTCGTCGCGTGGAGCTGCGAGCCGTTCACGGCATCCGTGCTGGTTGCGCCGAGCGTACCGGCCTGCACGTTCGTGATCTTCGTGCCGCCGGCGCCGCCGAGCGTAATGACGCCCTTCGAGCTGTCGTCGTACGTGACCGCCATCGCACCCAGCTGATTGATGCTCGACTGCACGCTCTTCAGTTGCTTCACGTTCACCGCGTCGGTATCGTCCACGCCGGTCGCGACATTCTTCAGCACGACAGGCGATGCGGCGTTGCCGCCGACGAGCGAAACGGAATTCAGGCGGTTGCCGTTCGCGTCCACGTCGTATTTCACGACGTTCTTCACGGCGTCGCCGGCCTGGTTCGACACGTTCGTGATCTGCTGTTCGAGGTCGGATTTCACGCCGTACAACTGGCCGCCATTCACCGCGTCCTTGCTGCCTGCCGCGATGCCGCCGTCCGCCACGTTGGTGATCTGCGCGGCCACGCCGCCGTGCGCCGCGTTGTACGCGCCGACGCCCGGATCGAATCGCAGCGCGTCTTGCTGCAAGCCCGCGATCGCCGTCGTGTTGCCCGCCACGCGCGTGTCGATGTTGCCGAGCGCGTCGCCGACGTTGTTGAAGGTGGCGCCGCCGACGTCGTACTTCGGCGCATTGATCGAGCCGTTCGTGTTCGCCGTGGCGCCGCCGCCGAGCGCCGCCGCCACGCTGTCGGTGGCATGGCGCAGTTGCGAGCCGTTCACCGCGTCGGTGCTGCCGACGGAGACGCCGCCTTCCGCGACGTTCGTCACGCGCACCGGAGCGCCGCCGTTGCCCCCGCCGAGCGACACCTGCTGCTTGCTCGCGTCGTCATACTTCACGGCGAGCGAATCGAGTTGGCCGACGCCGGTCTTCACCGCGGCATTCAGCTGATCGACGTTGACCGCGTCGGTACCCTTCACGCCTTGCGCCAGGTTGGCGATCTGCTGCGGCGCGCCGCTGCCGTGGCTCGCGTCATACGCGCCGAGCGTCGCATTCCATTGCAGCGCGTCCTGCTGCAGCGCCGCGATGTTCGTCGTGTTGCCCGCGACCTGCGTGCCCACGTTCGACAGCTGCTGGTTCGTTTGATAAAGCTGGCTGCCGTTCACCGCGTCGGTGCTCGTCGCCGACACGGCGCCGCGCGTCACGTTCGTCAGCTTCGTGCCGCCCGTCACGCCGCCGTCCGTGCTCGTCGCGCCGCCAAGCGTCACGTTGCCCTTGGTTGCATCGTCGTATTGCACCGCGCTGTTCGCGACCGCGCTCAGCTGGTTGAGGTTGACCGCATCCGTGCCCGCCGTGCCGCCCGCGACGTTGCGGACCTGCCGCTCCGCCCCCGTGCTGCCGACCGACAGCGCGCCGCCGGGTGCGATCGCATCGCCGCTGAACCGGGCCGGGCCGGTCGCGTTGGCGGCGCCCACGCTGTTCGCGCCCAGCGCGATGCTGCCGTCAGGCGCGGCCACCGCCCCTGCGCCGAGCGCGACGGACGCGATGCCGCTCGCGCGGGTTTGCGTCGCCGGGTTGTAGGTCGCGCCGCTCGACACGCCGTCGTTGCCCGCCGCCCGCGAGTCGGACGAGCCGATCGCGATCGACCGGTAGCCCTGGGCGAACGCGGAATGCCCCATCGCAATCCCGCTTTCGCCGCTTGCGTACGCAACGTTGCCGATCGCCGTCGCGTAATCGGCGGTCGCCGCCGACTGGCGGCCGAGCGCGAAGCTGGTGTTGCCGGTTGCCAGCGCGACCGTGCCGATCGCGATCGCCGAATTCTTCGTCGTGCTCGCGCCGACGCCGATGGAAATGCCGGAATCCGACGCGCTGGCGCGGTCGCCGATTGCAACCGACGCCTTTTGCGCATTCGCGTTATTCCCGATAGCCGTACTGCAGCCGTTTTGCAGAATATATTGCGAACCGGGTGTGGCGGACTGGTTTCCCGGATTCTGGCGATCGACGAAATTCTGGGAACAGGTTGAATCGATGCTGGCCGCGGAACCGGATCCGCCGCTATTGGCTGACGTTCCTGAAACTGCCGTTTGTGCTTCCGAATACGCGGAGAGCGTCAATCCGGAAATAGAAAATGCAATACCCGCAATCACGCGAAGCCCCCGTACGCGCTTGCGGCCGCCTGCCTTGCCGTGCGATGCAGCCCCTTCCTGCACCGCCACCCAGGCGCCGGATGTCTCGTTCCAGATCGTTTTGTAGCATTTATTCATCTTTGGAATCCATTATTTTCGTCGATAAATCGGAGTCGCTTTAGATTTACTCCGCACTAACCGGAAATGGATTCTATTTATTACCTCACACAACAATCTTCAGAAAATGTAAAAACCAGCTGCAATATTTGTCAGGCATGGTTAAATTTGCAATCAAAATATGTTATTTAAATTAAAACCTTTCATTAAACGAAAATAGAGAAAAATAAGCAATTGCCGCCCCATCGTTTTGTCTCATTTGGTGCTTTAAAAAATCTCATTTCAAATTCGAATGCCGACGCGCAGACGCCGCCCGTCCCGGTACGGGACGAAGCTTCGGAACGGGGGAGGAAGGAAAGGCGAGGACGACGTCGGATCGACGTCATTCAGGTCGATAACGCCGCTTGTCAGGCACGGCGTCGATTGAGTCGATTCCGGTGCGCCGCCGGGCACCGCGCGAAATTGATGCCTGGAACCGGTTCAGGCGGCGCGCCGGCCACGCTCGGTTATTCGCGACCGCTGCCGGCCGCCGAGCCAACGTTGCGCTTGAGCCGCGCCATGTGACACACGGTGGCGTACACGCCGTCGCGCAACGCGAAGTCCGGCGATTCGCCCTCGATCCGGAAACCATGCTTCTCGTACAGCGCGATCGCGCTCCGGTTGTCGGCGAACACCGTCAATTCGATGCGCGTGACGTTCAGCCAGTTCTCCGCGAGATCGATCATCGCGGCGAGCAGCCGGCCGCCGACGCCGCGCCCGTGATGCGACGCCTTGACCATCAGCCCGAACCCGGCAACGTGGCGGCGGCGCGGATTCGCTTCCGGCTGAATCCCGAGATGGCCGACCACCTCGCCGTCGATTTCGGCGACGAGGCTGAAGCCCTTCTGACGTATCCCTTCGATGCGCTCCTGCCATTTCTCCAGCGACGGAAACGGCGCTTGCAGCGTATTCGCGTAGACCGCGGGGTGGGCGACGATCTGGCGGATCGCGTCGATGTCCTTCGTCTCGCTGTGTCGAATCGTGATGTCGGTCATGAGGCTATCGGGCAAAGGGGCATGCGAACGTCATCGGCATGCCGGGGGAAAACGTCGAGCTTATCCGAATTGGCCGCGCCGGATACGGTCGCGAGCCGACGAAATCACGCTGCATCGCGCGACGGATCGTGCATTTCCTGCCGCTCGTGATTCGTTGCGCACGCAACGTCACGCGCGGCGGCCTGACAAGCGCGTTCAACTTCCGGTCGCCGAACGGCGAGCCGCTGCCGGCGCTCGCGGGGCGCACGACGAAAAGCCAGGTGGACGCGCTGCCTTACGAACTGCATGCACGCGCTCGCGCGCATTCCGGCGCCTGCATGGTCACGCTGAAGTTCGCCAACACCGGCCGCGTCGAAACCGGCCGCCCCCTCGGTCAGCGATCCGGCTTCCGATGCCACGCGGCGAAGCACCGCAGCACCCGCCCGGGTGCGCCGGGCGTCTGCGATCGCAGCACCCGCCCGGACCGCGCCGATCATCAGACGGATGGCTGGTGCCACCCTGATTTCGCACCGCACGAAAATGCTCCATATTTGCCGCCGGTTCGCGTTAAACTCCGTCAAGCTGTTTGCAAAAACGACATCTTCGCCTTTACGGCACACACGACACGAGGATACGTTCGATGCGCACATCCGGCTCATCCGGGGCAATGACCCTGCTCACCGAACACGACCCGGCCGACGGCCGCGAACTGCGGTCGTTGCGACTCGAAGCGACCAGCGACGGCAAGAGCGTGCTGCTGATCGAGATCGACGAGCGCAAGCCCGGCATTCACCGCGAGGTCCGTTACGAAATCACGCCGGCCGAGCTGGTCGCGGCGATCCGTTCGCAAGGCGCCGAGCTGCCGGGCGAGAACCACCACGGCGCGGCGTCGCTCGCGCGCAGCCCCTCCTGATCCTGCCGGCCGGTGAGCCGCGCACGATGCGCCGGCTCACCTTCGCATTCGATTCGTCTGATTCATTCGCTTCCCGCCACTGTCTTGAAAATGGCCGATAATCGGCCCATCTATGCGCTTTCCGCGCATTTGCCCGCTTTTGCCTTTTCGGACAGCCGTGATGCTCCGTGACCTCGTCGCCCAGTACGGGCCGCTTCTCGTATTCGCCAACGTGCTGGCCGCCGCGGTCGGGCTGCCGGTGCCGGCGATGCCGACGCTCGTGCTGTTCGGCGCGATGTCCGCATTGCACCCGGAGATGATCGGTTCGCAGCTCGTAACGGTGCTGGCGCTGTCGGTGCTGGGCGCGCTGATCGGCGATACCGTGTGGTACGTCGCCGGACGCCGCTACGGCGGCGTCACGCTGAAGACGATCTGCCGGCTGTCGCTGTCGCGCGACAGTTGCGTGAGGAAAACCGAGCGCTTCTTCGGCCGCTACGGCGTGCGCGTGCTGGCCGTCGCCCGCTTCATTCCGGGGCTGTCGCTCGTGTCCGTGCCGATGGCGGGTGCGCTGCACACGCGCTATCGCACGTTCGCCGGCTACGACGCGCTCGGCGCGGCGCTGTGGACGATCGTCGGCCTGGCGGCCGGGCTCGTGTTCTACCGGCAGATCGACTGGCTGTTCGCCGGCGCGAGCCGGCTCGGCCGCGCGGTGCTGCTGGTCATCGTCGCGCTGCTGGCCGTCTACGCGGCGGTGCGCTGGATGCGCCGCCGCGCGCTGATCCGCCAGCTCGCGAACGCGCGCATCGGCGTCGACGAGCTCGACGCGCTGCTGCGCGACGTCGCCGCGCCGGTGATCCTCGACGTGCGCTCCGACGAGCACCGCAAGCTCGACCCGTTCGCGATCCCGGGCGCGCAGTTCGCCGACGAGCGTCATATCGGCGACATCGTCGCCCGCTATCCGCTCACGCAGAAGTTCGTCGTCTACTGCTCGTGCCCGAACGAGGTGTCGGCCGCGCTGATGGCGAAGCGCCTGACCGACGCGGGCTTCACCCATGCGCTCGCGCTGCGCGGCGGCCTCGACGCGTGGCGCGACACCGGCCGCCAGCTCTCGTCGCTCGCGGAAGACACGCCGGCGGCGAACGATCCCGTCGCCGGCTTTCACAAGCCGGCCTGACGCCGGCTCGAACGCGCGAGGCCGCCGCTGCGGCCGCTTGCGCGACGCGTCTGCTCGCGATCAGAACGCCTTCACCGGCACGTTCACGACGAGACGGTACTCGCGGTTGGTCGCGTCCGAGGTGTGCGTCGAGCCGACGTGCCACATCGCGATGAAGGTGACCTTCGTGTCCTTCAGCTTGCCGCTCTGGAACGTGTACGACGGGATGAAGCCGAACTCGTGGTGACGGCCCTGCACCGGCCCGCCGTTGACCCAGTAGATGCTCGACTTCGACGGATCCTGCGACGCCATCTTGCTGCCGTCCGCACCCCAGCCCGTCACGCCCCACACCATCGCCTTGAAGCCCGGCAGGCCCGCGTCTTTGCCGTAGAACGTGTAGCGCAGCTGCAGCGACTTCTCGTGCGGCGCGTTGTAGTCGACGTCCATCGAGTTCGTCAGGAAGATGCCGTTCGTCTCGTTCAGGTAGTCGAAGAACTGGTCGCCGAGCACCTGCTGATAGCCGAGCAGCAGTTCGTGCGGGCCGTGCTGCGCGGCCAGCGACAGGCTGTAGGCATTGTTGTTGATCTCGCCCTGGCGTTTGTCGCCCGTGTCGTGCGTCGAGTAGACGTTCGCGAAGCCCGTCCACTTGACCGTCTTCGGGCTGCCGATGCTGTGCTTGATCGACGCGTAGTACTGGCGCCACACGTCGTCCGCCTGGTTCGCGTACAGCGCGAGCTCGCCGTCCGGCGAGTAGTCCCACGTGCCGCCGGCGTAGGTCAGCCGGTCGATGCGCGTGCCGCCGTACTGGCTCGTCAGGTTGGTCAGCGTCGTACGGCCGCGCGCGTCGGTCTTCGTGAAGCTGCCCGCCTCGAGCATCACGTTCTTGAATTCGTTGCTGACGATCGTCGCGCCCAGGAACGTCGGCGGCAGCGCACGGTTGTCGTGCTGTTCCATGAACGGGTTGTCGACGGCCTGCAGACCGTACTTGACCACCGTGTTCGAGATCCGCGCCTTCACGTCGTAGATGCCCGGATAGGCCCACGCGAGCTGGTTCGAGCCGCCGCCGCCCTTCGCGACGTGCACCATGTTGCCGGCGCCCTTGCCGCCGTCGAGCTTCAGCGCCGCGTACACCGACGCGTCGACGCCGAAGCCGATCAGGCCCTGCGTGAAGCCCGACTCGAAGTTCGCCATCGCGCCCTGGACCCACGCGTGGCGGTGCGGCCCGCCCTTGTTGTCGAGCACGTCCGCGTAGTTGCGGAACAGGAAGTTCAGGTGGCTGTCGGCGATGAAGCCGTTCGACTTCGATTGCGCGGACGGCTCGTCCGGCGGCGTGACGGCCTGCGTGGCCTCGGCGTTGATGATCGCGTTCGGCGTGGACGCCTGCGCGACGATGGCGCCGGGCGCTGCCTGCGCCACCGTCAGCGGCGCCGCGTCGTCCGCGTAGGCCGCAGCCGTCAGCGAGACGCCGGCCAGCGCGAGCAGCATTTTCGATGTCGTTCCGATCTTCCTGTATTTTGTCATCCTGGTTCTCTTCTTGTGTTGATGTTGTCTGCGCCGGTCGCGATACGCTCCCGGTCCCACCCCGGCGCGCCCGATCAAGGACGCGCCTGTCCCCGCGGCGCGAAGGTCGTTCGCGCCGCACCTACCCCTGTCGACCTGCCTGCTTATATGTGCTTCAGCCCGCACCCGCACGGATGCAGGCGACCTTCGCCGCAGAACCGTGCCGTACTTCCGGCCGCGGGATGTCCTGTGCGCACGCTTCGATCGCGTCCGGGCAGCGCGTGCGGAACGCGCAGCCGGACGGCGGATTGAGCGGCGACGGCATCTCGCCCGCCAGCAGCATCGGCCGCCGCGCGCGTTCCCGCGCGGGCTCCGGTGTCGGCGCCGCGTCGAGCAGCGCCCGCGTGTACGGGTGCTGCGGCACACCGTACACGTCGTGCCGCGCGCCGAACTCCATCACGCGGCCGAGATACATCACCAGCACGCGCTGGCTGATTGCCTTCACCACCGCGAGATCGTGCGCGACGAACAGATAGGACAACGACAGTTCGCGCTGCAGATCGCGCAGCAGGTTGACGATTTGCGCCTGGATCGACACGTCGAGCGCCGACACGGGTTCGTCGCAGATCACGAGCTTCGGCTCGCCGATCAGCGCACGTGCGATTCCGACGCGCTGGCACTGCCCGCCGGAGAATTCATGGGGATAACGCAACAAATGATGCACATTGAGGCCGACCCGTTCGAGCATCGACACCACGCGGCGCCGCACCTCGGCGCGGCCGACGCCCGGCTGGTGCGTGACGAGCGGCTCGGCGACGATCTGCTCGATCGTCATGCGCGGATCGAGCGACGCGAGCGGATCCTGGAAGATCATCTGCACTTCGCGCCGCATCGCGGTGCCGCGCAGGTGGTCGGGCGCGACCGCGTCGCCGCGCCAGCGCACCGTGCCGGCCGTCATCGGCACGAGGCCGATCAGCGCGCGCGCGAGCGTCGACTTGCCGCAGCCGGATTCGCCGACGAGCCCGACGGTCTCGCCGCGCTTCACGTCGAACGACACGCCGTCGACCGCGCGCAGCGTCCCCTTCGGCGACCACGGATAGCCGCCGAGCGGCACGCGGAAATGTACTTTCAGATCCTCGACGGACAACAGCGTGTCGTCCGTCGCGCCGGCGTTGCGGCGTTCATCGACGCTCATCGCAGTCCTCCCGTCAGTTCGGCCACCGGCCGGTGGCACGCGCGCACCGCCCCCGCGGCGCCGTAGGTTTCGAGCGCCGGGCGCGCGGAGCCGCACTGGCTTTGCGCGTACTGGCAGCGCTTCGCGAATGCGCAACCGGCGCTCGCCGTGCCCGGCATCGGCGGGTTGCCCGGAATCGCGACGAGCGGCGCGTCGTCGGCATCGGTCAGCCGCGGCAGCGCGTTGAGCAGGCCGATCGTGTACGGATGCGACGGCGCGGCGAAGATCGACTCGGCCGGCGCGTATTCGACGGTGCGGCCCGCGTACATCACCATCACGTCGTCCGCGAGGCCGGCGACCACGCCCATGTCGTGCGTGATCAGCACGATCGCGGTGCCGCGCTCGCGGTTCAGCTCGCGCAGCAGGTCGATGATCTGCGCCTGCACGGTCACGTCGAGCGCGGTCGTCGGCTCGTCGGCGATCAGGACTTCCGGCTCGGAGAGGAGCGCCATCGCGATCATCACGCGCTGCCGCATGCCGCCCGAGAACTCGTGCGGATACATGCGGATGCGGCGCGCCGCGTCGGGAATGCGCACCGATTCGAGCGCCTCGATCGCGCGCTTCGTCGCATCCTTGCGCGACAGCTTGCGATGCAGCTGCAGCGTTTCGGTCATCTGCCGCTCGATCGTCAGGAACGGATTGAGCGACGTCATCGGGTCCTGGAAGATCATCGCGATCCGGTCGCCGCGAATCGCGTTCAGCGCGCGCGTGTCCATCGCCAGCAGGTCCTGCCCGCGATAGCGGGCCGCGCCGCTCGTCGTGCCGTTGCCGGCGAGCAGGCCGAGCAGCGCCATCACGGTCTGGCTCTTGCCCGAGCCCGATTCGCCGACGATGCCGAGCGTCTTGCCCGCTTCGAGGCTGAACGAGACGCCGCTCACGGCGTCGATCGGCGGCGCGTCCCTGCGCGTGAAGCGCACGCCGAGGTTGTCGACTTCGAGTAGTGCAGCCATTTCAGCGATCCTTCGGGTCGAGCGCGTCACGCAGGCCATCGCCGACGAAGTTCACGCAGTAAAGCGTCACGCACAGCATGACGGCCGGGGCCAGCAGCAGCCACGGCATCGATTCGAGTTTCTGCGCGCCGTCCTGGATCAGCACGCCCCAGCTCGTCATCGGCTCCTGCACGCCGAGACCAAGGAACGACAGCACCGATTCGGTCAGCACGATGTTCGGCACCGAGACCGTCGCGTACACGACGACCACGCCGAGCAGGTTCGGCACGACGTGACGCAGCACGATCGACGCCGGCGACACGCCGATCGCGCGCGCCGCATCGACGAATTCGCGGTTGCGCAGCGACAGCGTCTGGCCGCGCACGACGCGCGCCATGTCGATCCACGAGAACGCGCTGATCGTCAGCACGACGAGGATGAACGAGCGGCCGAACAGCGTCATCATCAGGATCGCGATCAGCAAGTACGGGATCGCGTACATCATGTCGACGATGCGCATCATCACGGCGTCGACGCGGCCGCCCGCGAAGCCCGCGGTTGCGCCCCACGCGACGCCGAACAGGCCCGACACGAGCGTGCCGAGCAGGCCGACCTCGATCGACACGCGCCCGCCGATCAGCGTGCGCACGAGCAGGTCGCGGCCGAGCTCGTCGGTGCCGAACCAGTGCTGGTTCGCCCAGGTCGGCGGCAGGCTGATCGAGGCCCAGTCGCTCGCGGCCGGATCGGCCGACAGCAGCCACGGGCCGACGAAGCACGCGAGCGTGACCAGCACGAGCAGCACGAGGCTCAGCACCGCCGCGCGGTTGTGGAGGAAGCGGGCCAGCGCGAGCGCGAGCGGCGAGCGCGAACGCGGCGGCGTGTCGGTCTGTGCGGGCAGGCCGACGACGGGAGAAGTCGGGGTCATCGCTATGCCTCGCTCAATAACGGATGCGCGGATCGAGCCACGCATACGCGAGGTCGACCAGCAGGTTGAACAGCACCGCGCAGACGGTCGTCAGCACGACGAGGCCGAGCACCAGCGTGTAGTCGCGGTTGATCGCGCCGTTCACGACGAGCTGCCCGAGCCCCGGCAGCGCGAACACCGACTCGGTGACGACGGCCGCCGTGATCGACGAGATGCAGACCGTGCCGAACAGCGACACGACCGGCATCAGCGCGGGCTTGAGCGCGTGGCGCATCACGATCGTCGACCCGGGCAGCCCTTTTGCGCGCGCGGTGCGGATGTAGTTGCTCGACAGCGTCTCGATCATCGAGCCGCGCATCACGCGCGCCAGCAGCGACACGTTGATGAACGTCAGCAGCACGATCGGCAGCAGCCGGTACTGCCAGCCGCCGTCGCCCCAGCCGCCCGCGGGCAGCCAGCCGTTGCCTGCCGACGTCTTCAGCAGGATCGCGAAGATCCACACGAGCACCGGGCCGAGCACGAACGGCGGCACGACGTTGCCGAAGTTGCCGATCAGCATCACGACGCGGTCGATGAAGCTGTCGCGGCGCACCGCCGCGACGGTGCCGAGCAGCACGCCGAACCCGATCGAGAGCGGGATCGAGATGCCGCCTACGCCGAGACTCACCGGCAGCGCCTTCTTCACGAGATCGTTGACCGACCAGTCGACATAGCGGAACGACGGGCCGAGATCACCGTGCAGCAGCGCGTCCAGGTACAGCAGGTACTGCTTCCACAGCGGCTCGTCGAGGTGGTACTTGGCATTCAGGTTCGCGAGCGTCGCGGCGGACAGCTGCTTCTCCGTATCGAACGGACCGCCGGGCGTGAAATGCAGCAGCAGGTAGCAGACGGTGATGACCGCGAGGATCGTCGGCACCGCCCACAACGTGCGTCTCAAAGCGTAGGCCAGCATGATCGCTCCACTCAGTGCTTGATCAGGTACATGTCCTGCGAAGCACGCATGTCGATCACGTTCTTCAGCGAGTAGCCGCCGACGTACGGCTTCACGAGACGGTCGGCCGAGTACTGGAACAGCGGCACCATCGGCGTGTCGTTCATCGCCGCGTCGTGCGCCTGCGTGAGCAGCGCGGCGCGCGCCTTGTCGTCGAGCTTCTGGTTGCCTTCGTCGACGAGCGTGTCGGCCTGCTTGTTGCAGTAGCCGACGGTGTTCTGCGAGCTGCCGCAGCGGATCAGGTCGAAGAACGTCATCGCGTCGTTGTAGTCGGCGAACCAGCCGTCGCGCGCGATCTGCACCTTGCCGTCATGCCGCTCCTTCATCAGCACCTTGAACTCGACGTTCTCGAGCTTCGTGTTGACGCCGAGCTTCGTGCGCCATTCCGACGCGGTGAACAGCGCGACCTTCTTGTGCAGGTCGTTGGTGTTGTAGGTCAGCGTGAACGACAGCGGCTTCGCATCCGAGTAGCCGGCCTGCTTCAGCAGGTTCTTCGCGGTCTCGACGCGCTTGGCCATCGGCCACGACGCCCATTCCGGCGTGAACGACTGCACGCCCTTCGTGCCGCTCGGCATCAGCCCGTACATCGGCTTCTCGCCGGCCTGCGTGAGCTTCGACGTCAGCACGTCGCGATCGATCACCATCGACAGCGCCTGGCGCACGCGCTTGTCCTTCAGCGCCGCGTCGCTGTTGTTCAGGTAGTAGTAGTACGTCGCGAGCTGCAGGCCGGGGCGCAGTTCGCCGCCGAACTGCTTGCTGACCTGCTGGAAGATGCCCGACGGGATCGAGTAGCTGTAGTCGATCTGGCCGGCCTGGTACATGCGCATCGCCGTCTCGTCGCTCTCGATCGGCAGGTACGTGACCTTGTTGACCACGACCTTCGGCGCGTTCCAGTACTTCGCATCCTTCGTGATCACGATGCGGTTGTTCGGCTGCCAGTCGACGAGCTGGTATGCGCCGTTGCTGACGATGTTGCCCGGGCGCGTCCATGCGTCGCCGAACTTCGCGACGACGTCCTTGTTCACCGGCGCGAGCGGCACCATCGCGGTCAGCTCGGGGAAGAACGCGACCGGCACGTCGGTCGTCACCTCGACCGTGTACGGGTCGACCGCGCGCACGCCGAGCGTCGACGGCGCAGCCTTGCCGGCGATGATGTCCTTCGAGTTCTTCACGAACTCGACGAGGATCGTGTATTTCGAGCCCGTCTTCGGATCGACGAGGCGCTGCCACGCATAGACGAAATCGGCCGCGGTAACCGGCTGGCCGTTGCTCCACTTCGCATCGCGGCGCAGCTTGAAGACCCACGTTTCCGGCGTCTTGCGCTCCCACGACTGCGCGACGCCCGGCACGACCTGGCCGGCCGCGTCGATGCGGGCGAGCCCTTCGAACAGGTCGAGGCCGATCGTGTTGCCGGTCCACGACTCGATGTGCGCGGGGTCGAGGGATTCGACTTCGGCCGGCACCTGACGCGTCAGGTCCTGTTGCGCGGCGAGCGCGACGTTCGACGGAACGGTAACGGCGGACGCGGACTGCGTCGTCAGGGCGAGCGCGGCCAGCACGGCCGACATGGCATGCAAGGATTTCATCGTGTCAGTACTTGGTGGGTTTTCGGTGCGTGCGTCGCGGCGGGACGCCGCGGGTTACACGTAGGACGCTGCAGTGAGCAGCGATTGAGGAGGCCCGTGAATCTCGTATGGCATCTTAGTATTCCTTACGTTCCTTTCGACAGGTAATCCGTCGCTGGAACGAAGGAATACCTGTGCGTTAGAACAGCCTCGGCGTTCCGACCCAGACCACCACCGACTCGATCTTCGCGGTGTTGGCCCAACTGTGCGGGACCGTCGACTGATAGTGCGCGCTGTCGCCGGCTTGCAGCACGAACGTCCTGCCTTCCAGCGTCAACGACACTTCCCCATCGATCACATACAGGAATTCCTCTCCTGCATGCGTCGTTACTTCCGACCGCGTCTGTCCGGGCGGCAATCGCACGAGGATCGCCTCGAGCTGACGCCCTTCCGTCACGTTCGTGAGCCGCGCGAACAGGTTGGCCGAATCGGCAAACCCGAAGAAGCGCAACTGCTCGCCGCGGCACACCGACCGCTCCTCGCTCGGCGTCTCGACGAAGTACTGCACCGTCACGCCGAGTGCCTGCGCGATACCGGCCAGCGACGTCAGCGACGGCGACGCGAGCCCGCGTTCGACCTGCGACAGAAACGGCTTCGAAATACCCGCGGCTGTTGCCGTTTCATCGAGCGTGCGTTTCAGTCGCTGGCGCAACGCGCGAATCTTGCTGCCCAGAGCGGCGCCAGCTTCGGCTGGCCGCGTGTTTTCAGTGGGGGGAACCATAACAGGCCGAAAAGGGGTCGTCAAAAAATGTTTGATGGAAAATAACTAAGTTAGATCGATATAGCTTAGTCTTCGGGTTTACGTATGTCTCAGGCGTTGCGCACGGTGCGCTAAACACCGTTCGGCCCAGGCCGCAAAACGCGCTATCTTGCCAGACTCGACGCCTTCACAGGCAAGCTGCAAGCGGCTCTCCGGGATATTGCCGAGGCTCTTGACACAAGCTTACAAAGACATGATGAGACGAATCTTCCTGAAAGCTCCTGACACGTCAGGGATTTCCCGGTGTGGCGCGGACCTGACGTGGCGCACCTGTCAACGTTACCAGTCGCGCGCCGGCCGAGGCCTCGCGCCACCTGTCACGGGAGCCGACTGACCCCGCCGGGAGCCAGCCCGCCCGATTTTGCCGCCGCCTTCGCGCTGCCTACCCGGCCGATACGCGCAGGCACCAGATCGACCCTTGGCAGCGCGCGATCCGCGCCGCCCGCTTGAACCGAGATTGACATGCACTCACCTGTTTCCAAAACCCGATCGTTTACGACGGTCTTCCTCATCGAGATGTGGGAGCGCTTCGGCTACTACGGCATGGCCGCGCTCCTCGTCCTCTTCATGATCGACAAGCTCGGCTTCACCGACAGCCATGCGAACCTGACCTGGGGCGCGTTCACCGCGCTCGTCTACGCATCGCCGTCGATCGGCGGCTGGATCGGCGACAAGGTGCTCGGCGCGCGCCGCACGATGATCATCGGCGCCGCGGTGCTGTGCGCCGGCTACCTGATGCTCGCGATGCCGAACGACCGGCTCGCCTACATGTACTCGGCGCTCGGCGTGATCGTGGTCGGCAACGGCCTGTTCAAGGCGAACGCCGCGAACCTCGTGCGCCGGATCTACGAAGGCGACGACGCACGCATCGACAGCGCATTCACGATCTACTACATGGCCGTCAACATCGGCTCGACCGTGTCGATGCTCGCGACGCCGTGGATCAAGGACCACTGGGGCTGGCACACCGCGTTCGCGGTCTGCTGCGGCGGCATGCTGCTCGCGATCCTCAACTTCGTGCTGATGCATCGCACGCTCGCGCACATCGGCTCGCAGCCCGACGACGCGCCGATCCAGTGGCGCCGTCTCGGCGCGGTCGCAGCGGGCGGCGTCGCGCTCGCGCTCGTGACGATGTACGTGCTCGAGCACAAGCAGCTCGCGGTCGCGAGCGTGTGGACGGCGGCGGCCGCGATCCTCGCGATCTTCGCGTACATGATCGCGAAGTCGGAACGCTCGGAGCGCGCCGGCCTGATCGCCGCGCTCGTGCTGATCGCCCAGGTGATCCTGTTCTTCATCTTCTACGTGCAGATGTCGACGTCGCTCACGCTGTTCGCGCTGCGCAACGTCGATCCGCGCTTCATCCTGTTCGGCACGACGCTGTTCACGTGGAGCGCCGCGCAATTCCAGGCGCTCAACCCGATCTCGATCATGCTGCTGAGCCCGGTGCTCGTGCTGATCTACAACGCGTTCTCGAAGCGCGGCCATGACATCCCGGTCGCGCTGAAGTACGCGCTCGGCTTCGGCGCGGTCGCCGCCGGCTACCTGGTGTTCACGATCAGCGGCCGCTACGCGGTCGACGGCCGCGTGTCGTCGTGGTTCATGGTGTGGGGCTACGCGCTCTACTCGCTCGGCGAGCTGCTGGTGAGCGGCCTCGGTCTCGCGATGATCGCCCGCTACGTGCCGGCGCGCATGAGCGGCTTCATGATGGGCGCGTATTTCGTCGCGACGGGCGTGTCGCAGTACCTGGGCAGCGTGATCGCGAACTTCGCGCAGATGCCGTCGCACGACCTGCCGGCGACCGAATCGCTGCCGCTCTACCTGTCGCTGTTCGAGAAGCTCGGCTGGCTCGCGGCGCTCGGCATGCTGATCGCGCTGCTGCTGCTGCCGCTGATGAAGCGCCTGTCGCGCCAGCATCAGCGCTGCGTCGAAGAGCGCCGCGAAGAGACCACGTCGGCAACGGCAGCCGTCGCGGCTCAGTGAAATCCCTTGGCGCGCTGCGTGCGCGCCACATTCTCCTGCCGATTCCCTGCGCCCGTCCTACACTGGTTGCAGGGAGCGCTTCCGACGAGACGCGCGACAGGCAGGAGAACATCATGAAAAGCAAAACGACGCGACTCTTCAGGATGCTGTCGGATATCCGGCGCGCGCAACGCTGCACCGCGCTGCGCGCCGCGAAGGCAGCCGCCGAAGCCGACGCGGTGCTCGCCGAACGGAACGCCGACGCCACCGACGACGATCGCAGCGAAGCGGACACCGACGACGCACCGCCCGCGCCCCGCTCCCGTATCGGCTCACCTCACTAAGGTCCGCACGCGCCACCGGCCGGCTTGCGCCGGTCCGGCCCAACGGCGCCCCGCGCATCGCTCGCGCCGTTCACACGGCCGCCCCGCGCCGCCGCGCCAGCCACGTCCCCGAACTCCCGAGCGCCATCATCAGGCCCAGCGCACACGCATCGGCGGCCACTCCGACGCCGATCACATGCAGCAGGCGCGCGCCTTGCGGCGCCGGATGCAGCAGCGAATCGAGCGTCAGCGAGATCGCCGCCCCCGCGACGAAGCACATCAGTCCGCGCTGGCCGACCGCGACGACCGGGCGCACCGCCTGCGCGATCCGCGCGACCCAGCCGTAGCGCACGCAATCCGCCATCAGCCACGCGATCGCCGCGAAGTTCACGACGCGCGCGAGCGCCAGGTCGCGCTTCATCATCCCCTCCGGCAGCGGCAGGCCCGAGAACAGCTTGACGCTCGCGCAGGCCAGCACGATCGCGCACGCGACGCCGGTTGCCGCGGCAGCCCACCGCCCGAGCGCGACGCGCCGGTAGACGGGCTGGCAGCGCGCGAGCACGCCGGCCACGAACACCAGTTGCCACGCGAACGGGTTGAAGGTCCAGTGGAACGTGTCGCTATCCAGCAGCTCGGGGCCGAGCCAGCCCGCGGCGAGCCACGACGACACGCTCGCGGCGGCGAGCAGCCACGGGCGCCGGCGCGCCCACGGCACGAGCGCCGGCGCCGCCAGCGCGAACAGCACGTACATCGGCAGAACCGCCGCGAGATACGGCTGGCGCTGGAACGTGAGCAGCTCGGCGAGCCCCGTCAACGGCGTCGCGAGCATCACGCTGACGTCGTCGAGCGCGAGGTTCGGCGCGTCGATGCCGTAATGGTCGAGCACCGCGGACACGACGAGCATCAGCGTCGACGTCGCGAGGAACGCGCGATAGATCTGCATCGCGCGGCCCACGAACCGCCGCTGCGCGGCACGCGCGCCGTGCCGTTCCGCGATCGCGCCGTATGCGCTCGCGGTCGCGAAGCCGCCGAGAAACACGAACACCTCGGCGGCGTCGCACAGCGCGAACACGTGCAGCGTCACGCGCGACAGCACGCTCGCGCCGATGTGATCGACGACGATCATCAACAGCACGACGCCCCGGAAGAAATCGACTTCGATCAGGCGGCCGCCGCATGGCGCATGGGCGGAGGACGGCGCGCTCACGGACATGTTCGCGCTCGCGGATCGGCGGCGCGGCGCGCGCCGGAGTCGGTCGGATTCGGAAGGCGCGCGCGGCCGGCGGCGATACGCGTATGCTCGTGTCGCGCCAACCCGGCTGGCCGGGCACGGAGAGAACCGTTCATCGGAAAGCGGCATACGAAGGAATGACGGTCAGGTCAGTCTAGTGGCCGCTCAGGGGAGACCCTAAGTAACAAAGTGCAACCGAATCTTCGGTTCGATTACAGCGGCGGGATCTGCGACGCGACGCGCGGGTGAAACCGTCGGCGCGGTCAGCGCGACGTCAGCGCGCGGTCAGTTGGCGGTCAGCCTGCGGACGGTATCCGATGGCGTCGCGCGCCGCGTTCAGCGGACAGGCAGGCGCCGCATCAGCATCGCGCTGTGCCACGCGGTCAGCGCGACCGCGACCCAGATCGGCCCGTAGGTCGCGAGCTTCGCGACCGTGAGCGTCTCGCCGAGCAGCAGCAGCGACACCACGACGAGCAGCACCGGCTCGACGTAGCCGAGGATGCCGAACAGCGCCATCGGCAGCATCCGGCTCGCCTTCAGGTAGCTCGCCAGCGCGAGCGTGCTGAGCGCGCCGAGCCCCGGCAGCAGCGCCGCCCACAGCGCGGGATGGCCGGCGAGCGGCGTCGTGCTCGTCGCGGCCATCACGGCGGCGACCGGGCACAGCAGCGCCACCTCGACGGCGAACGCGGCCAGCGAATCGGCGTTGATCCGCCGGCGCAGCACGAAATACGGCGGATAGCCGAGCGCGACGACAAGCGTCGGCCACGCGAACGCGCGCGTCGCCCACACCTCGTGCGCGACGCCGAGCGCCGCACACGCAATCGCAGCCCATTGCAGCGGATCGAGCCGCTCGTGATAGTAGAAGCGGCCAACGAGCACCATCGTCAGCGGCAGCAGGAAGTAGCCGAGCGACACTTCGAGCATCCGCCCGTGCAGCGGCGCCCACAGGAACAGCCACAGCTGCACGCCGAGCAGCGCCGCGCTCGCGGGCAGCGCGGTCAGCAGGCGCCAGTCGCGCGCGGCTCGTGCGACCAGCGCAACCAGGGCCGGCCAGCGGCCGCGCAGCGCGATCAGCGCGAGCGCGCCCGGCGCGGTCCACAGGATCCGCCACGCGAAGATGTCGAGCCCCGTGAGCGGCGCAAGCAGCTTCGCATACGCGGACAACAGCGCGAACAGCATCGACGCCGTCACCGACAGCACGAGCCCGCGCCCGGCCTCCGGATATCCCGTCATCGCCCGCTCACTGCTGCTGGAAGCGTTCGTAGCGCTTGTCGGTCTGCCGCTCCTCGAACGTCACCTCGGTCACGCGCGCCGCCGGCGGCCCGTGCCTCAGCCACGCGAGCATCCGGTCGATCTGCGCGCCGGGGCCCTGGAGCGTCGCCTCGACGGTGCCGTCTTCAAGGTTCGCGACCCAGCCGCGCAGCTTCAGCGCGTGCGCCTCGCGCACCGTCGCATGACGGAAGCCGACGCCCTGCACGACGCCGCGCACCCGCACGTAGTAGGTTTCAATCCGTTCGTCATGGTCGTCGCGGCTCATCGTCTTCACCTTCCTGTTGCATCCAAGCCCGGCATTGTAGTCGCGCCGGCCGCACCATGTCAGTGCCCGCCGCCGCCCCGCGCCGAACACGTACAATCTCGCACGATGCACAACCGCCGCGCCGCCCGCGCGCGGCCATGAGGACTCGACTTGCATGACTGATACATCCCGCGATCTCGTTCTGGTCACCGGCGCGTCCGGTTTCGTCGGCTCGGCCGTCGCGCGCATCGCGCAGCAGAAGGGCTACGCGGTGCGCGTGCTCGTGCGCCCGACCAGCCCGCGCACGAACGTCGCGGATCTCGACGCCGAGATCGTCACCGGCGACATGCGCGACGAAGCGTCGATGCGCACCGCGCTGCGCGGCGTGCGCTACCTGCTGCACGTCGCCGCCGACTATCGCCTGTGGGCGCCCGATCCGCTCGAGATCGAGCGCGCGAACCTCGAGGGCGCGGTCGCGACGATGCGCGCGGCGCGCGCCGAGGGCGTCGAGCGGATCGTCTACACGAGCAGCGTCGCGACGCTGAAGGTGACGAGCGCGGGCGACCCGGCCGACGAGAACCGGCCGCTCACGCCCGAGCAGGCGATCGGCGTGTACAAGCGCAGCAAGGTGCTCGCCGAGCGCGCGGTCGAGCGGATGATCGCCGACGAAGGGCTGCCCGCGGTGATCGTCAATCCGTCGACGCCGATCGGCCCGCGCGACGTGAAGCCGACGCCGACCGGCCGCATCATCGTCGAGGCGGCGCTCGGCAAGATTCCCGCGTTCGTCGACACGGGGCTGAACCTCGTGCACGTCGACGACGTCGCGAACGGCCACTTCCTCGCGCTCGAGCACGGCCGCATCGGCGAGCGCTACATCCTCGGCGGCGAGAACCTGCCGCTGCAGCAGATGCTCGCCGACATCGCGCAGATGACCGGCCGCAAGGCGCCGACGCTCGCGCTGCCGCGCTGGCCGCTGTACCCGCTCGCGGTGGGCGCGGAGGCGGTCGCGAAGTTCACGAAGAAGGAGCCGTTCGTCACCGTCGACGGGCTGCGGATGTCGAAGAACAAGATGTATTTCACGTCGGCGAAGGCGGAGCGGGAGCTCGGCTATCGCGCCCGGCCGTACCGCGACGGGCTGCGCGACGCGCTCGACTGGTTCCGTTCGGCGGGCTACCTGAAATAACACAAAGCGGCGCGCATCGCGCCGCTTTGCGCACTTTGTTACACGTCGTACGCGGACCGGCATCGGCGCAGCAGGTAAAATCGCGGGTCTTACGTAGAGAAAGCACGCATGAACCTGAACGATCAGATCGATGCGCTCAATGCCGGCGTCGATCAGCTCCTGCACGATCAACACGCCGCCCAGCAGGCGGCACGCAGCGCCGAAGCATTCGCGCGCGCCGCCGCGACCGAAGCCGAAACGGCCGCCCAACGTCATGCCGCGGCCGAAGCCGACGCGCAAGCCGCCGCGCAGCGCCATGCCCAAGCGGCCGCCGAGGCCGAAGCCGCGCTGCAGCGCCACACCGCGGCAAGCGCCGAAGCGCAAGCCGCCGCGCAGCGCCACGCCGAGGCCACCGCGCAGGCCGATGCCGCCGTGCAGCGCCACGCGGAAGCGACCGCGCTGACCGAAGCGCTCGCGCAACGCCACGCGGACGCCGAAGCCGCATCGCAGCGCCATGCGGCTGCGATCGCCGAAGCCGAGGCCGCCGCGCAGCGTCACTACGCCGCCGCGACCGAAGCCGACGCCGCTGCACAGCGCCATGCCGCCGCCACCGCGCAAGCCGAAGCCGCTGCGCAACGTCACGCGGTCGCGATCGCCGAGGCGGAAGCCGCTTCGCAGCGCCACACGAATGCGATCGCCGACGCGCAAACCGCCGCGCAACGCCAGGCCGACGCCGCCGCGCAGGCCGAAGCCGTCGCGCAACGCCACGCCGAAGCCATCGCCGAGGCCGAAGCCGCCGCACAACGCCATGCCGAGGCGACCGCGCAAGCCGACGCCGTGACGCAGCGCCACACCGAAGCGATCGCGCAGGCCGAAGCCGCCGCGCAGCGCCATGCGGAGGCGACCGCGCAAGCCGAAGCCATCACGCAGCGCCACACGCTGGCGATCGCGGAAGCCGAAGCCGCCGCGCAGCGTCATGAAAAAGCCATCGCCGACGCCGAAGCGCTCGTCGAAGCCGTCGTCAACGGAGCCGCGTCGACGGAAACTGCGGAAGCGGTGGAGACCGTTGAAGCCGTCGAGACGGTGGAAGCCGTGGAAATCGTGGACGCACCGGCAGCAGCCGCCGCGCCGGCCACCGACGCGCCCGCGGCAACCGAAGCCGAACCCGCCGCGGAACCGGAATCCGCGTCAGCGCTGGCGACTTCCGAGGCCCCCGCCGCTGCGGCGGAGAAATCGACGCTGCACGTGGCCCGCCCGTCGCAGAACGAGATCACGCTGACCGTCAACGGCGAATCGATCACGCTGCAGCCCGAACAGCTGAGCCAGCTGATCGAGGAACTCGCGCACGCGCGCGCGTCGATGCAGCCGGAACAGCCGGCGGGCATCCCGGCCGGCTGGCGGTTCGTGTCGACGAAGAATCCGATGATGGCGGTGCAGAAGCAAGCGAACGGCGACCGCCTGCTGGTCGCGCGCCACACCGGTTTCGGCTGGGTGCCGTTCACGTTCTCGCCGGACGTGGTGATTCAGATGTACATGATGCTCACCCAGCGGTAAGCATGGGGCGGCCATCCGTGGGATGGCCATCGAAGGGCGGCCTTGCGCCGCCCTTTTTCACATCGGGCCCGCGCGCTCAGCGATCCACCGGCGCCTGCACGCGCGCCTTCCACTGCCCGCCCTTGCCGCGCCAGTAGCGCCACGCGGACGCGAACGTCGCGCCGACGTAGAACGCCGCGACGAGCGGCAGCGCGGGCGCCCACCACGGCGAGCGCCGGTAGTAGCGCAGCATCGGCGCATAGGCGGTGCACATCGACGCCCATGCGAGCCAGGCCGGCCACGCGCGCGCGCCGTAGGCGAGCGCCGCGACGGGCGGCACGAGGTAGATGATCGTCATGCCGAGCAGCGTGCCGGCCAGCAGCCACGGCGAATAGTGGAGCTGCGTGAACGCGGTGCGCGCGATCATGTTCCAGATGTCGCGCCAGCTGTCGTACGGACGCAGCGACACGCTGCGGTCGGCGAGATCGAGCCGGATCGGATGGCGGCCGCCGCCGCGATGCTTGATCTGCGCGGCGAGGCTGCAGTCGTCGATCAGCGCGTTGCGGATCGACTCGATGCCGCCCGCCTCCTCGAGCGCCGTGCGCTTCACCAGCATGCAGCCGCCCGCGGCGCCGGCCGTCTTGTTGCGCGGGTCGTTGATCCACGAGAACGGGTAGAGCTTCGCGAAGAAGAACACGAACGCCGGGATCAGCGCCTTTTCCCAGAACGAATCGCAGCGCAGCCGCACCATCAGCGACACGAGATCGCGTTGCTCGGCCTGCGCGCGCGTGACGAGCTGCGCGACGGCGTCCGGCGGATGGCCGATGTCGGCGTCGGTCAGCAGCAGGTAGTCGGCCGGCAGGCCGAGCGTGCGCACCGCCGCGATCCCCTGCGACTGCGCCCACACCTTGCCCGACCAGCCGGCCGGCAGCGGCTTCGCGGTCAGCACGGTCAGGCGGTCGGCGCGGTTGATCGCGAGCGCCGCCGCGCGGGCCGCGTCGGCGGTGCCGTCGTCGCTGTGGTCGTCGACGATGATCAGATGAAACGCGCCGGGATAGTCCTGCTCGAGCAGCGAAGTCGCCGCGCGGGCGATCACGTCGGCTTCGTTGCGCGCCGGCACGACCGCGACGACGGCCGGCCAGCCGGCCTCGGCCGCCGCACCGCGCGCGTCGGGCGGCAGCGGTCGCGCCGGCTGCGCGCGCCAGAAGCCGCCGCGCGCGACGAGCAGGACGAGCCAGATCAGCAACGACAGGCAGGACAGCAGGAACACGATCGCCAGCATCATCGGCGCGCCTCCCGGCGGGCGCCGCCCGTAGCGGAGCCGGACGCCGCAATCAGGGTCGGATTTAAAACGCCGGAGACGGCGCATGCGCGCCGCGGCGCGACGGGGTAATACTCGTAGGAATCGACGGTCATCGAGAGGCCTTGAAATATGCTCGACGTCAGGCAACCGAAAGGAAGCCTGCGAAACCGCCTAGTTTACTGGGTTCCGCGCCGGCGGGCGCCGACCCGCCCGTCCCGCGTTTACAACACGATTGCAACACGATCGGAACAGCACCAGAGCAAGGACCTGTGGATAGAGTTAAAATGCGCGATTAATTCGGGGTGCCGGGCCCTGGCCTGCCGGGTCGTTCCTGCATTCATAACATCAAGTCGGGGCGATCGAGCTGGCATGCCGGCTCTCTCGAACCCCGCGTCTGTCGTCGGAGTTCGCTCAATTATGCGAGTCATCCTTGCCCAGCCCCGCGGCTTTTGTGCGGGGGTTGTCCGTGCGATCGAGATCGTCGATCGCGCGCTGCAACAGCACGGCGCGCCGGTTTATGTGCGTCATGAAATCGTCCATAACCGGCACGTTGTAGAAAATCTGCGTAATAAAGGGGCGCGATTCGTTGAGGAACTCGACGAGGTGCCCCACGGCGCTGTCGCGATCTTCAGCGCGCACGGTGTCGCCCAGACGGTCGAGCACGACGCGCAAGCGCGCGGGCTCGACGTGCTCGACGCGACCTGTCCGCTCGTCACGAAAGTGCACGTGCAGGGCCGCCAGTACGTCGCGGCGGGCCGCCGGCTGATCCTGATCGGCCATGCCGGCCATCCGGAAGTCGAAGGCACGATCGGCCAGATTCCGGGCGAGGTCACGCTCGTCCAGAGCGAGGCCGAAGTCGACACGCTGACGCTGCCTGTCGACACGCCGGTCGCGTACGTCACGCAGACGACGCTGTCGGTCGACGATACGCGTGGCATCATCGAAGCGCTGCAGCGCCGTTTCACCGACATCGTCGGCCCGGACACGCGCGACATCTGCTACGCGACGCAGAACCGCCAGGCGGCGGTGCGCGAGCTGAGCGCGCAGGTCGACGTGCTGCTCGTCGTCGGCGCGACGAACAGCTCGAACTCGAACCGGCTGCGCGAGATCGGCACCGAAAGCGGCGTGCCGAGCTATCTCGTCGCCGACGGCTCGGAAGTGAAGGCCGAATGGTTCGCCAACGCGCAGACGGTGGGTCTCACCGCCGGCGCGTCGGCGCCCGAAGAGATGGTCGAGGATGTAATCGGCGCGCTGCGCGCGCTGGGGCCCGTCGAGGTCACGACGATGGCGGGCCGTGAGGAAAAAGTCGAATTCAAGCTGCCGGCGAAGCTCACGCAAGCTGTCGCCCGCGAAGTTTAAGGAGGACAACTCTTGTCTATTCCGCTGCTCCAGCAAGTCCGCGTCGGCGCATACATCATGCGCCAACACCTGTCCGGCAACAAACGCTATCCGCTCGCGCTGATGCTCGAGCCGCTGTTCCGCTGCAACCTCGCCTGTAACGGCTGCGGCAAGATCGACTATCCGGACCCGATCCTGAACCAGCGCCTGTCCGTCGAGGAATGCCTGCAGGCCGTCGACGAGTGCGGCGCGCCCATCGTGTCGATCGCCGGCGGCGAGCCGCTGCTCCACAAGGAGATGCCGGAGATCGTCAAGGGCATCATGAAGCGCAAGAAGTTCGTGTACCTGTGCACGAACGCGCTCCTGATGGAAAAGAAGATGGACGACTACGAGCCGAATCCGTACTTCGTCTGGTCGGTCCACCTCGACGGCGACAAGGACATGCACGATCATTCCGTGTCGCAGGAAGGCGTGTACGACAAGGCGGTCGCGGCCATCAAGGAAGCGAAGCGCCGCGGCTTCCGCGTGAACATCAACTGCACGCTGTTCAACGATGCGATCCCCGAGCGCGTTGCGAAGTTCTTCGACACGCTGGGGCCGATCGGCGTCGACGGCATCACCGTGTCGCCGGGCTATGCGTACGAGCGCGCGCCGGACCAGCAGCACTTCCTGAACCGCGACAAGACGAAGAACCTGTTCCGCGAAATCCTGAAGCGCGGCGAAGGCGGCAAGCGCTGGTCGTTCAGCCAGTCGTCGCTGTTCCTCGACTTCCTGGCCGGCAACCAGACCTACAAGTGCACGCCGTGGGGCAACCCGGCGCGTACCGTGTTCGGCTGGCAGAAGCCGTGCTATCTGGTCGGCGAAGGTTACGTGAAGACCTTCAAGGAGCTGATGGAAGACACGAACTGGGACAACTACGGCGTCGGCAACTACGAGAAGTGCGCGGACTGCATGGTCCACTGCGGCTTCGAGGCGACCGCCGTGATGGACACGATCGCGCATCCGCTGAAGGCGTTCGCCGTGAGCCGGAAGGGCATCAAGACCGAAGGCGCGTTCGCGCCGGACATTCCGATCGACAAGCAGCGTCCGGCCGAGTACGTGTTCTCGCGCCACGTCGAGATCAAGCTCGAGGAAATCCAGCGCGCCGGCAAGGGCAAGCTGCAGAAGCCGGCGAAGCCGGCCGCGGCGGCTTAAGCCGCTTACGATGCGCGCGGCGACGATCGTCGCGCGCATCGTAAGCACAAAAAAGGGTGTGACGGAGCAATCCCGTCGCACCCTTTTGTCTTTTCTGGGGGCAGTTGTCGATCAGGCGGCCATGCCGTGCATTGCGTGCATTTCGCGCTCGCGGATCTTCGCGACGGCCAGCGCCAGCGGCGCCTGAATCCCGGATTGCGCGAACGCGCAGACATGACGCCACAGATCGGCGAGCCGGCTGCGCGACAGCGTCTCGACGCACGCGTCGTGCACAGTCAGCAGTTGCTCCAGCGCCGCGCACTCGTCGTCGCGCAGCGCCCATGCGTCGCCGTTCGCCGCACGTTCCGCGCAGGCATCGAGCACGCGCTCCGCTTCGAGACACAGCTCGAGGCTCGCGGCGTGCGAGCGAACGTCGGCGAGCGACACGAACACCAGATAGACGCTCGTGCGCAGGCGCAGCAGCAATTCCTCATGCCCGTGATTGCCGCGCAGCGCGACGAGCGCCATGTGACATTTCAGCGAGATGTCGCGCACGTGCGCCGGCGGCAACGGCAGCAGCCACTCGCGGGGCAGCGGCCGGCGGCCCTTGACGCCCTTGGTCTTTTTCACTGGCTTCATGGATCAGAACGTGTTCTCGCCCTTCAGGTAATACGCGGTCTTCACGAAGAACGCCTTGACCGGGTGTCCGCTCTGCGCGTCGTTCGCGGCGCGCGCTTCCATCGCGGCCTTCTCTTCGCGCGACCGGTCCGGCGCCGGATTCAGGACACGGGCAATCGCGCGCTGCATCGCGAGCGGATAGTTCTGGTTACCCTCCGTGGTTGCGCGATAGCCGACGCGCGCCAGCAGCGCGAGCTGCGCATCGGTTTCGGCGCGCGCCGCCGACCAGCTTTGCGGCGCGGCAGCCGCGGCCCCGTTCGCGCCGGTCGACTGCGCAAAGGCGGCGGTCGGCAGCGCGACGAGGGCGGACAAGGCAAGAGCGGGAACGAGCGATTTCATAGCGACCTCTTGATGGTTGTTTCAGCAACGATCTGCATCGGTCTCATGCACCGATGCGTCGAAACCATCGTAGACCGCATGCCGACCTGCTTGAATAGCCGGTTTCGCAATTCAAATTTCCTGCTTTGGAAAAATCCCGCAAGCCCTTGCCGCTCAGCGGACTCGGCGCGAGCGAATTCCCTAAATCAATCAATTACCTGAGCGCGGCATTCGCACCATTCGACCTGCTGCGCGCGCGCATCTTTCGTTTTCGGAAATGGCTTGTTGAGCGTTTCGCCCCGGGTTCCGAAGGACGCATGCCATCGCATGTATCCCGCGCGGCTACCTCGCGACATCCACGTTTCGGATCGCGTTGAAACGTGCGCAACTCCGGCATCGCTAAATTGATCGTCATCGTCACCTTCCGCAAGGCGCCGGGCCGCCTCGGACGCTGGTACCGGACCGGCCTGCTCTTCTCGAACGGCCGGCAACCGGCGTGGGACTATCCGCGTGAAGCACCCGGCGGCGATCAGGTCGACCTCGTCGAGGTGATGGATATCGAGGAAGGGGTGATCGTCCGTCACCGGGTCTACTGGGGATGGGTCGGTTTCCGGTCGCTGCTGGCGGCCGTGGCCGAATCGCGGCCCCGGCCGTGACGCGCACGGCAGCCTGTCCGCGCATGCGCGGCGACAGGCAACGGCCGCATCGCTTGCAGCGAGCCTTGCGTCGTGCAAGACTCGCACACATTCAATCATCCTATGATTGGGCCATATCGCAGCGAAATGCGAGCGCATCCTGTTCTCCCTGGACGCCGCGCACAAACAATGCATGTGCCGCAATGACGCCCGTCGACTGCCTCGCGCACGACCGTTGCGCGGCTTGCACGCGATGATCCGGAGGAACCGATGCGACCCGACCTGAACCTGCTGATCGCGCTCGACGCGCTGCTCGAGGAGGGCAGCGTCGCCGGTGCCGCGCGCCGCATGAACCTCAGCCCGCCCGCGATGAGCCGCACGCTCGCGCGCATTCGCGAAACGATCGGCGATCCGGTCTTCGTGCAGGCCGGACGCAGGATGGTGCCGACGCCGCGTGCGCTCGAACTGCGCGGCATCGTACGCGAGACGGTCGAGCGCGCATCGCAGCTGCTCGCGGCGAGCGCCGAAGTCGATCTGCGCAAGCTCGACAGGCAGTTCAATGTGCGCGCACACGACATCTTCGTCGGCATGCACAGCAGCCGGCTGCTCGACGAAATGGCGCGCGGGATGCCGCGCGCGATGATCCGCTTCATGCCCGAGGAAGACGACGTCGACGACGACGCGCTGCGCAGCGGCCGCATCGACCTGTTCATCAGCGCATCGCGCCGCCTCGGACCCGAGATTCGCGTCCAGCCGCTCTTCACGACGACGTTCGTCGGGCTCGCGCGCAGCGCGCATCCGGTGTTCGAAGACGACATCACGCCCGAGCGCATCACGCGCTGGCCGCATATCGGCGTATCACGGCGCGGCAAGTCGTCCGGGCCGATCGACGCCGCGCTCGCCGAGCGCGGGCTCGAACGGCGCGTGCAGCTCGTCCTGCCGACGCCGTACGCGGCCGTGTTCGCGCTGCTGGAATCGGACCTGATCCTGCCGCTGCCCGAGCATCTCGCGCGCAGCGCGGTACAGGCGGGGCTCGGCGTGCGCATATTCGAGCTGCCGATCCCGCTCGAGACCGTGCTGATCACGCAGGCGTGGCATCCACGCTTCCAGGGCGATCCCGCGCATCAATGGCTGCGCCGCGTCGTGCGCGGACTGTGTGCCGGCCCGTCGGCACTGCAGCCGGCGCACACATGACGTCCGCCCGACCCGTGCGTCGAACGCACGCATCGAGTGCGAAGACATCACTGTTCTGATCACAGGCCCGGCCCGTAGACTGCTTGCGTTCTTCATCGCGGAGCTCAAGCAGTGCGTAACACAGCCGATCCGCCAGCCGCCGCGCCGGCCCCGCCCGGGCGCCTGAGTCGAGCGACGGCGGCCCTGCTCGCGCGCATCGACATCTTCACGCCGCGCGGCGCCTATGTCGCGCGCTCGATCGCCGCCGCCGCGCTTGCGCTCGGCGTCGCATTCCTGCTGGAACTGGAAACGCCGTACTCGGCCGCGTCGACCGTACTGCTCGTGATCAACCCGGTGCAGGGCGCGGTGATCGGCAAGGGCGTGTGGCGCGTGGTCGGCACGATCGCCGGGATGCTCGTCGCGTTCGTGCTGATGGGCTTCTTCGCGCAGAAACCGCTGCTGTTCATTCTCGGCTTCGGCTTCTGGCTCGGCCTGTGCGTCGCCGGGATGACGCTGCTGCGGCACTTTCGCGCGTCGGGCACGGTGGTCGCCGGCTACACGATCGGCCTCGCGACCTACGGCGCGATGCAGCGCCCCGAGCTGACCTTCGAACATGTGATCGGCCGCGGCTCGACGGTCGCGATCGGCGTGCTGTGCCTGAGCCTCGTGTCGATGCTGTTCGCCACCCGCGGCGTCCGCATGAAACTCGAAGCGCTGGTCGCGCGGCTCGCCGCCTCCGCCGCCCGCGCGATCGCGGTGCAGCGCGGCGGGATCGCCGCCGCGCCCGGCGACGACCAGCGGCTCGCGCTGCTGGCCGGCGTGTATGGCATCGACGACCTGCTCGCGCTCGGCAAGGCCGAATCCGAGGACCTCGCGCAGCGCGCGATGGCGGTGCGGCACGGGATGGCGTCGCTGTTCGCCGCGCTCGCGGGCGGCACGCCGCCGCTGCCCGCCGACAGCCCGGGGGCACGCGCGATCGCCCGCCTGCAGCCGCGCCTCGAAGCCGCGTGGCAGGCCGCCGCCGACGCGCTCGCCGACGGCCCGGCCGGCACCCTGCGCGCGCTCGCGCTGCTCGGCAACGCGCGCTTGCGCTTCAGGGCGGCGCTCAACGCGATCGTGATCGCCGACCCGCGCGACGAGGCGGCGCTCTTGATCGCGGGCGAGCGGCTGTGCGAGCAGATCGACGACTATCGCGCCGCGCTGGAGGGCCTCGCCGAGCTGCAGCGGCCGCGGCCGCAGCGCCGGCCCGCGCCGGTGCGCTTCCATCGCGACGTGCGCTCGGCGCTCGAGAACGGCGTGCGCTCGATGTGCGCGATCGTGATCACCGGCGTGTTCTGGATCGCGACCGCGTGGAACCAGGGCGACATGATGCTGCTCGTCGTCGCGCCTTACTGCGCGCTGCTCGCGACGGCCGGCAACCCGGCCGCGGGCGCGAAGGCCCTCATCAAGGGCACGATTGCCGCGGTGCCCGCCGCGTTCGTCTGCGCGTTCGGCATCCTGCCGCGCATCGACGGCTTTCCGCTGCTCGTCGTCGCGCTCGCGCTGTTCTGGCTGCCCGGCATCTACGCGACGAGCGTGCCGAAGACGGCGCTCGCGGGCCTCGCGTATCTCGTCGCGTTCAACACGCTGAACGCGGCGACCAATCCGTTCCGTCCGGACCTCGGCCTGTTCCTCAACCAGTCGGTCGCCTGGGTGCTCGCGACGTTCATCACGCTGCTCACGTTCCAGCTGATCCTGCCGCGCAACCTCGCCGCCGACACCGCGCGGCTGCGCCGCACGATCCGCGACGACGCGCTCGCGCTGCTCGCCGGCCGCCAGCCCGCCGCGGCGGGCTGGCAGCAGCGCCAGCAGCACCGGATCGCGCAGCTCGGCGCGCTGCTCGCGAGCCAGCCGGCCGCGATGACGCAGTCGACCGTCGAAGGCCTCGCCGCGCTGCACGTCGGCAAGGAACTGCTGCGCATCCGCCGCGTCGTCGCGCACGACGACCTGCCCGAACCCGCGCGACAGTGCGCGCGCACCGCGCTCGCGCGGCTCGCCCGCCGCGCCGCGCAACCCGTGCGCGCGGCCCGGCACGCGCACCGGGCCGCGCATGTGCTCGCCGGGCTCGCCGCCGCGCATCCCGGCCGCGGCGCCGAGCTGAAACGCCTGATGGCCGCGTTCGCCGACGTGTACGTGCTGCTGCACACGCACGCCGCCTATTTCACCCCCGTTGCGGAGACCGTTCGCGATGCTCAGTGAATTCGCCGTGGTGGGCATCTACCTGCCGCCGTTCTTCGTCTATGCGTGCGTGACCGTGCCGCTCTACATGGCCGTGCGCGCCGCGCTCGCCCGCGTCGGCCTGCTGCGCCGGGTCTGGCATCCGGCGCTGTTCGAGTTCGCGGTCTCGCTCGTGCTCGTCGCCGCGCTGGTTCTCTACCTCTAGCTCACCGATCTGCGTCATGTCGCTCAAGCCCCTGACCCGTTCCCTGTTGACGCTCGCCGCGGTCGGCGTCGCGATCGCGCTCGTCGCCGCGCTCTGGCGCGCGTACGTGCTCGCCCCCTGGACCCGCGATGGGCGCGTCAGCGCGCATGTCGTGCGGATCGCCCCGGAAGTGTCGGGGACCGTGATCGACGTCGCCGTCGTCGACAACCAGCGCGTGTCGAAAGGCGACGTGCTGTACCGGATCGACCCGCAGCGTTTCGCGCTCGCGGTCGAGCAGGCCGACGCGCAGGTTGCCGCCAGCGCCGAGACGGTGCGCCAGAAGCAGGACGAGGCGCGCCGCCGCACCGGCCTCGACGAGCTCGTGCCGAAAGAGGACATCCAGCGTTCGGGCCGCGCGGTGTCGATCGCGCAGGCCGAGTACCGCAAGGCGCTCGCCGCGCTCGACGTCGCGAAGCTCGATCTCGAGCGCGCGACGCTGCGTTCGCCGGTCGACGGCTACGTCACGCAGCTGCGGCTGCGCCACGGCGACTACGCGGTGGCGGGCAAGCCGGACATCTCGGTACTCGACGCGCACAGCTTCTGGATCACCGGCTATTTCGAGGAGACGAAGCTGCGCCACATCGCCGCCGGCGCGCCCGCGCAGATCAGGCTGATGGGCTTCGATCCGCTGCTGAGCGGCCACGTGACGAGCATCGGCCGCGGCATCGCCGACGAAAACGGCGCGCTCGACGAAACCGGCCTGCCGACCGTCAACCCGAACTTCAGCTGGGTGCGGCTGGCGCAGCGGATTCCGGTGCGCATCGAGCTCGATCACGTGCCGGCGGGCGTGCTGCTCGCGGCCGGCATGACCTGCAGCGTCGAAGTCGCCGCGCCCGGCCCCGGCAGCACGCCGCGCGGCCAGCTCGCGACGTGGCTGCACGCGTGGATGTAGGCGGCTCCGATGCGACGCACGCCTTTCCGCTCGACACGATTCGGCGCCGCGCTCGGCGTCGCCGCCTGCGCGACCGCGCTCACCGCCTGCACGATGGTCGGCCCCGACTACCGGCCGCCGCAGCCGGCGCATCCGCCCGGCTGGATCGAGCGCGGCGACAGCGCCGTGCAGGCCGACCCCGCGCAGCTGCAGGACTGGTGGCGCGCGTTCCGCGATCCGCTGCTCGACCGGCTGGTCGCGCAGGCGATCGACGGCAACCAGGACCTCGCGATCGCGCGCCAGCGGCTGCTGCAGGCGCGCGCCGAGCGCGACCAGATCGCGAGCCGGCTCGGCCCGACCGTCTCCGCGGGCGGCACCGCGAACGCGCTGCGCGCGTCGCGCGCGCTCGACGGGCCGCCGGGCATCGGCCAATCGCGCACCTACCGGCTCGGCTTCGACGCGTCGTGGGAACTCGACCTCTTCGGCGGCACGCGGCGCGCGATCGAATCCGCCGACGCGCAGGTCGACGCAATCGACGACGATCGCCACGCGGTGCTGGTGAGCCTGCTCGCCGAGCTCGCGTCGGACTACGCGGAATTGCGCGCGACCCAGGCGAGGCTGCAGATCGCCACCGACAACGTCGCGAGCCTCGACGCGACGCGCCGGCTGACCGAACGCTCGGAGCGGCACGGTCTCGGCACGTCGTTCGAGGTCGCGCAGGCGCGCGCCGAGCTCGCGCTCGCACAGGCCGTGCTGCCGCCGCTGCAGGCGAACGTCGCGCGGCTCACGCACGCGATCGGCGTGCTGACCGGCGGCTTCCCCGGCACGCTGCGCGACGCGCTGAACGCGCCCGGCGCGACGCTGCCCGTCGCACCGCAGCTGCCCGTCACGCTGCCGTCGGACGTGATCCGCGAGCGGCCGGACATCCGCGCCGCCGAGCGGCGCTTCGCGGCCGCGAACGCGCAGATCGGCGTCGCGCGCGCCGCGCAGTTCCCGCAGTTCGCGATCCCGCTCAGCCTCGGCACGACCGCGCGCCTCGTGCAGGACCTGTTCACGAGCGCGAGCGTCGCGTGGTCGATCGCGCTCGAAGGCACGCAAATGCTCTACGACGGCGGCCGCGCGCAAGCCGGCGTCAGCGCCGCACGGGCCGGCGCCGAAGCGGCGCGGCTCGCGTACGAGCAGCGCATCCGCGTCGCGTTCCGCGAAGTCGAGGACGCGCTCGCCGAAATCTACGCGGAGCGCGACCGGCAAGCGGCGCTCGTCGCGGCGGTCGGCAGCAGCCAGGATGCGCAGTCGCGCGCGACGCGGCTCTACCGCAACGGGCTGAGCGAATACCTGTCGGTGCTCATCGCGCAGCGCGCGACCTACCGCGCCCGCGATGCGCTCGCGGTCAGCCGGCTCGCGCAGGTGCAGGGCGTGATCGCGCTGTACAAGGCGCTCGGCGCAGGCTGGCGCAACGACGCGCCGGTCGTGCCGGTCGCGCAGGCCGACGGCACGCCGCCGGGCCCCGCACGCTGACGCCCCGCGCGCCGGCGTTCCTATCGTCATCCTTCACGGGAGAATTGCCATGAATCTCGATCCACAGGAATTCGTCGTGCACGACATCAGCCGGTTTCCGTTCTGCGTGTTCCGCGCGCAGGCCGCGACGCCGGGCTACGCGCCGCAATGGGAGAAGGAGATCGATGCGCTGATGCATCACGGTGCGCCGTTCGTCGTCGTGTACGTGTCGCTCGACGCCGACGAGACGCACGAGGACCGCAAGCAACGTGCGGTATGGCTCAAGCAGAACAAGGCGGCGCTCGGCGCGGTGTGCAAGGCGCTGATCAGCGTCGAGCCCGACCCCGAGCGGCGCATATCGATCGCCGCACTGGGCGAGACGGCCGTGAAGGCGTTCGGGATTCCGCACGAGGCGGTGGCGTCGCTCGACGAGGCCGCCGCGCTCGCGGCACGGCTGACGGACACGGACGGCGCGGCCGCGCAGGCTCGCCCGGCGTGAGCGCGCCAGTACGATGCGCCGCCGTATGTCGTCATCCTCGAGCCGCCGTGGTGGCTGCAGCAGCGTAGGTTGCTGCAGGTCGCTGCAGGCCGCGCCGCGCGGCGCGATAATGGCGCTCCGGCCGTTGCCGACGCGACGGCGCTCACGCTTGTCTTCCAGCATGCACGCTCACGCCACCTCCATCGACGTCGCCGCCATCGACAGCTGGCACGCGCACGTCTACTTCGACGCCGCCAGCCGCGATGCGGCCTGGGCCTTCCGGCAAGTCGTCGAGCAGCGCTTCGGCGCGATCATCGACCTCGGCCGTTTCCACGAGCGCCTGGTCGGGCCGCATCCGGCCTGGTCGTACCAGATCGCGTTCGCTGCCGCGCACTTCGCCGACATCGTGCCGTGGCTCGTGCTGAATCACGGCGCGCTCGATATCTTCCTGCATCCGAATACCGATGACGGACTGCGCGATCATCGCGATGCGGCGGTGTGGATCGGGAAGTCGTATGAATTGAATCTGGCGGGGCTGGCCGATTGACGCGGCGACATCCACGTTTCGGGCCGCGGTGAAACGTCGTCGGCTATCGCATCGATACATTGGCTTTTTACGCATCCCCGCGCGGGAATCCGATGAAAGCCAACATGCATGCCAACGCCCGCCGAGTCCTGGCGGCGACCAGCGTCAGCTACACGCTCGTCCTGCTCGATGCGTCGATCGTCAACGTCGCGTTACGAGAAATCGCCCGGACGCTCGACAGCCAGGTCGCCGGGCTGCAGTGGATCGTGAACGCCTACACGCTGACGTTCGCGAGCCTGCTGCTCACGGGCGGCACCCTGTGCGACCGGTTCGGCGCGCGCAAGGTCTACGTCGCGGGGCTCGCGATGTTCGTCGCCGCGTCGGTGCTGTGCGGCTTCGCGCCGAACCTCACGGCCCTCGCGCTGGCGCGCGTGCTGCAAGGCGTCGGCAGCGCGATGCTGGTGCCGTGCTCACTCGCGCTGATCAACCGCGCGTATCCCGATCCGGGCGAGCGCGCGTCGGCGGTCAGCGTCTGGATGGGATGCGGCGGGGTCGCGATGGCCGCGGGCCCGCTGATCGGCGGGCTGCTGATCCAGCTGTTCGGCTGGCGCAGCATCTTTTTCGTGAACCTGCCGATCGGGCTGGCCGGCGTAGGGCTCGCACGCTCGGCTGCGCACGCGGATGCCGAGCGGACCCGGCACGTCGACTGGATGGGGCAGGCCGCGTCGATCGTCGCGCTCGGCACGCTGATCGGCGTGCTGATCGAGGGGCCGTCGCTCGGCTGGCGCGCGACGCCGATCGTTGCCGGCATCGCCGTGTGCTGCGCCGCATGGATCGCGTTGATCGCGATCGAGGCGCGGGGGCGCGATCCGATGCTGCCGCTGGCTTTCTTTCGCAGCCCGCTCTTCACCGGATCGACCTTCGTCTCGATGGCGTCCGCGTTCGTGTTCTACGGCCTGCTGTTCACGTTCAGCCTGTTCTACCAGCAGGTTCGCGGCGCGGCGCCGCTCGATGCCGGGCTTGCGTTCCTGCCGATGACGGCGATGGTCGCGGCCGGGGGCCTGCTGTCGAGCCGGCTCGTCAGGCGCTTCGGCGGGCGCTGGCCGATGTGCGCCGCGTTCGGCCTGTATGCGGCAGGGGCGCTCGGCATGATGCTGTCGAGCGCGACGTCACCTTACTGGCTTGCGATCGGCCCGATGCTGGCGATCGGGTTCGCGTCGGGCTTCATCTCGCCGGCCGCGACCTCGCCCGCGCTCGGCACCGTCGAGAAAGGCCGCGCGGGCATCGCGGCGGCCGTCCTGAACGCCGCGCGACAGAGCGGTTCCGCCCTCGGCGTCGCGATCTTCGGCGCGTTCATTGCGACGCTGCAGCCGTTTCAGGTTGCGATGCGGCTCACGCTGGGCGTCGCGATCGGGTTGTCCGCGCTCGCCGCGGCGACATGGTGGATCGCGACGCGCGCGGTGGCGGCGGCCGATGAACCGGCGGCGCGCATCCGCGTGGCGGAACGCGGATAGCGGTGCGGCGCCTGATTACCGCGGCGGCATGCGTCACGCGACGTACAACGCCACGCTGACGAACTGACACAGGCTGCCCGCCAGAACGAACAGGTGCCAGATGCCATGCCCGTGGCGAATGCGCTCGTCGTTGATGAAGAAATAGATGCCGGCGCTGTAGATGACGCCCCCCGCCACGAGCCAGGCGGTCCCCACCGGCGGCAGTGCATGGATCAACGGGCGGACGGCAACGAGCGCGAGCCAGCCCATCAGCACGTACAGCACCATCGAAACGATGCGGGTGCGCCGCCCGAGGGTGAGTTCCTGCACGATGCCGAACGCGGCAAGCCCCCAGCTCACGCCGAACAGCGACCAGCCCCACGGCCCGCGCAACGTGACGAGGGTGAAGGGCGTGTAGCTGCCGGCAATCAGCAGGTAGATCGCCGAATGGTCGCATTTCTGCAGGATGGCTTTCAGACGCGGCTTGCGCACGCTGTGGTAGAGCGTCGAGATCGCATAGAGCACGCAGAGCATCGCGCCGTAAACGCTGAAACTCACCACCTTGTAGGCGTCGCCCTCGAGCGCGCCCATCGTCACCAGGGTTGCCAGCCCCGCCACCGAAAGCACCGCGCCGACGAGATGGGTAATGCTGTTGAAACGCTCACCGACATGCACGACGTCATCCTCCTGCGCGGGTTCATCGGGAAAACAGGTCTATGATACCGGCCGAGGAACCAGGCCGGGTTGCGGGCGGATCAAGCTCGACGCACGGACGACGGTGCGAAGCGCGAGCCGCTCGTCGGATAAAGAAAAAGCGCCGTGACGTGCGTCACGACGCTCTTTCTCTCAACGCCAAACCGCTTCACCGGGTTCGGTTCAACAGCACTTCCCCGCCCCCGACCCGTACCTTGCATTCTGACGTTCGCGGAAAAACGCCTCGTACGTCATCGGCTCGCGGTCCGGATGGGTCTCGCGCATGTGCGCGACGTAGGTGTCGTAGTCGGGCAGGCCGACCATCAGCCGCAACGCCTGCCCGAGGTAGCGCCCTGCGCTGCGCAGATCACTGCCGAGATCGGTAAACATCGCGGCTTCCCCTTAGCGTCCGCTGCCGAGCGCCTGCGCGGCCGGCATCGACTCGTACGGCGTCTCGCGCACGGTCGGCTTCGCTTCGCGGCGCGCGCGCTGGATCGCGAGCACGCCGTACACCGCGATGCTGATCACCACGAAGATGAACAGCCCGGCGAGCGCGGCGTCGATGTAGTCGTTGAAGATGATCCGCTTCATCTGCGCGATCGACTTCGCCGGCGCCAGCACCTTGCCTTCGTCAACGGCCGCCTGCAGCTTCGCGGCATGCGCGAGGAAGCTCACCTTCGGGTTCGAATCGAACACCTTCTGCCAGCCGGCCGTCAGCGTGCAGATCAGCAGCCACACGGTCGGCACGAGCGTGACCCACGCAAAGCGCTCGCGCTTCATCTTGAACAGCACGACGGTGCCGAGCACCAGCGCGATCGCCGCGAGCATCTGGTTCGAGATGCCGAACAGCGGCCACAGCGTGTTGATGCCGCCGAGCGGATCAACGACGCCCTGATACAGGAAGTAGCCCCATGCCGCGACGCACAGCGCGGTCGCGATCAGGTTCGCCGGCAGCGATTCGGTGCGCTTGAGCGCCGGGTGGAACGTGCCGAGCAGGTCCTGCAGCATGAAGCGGCCCGCGCGCGTGCCCGCGTCGACGGCGGTCAGGATGAACAGCGCTTCGAACAGGATCGCGAAGTGATACCAGAACGCCATCATCGCTTCGCCGCCGATCACCTGGTGCAGGATGTGCGCCATGCCGACCGCCAGCGTCGGCGCGCCGCCCGCGCGCGCGATGATGGTCGTCTCGCCGACGGCCTTCGCGGTTTGCGTGAGCATGTCCGGCGTCAGCATGAAGCCCCATTGCGTGACGGTGTTCGCAACCGCCTCCGGCGTCGTGCCGAGCACGGCGGCCGGCGCGTTCATCGCGAAGTAGATGCCCGGCTCGATCACGCACGCGGCAACCAGCGCCATGATCGCAACGAACGATTCCATCAGCATCGCGCCGTAGCCGATGAAGCGCGCGTTGGTTTCATTGTCGAGCAGCTTCGGCGTCGTGCCCGACGAGATCAGCGCGTGGAAGCCCGATACCGCGCCGCACGCGATCGTGATGAACAGGAACGGGAACAGGTTGCCCGACCACACCGGGCCGGTGCCGTCGACGAACTTCGTCAGCGCGGGCATCTTCAGCTCCGGCGCGACGATCAGGATGCCGATCGCGAGACCGACGATCGTGCCGATCTTCAGGAACGTCGACAGGTAGTCGCGCGGCGCGAGCAGCAGCCACACCGGCAGCACCGATGCGACGAAGCCGTAGCCGATCAGGATCCACGTGAGCTGCGTGCCGTTGAACGTGAACCATGCGGCGAGCGTCGGCGAAGCGCTCACGTTCTGGCCGAACGAGATCGCCGCCATCAGCCCGACGAAGCCGATGATCGACACTTCGCCGATGCGGCCCGGACGGATGTAGCGCGTGTAGACGCCCATGAACAGCGCGATCGGAATCGTCGCGGCGACGGTGAACGTGCCCCACGGCGAGTTGGTCAGCGCCTTCACGACGATCAGCGCGAGCACCGCGAGGATGATCACCATGATCAGGAACGCGCCGAACAGCGCGATCACGCCCGGCACCGTGCCGAGCTCCATCTTGACGAGATCGCCGAGCGAGCGGCCGTCGCGGCGCGTCGAGATGAACAGCACCATGAAGTCCTGCACCGCGCCCGCGAACACGACGCCCGCCAGGATCCACAGCATGCCGGGCGTGTAGCCCATCTGCGCGGCGAGCACCGGCCCGACGAGCGGCCCGGCGCCGGCGATCGCGGCGAAGTGGTGGCCGAACAGCACGTACTTGTTGGTCGGCACGTAGTCGAGGCCGTCGTTGTGCCGGACGGCAGGCGTCATCCTGAGCCCGTCGAGCTGCATGACCTTGCTGGCGATGAAGCGGCTGTAGAAGCGATACGCGATCAGATACACGCAGACTGCGGCGATCACGATCCAGAGGGCGCTGACCCGCTCGCCGTGCGCGAGCGCGATGGTGCCGAACGCGAACGCGCCCAATAGCGCGACCGCAATCCAGATCAGGGTGCTGGAAGCCCGATTCATGGTGTCTCCTGTGGTTATCAATATCGCGCGCCCGTTTGTCGGAATGCGCGTCATGCCGACCTCGCAAAGGCCGGCATGGTGGGCTCGTAGTATTCGCGTTCGGGGAGCCACTTACAAGCGGATAATTACGTATGCAAGGCTACGTAGAATTACGTAGATTGAATGCAAGCCTTGGCCGTCAGCATGCATCTTGAAGGGCATTCGCTGAAGCAAAGGCAGTATTTTTGATTGGAATTTCCGCTTTGTCTGCCGTTAAACTTGCCGGGCTTTGATGACCGGTCGAAGACTCGCTTTGCCCTGCCTCTCCGGACCAACTATGAATACCAAGATTTCGAAAAGCATCCAGGCAGCCGCCCTCTTCGCGCTGTGCGCCAGCATCGCCCCGATGTACGCCCATGCAAAAACCCCGGTGGACTGCCGTCAACTCAACGAGGCAACCGGCGGCCCCGACGACAACTTCAGGCCGCCGCTTTCCGCGAAGGTCATCGGATCGGGACGCGCCTACTTCCATTCGGCGCCCGACGCCCAGTGCGTGACCAAACAGATCTTCATCGTTCCCGGCGACAGCGTGACCGTCTTCAAGCCGTACAAGAGCTGGTATCAGATCATGTACGTGAACGGCAAGACGGGGGAGGATTTCGAAGGATGGGTCGAGGAAGGCCGCCTGAGCTTGGGCGGTCACTTGGGCGGGAATCAATAGTCGAGTGCTTTCGGCAGCCGGCTATCAGGAGAACAACCGCTCGCCGGCGGCAAGCAGTTCCGCGGAATAGAACCTAGAATTGAACGCAGCGTCGGCCGTCGCTATGCACCCGGCCGGGCGCTTCCCCTTCCCATCGTCGGAAGCAGCCGCCATGAACCTTCACGATGCGCGCGTCTCCCGCCCCGCGCTGGGCGCACTTTGCGTGGCTTCGCTCGCGGCGCTGTCCGCGTGCGGCGGCGAAGCCTGCTTCGGCTTCAACGATGGATGTTTCAACGGAAACGGGAACGGCACGCAGACCATCACCGTCTCCGGCACGGCCGCCACCGGCCCGGCGCTGGCCAGCGCGACGGTCGTCGCCCGCTGCGCGCAGGGTTCGGGCTCCGCCCTGTCGGACGGCGGCGGGAACTACAGCCTGACGTTCAACGCGACGCTCCCGTGCGTGCTCACCGCGACGTCCGGCGGCACGACCCTGCATTCGCTCGCGTTCGCCGGCGGCACCTTCAATACGACGCCCGAGACCGACCTGATACTCGTCTACCTCGCATCGCAGCTCGGCACGACCACGGCCGGCCTGATCGCCAACCTGCCGAACAGCACGCATGTCCAGCAGGTGCTGGAAAACCAGTCCGACGTGCAGGCCGCGCAGGTGGCGGTCGTCGCGAATCTTCAGCAGCGCTACGCGGTCACGCTGACGACTGCGGCGTTCCTGACAACGCCGTTCGTGGTCGGGCAGCCCGGCGTCGACAGCGACCTCGTCGCGCTGACGACGGCAGGGGCGATCGACGCCAACGGCATGCCGGACCCGGCCGCCGTGCAGTTGCTGGCGCAGGCTGGCGCCGCGCATCCGCTATGAGCGCCGCCGCGGCGGCGGGTTGATGAGGGATGTGAAGCGCGGGATGTGAAGCCGAAACGGCTTCGCGTCAGGCCTGCTCCGAGACCATGTTGCCCGCGGGATTGCTGGACGACTTGCGCAGCGCTTCCACCAGCTTGGCGACCGCGGATTGCAGCGCGGCGGATATCTCGCCGGCCTGCGCGCTCAGCGACTGCTGTTCGACCATGGCCGCGGGGTCCTTCTTCGCCCGCTCGGCCGCCTTCGAAATCTGGGCTTCCAGCTGCGCGAGCTGCTTCTGCAGTTTCTCGATCAACTCCTTCAGCTGCCTGACCACCGGGTCTTCGGCCTTGCTGTTCGCACCGCCCAGCGGCGTGGCGCCATCGGCCGACGCGGGATTCGCGGCGTTTGCCTTCGCGCTTGCGCTCGTGCCCGACGATGCGGTGGAGCCGGCAGCGGTGGAGCTGGCAGCGGTGGTGGCGGTGGCTTGCTGGTTGCCCGATGCGCCGGCCGTCGCGAGGTTCGCCGCGGCTTGTGCCGGGCCTGCGACCAGCGAGGAGTCGATCTTCATGTCGTGCTTCCTTGTGTTTAGTGAACGAATCGTGACAGCTGAACGTGAGGTTCCATACAGCTTTATTACGGCATTCGTCACACGAAACTTGAGAGAAGCGGCGCGTCTTCTGCCTACCCGAGCGACTGACGGATAGCCTGGGCGAGTCCCGCAGGATTTTCCCAGGCCATCGAATGACCGGCCTCTTCCACGATCTCGACATTCACCCCTTCCGCCGCAAGACGCCCGGTATCCGGATCGGGCAGCGAGCGCGCGCCAAACACGACGGTTCTCGGCATGGCCAACGAACAGAGCTGGTCCCGCCAGCTGGGATCGCTGCCTGCAATGAGCGACACCGCAGCACGATGCACCGCATAGGGTGCACTGGCCAGCAGCGAAGCAGCCCAGACGTCGCTGCCGTCTCCCGCCGATGCGGAGATCAGTTCCGCATGCCCCGTCTGCACATAGTCGGTTTCCGTCAGGGCTGCGATCTTTCGGCTGAAGAAGCCGCCGCCCGGCTCCAGATTGGGCTCGCCGAGCACAAGATGCCGCACCCGTGGGCCGAGCAAACCCGCAGCGACGATGGCGACCGCACCGCCCATGCTGTGCCCGAACAGATTCAATTCCGGAAAGGACAGGTGGTCGGCAAGCGCCGCAATCGCTTTCGCATGGTCTTCGACGGTATAGGAGAAATCCGTCGGGCGATCGCTGAACCCGGACCCGAGCAAATCGACCAGCAACATTCGACGCCCGGACAACGCAGGGGCCGCAGCCACGCCCGGATAGTCGCAAGAGGACGCGCAACCGAGGCCGTGGATGAACAGTGTCGGGATCCCCTGCCCCGGGAGGTCGTGGTATCTGAGCCCCCATCGGCCCTTTCCAATAGCAAATGTTTTCATGCTCGATGTTCAACCTTTATTTGCCGATTCCGAGATGTGCAATCGGCTGTTGTTCGAAACGGACTTCGAGTGAATCAAACGACTCTGCCACATTCCCCGCGCGCTCCGGAATGGGCGATGAACTTTTTTTCGTACCGATATCGCGCGCCACGGCGGTAAGGTGAGCTGATTCGGGAGCCACCCTTTACAACCTTTTTACTTGTCACCGGATGGCGACTCACTAAAATGTTTCGATAATCCCATCGAGAGCTGGTGACATGACCATCCGAAGTCCTCGCCCCCCAAGTCGCTTCCCCACCTGACAGGCAGGACGCCTGCTCTTTCCCGAGCCATCGTCTTGCCGAAAGGCGAGCGGTGCGCATCCGTCGTTACCTCTCCCGAGCGTCCTTGCACGTGCACGGTTTGCCAGGCGCTTCATGCGCGCATGGCAACCGCGAACGCAGCGCTCGCACGCGACGCAGCCCCTTGCCTTTCGTCCGCCTTCCGAGGCCACGCTTCGTTCGCGCATCGTGAACGACATGACCCGCACGCTGGTCGTGCGCGGTTAAAGAAAGGATAACTGATGAACGAGCTTCACATGGCTGCAGCGCCGGCCGGCATGCCGCGGCTGAGCGCGCACGAAATGGCGGCGTTGATGCTGCTTGAACAGGCGCCGGTCGAAGTCGAGCGGGGAACGCTCGACATGACCATGCTCCGTGACGTGGGACTTGCGGAACTCATCGATCGGGACAATGGCGACCCCAAGTTCTCGATCACGCGAAAAGGCAAGGTGATGCTGCGGATGCTGAGCGAGTGGATCACGCGGGAGCGTGCGGTGTCGCCTGCCAATCCGGCCTGACTTCCAGCGCGCGTCGAACGACGCCGACGCTGCGATCCGCGGGGATGCGTGTCCGCATGCCTCGCATTTGACGACCCAGGAGTTTCGACATGTTTGAGATCAACAAGAACTACACCCGCGAATTCATCCACACGGCCTGTGGCGGCAGCAAGCAAGCCTTCCTGCCCACGAAGAACGGCAAGGTCGTGGCCGCCTGCCTGCGCACGGACCTCAATCCGCACGCGCCGGACGTCATCATCTGCGACGGCAGCGCGTCCGCGCGAGCCGCCGGCAGGACGCTCGCCAACCAGGGCGGCGCGATTCCGGTGTTCATCAAGATGGAGACCGACGCGTTTCGTTTCGTCGGCCTGTTCGTCGTCAGCGAATCGTTGACCGTGCCGCTCGACTACCAGCAGCATGTGCGCAACAGCGGATTCACGACCGGCCAGGTGTCGCGCGTGCTGAAGATGAAACGTTACGACCGCGCGTGAGCGAAAGCGGCGCGCGGCCCGGTGCATTGCATTGCAAACCGGGCCGCGCGCGTCATCTGCGAAGCAGGTTCAGTGCTTTTCGTCGACCTGCTTCGGCTTCGGCGGCGACGGCACCTTCGCATACTGGAACGCCGGCGTCGCCTTCAGCGCTTCCTTCGTCGCGCCCGGCAAATAGATGTTGCCGTTGCGCACGTCGAGCGACGCGATCGGCACCGCGACATCGTGCGCCGCGACGCCCAGGAAACCGCCCGCCGACACGATCGCCGCGGAAATCGAGCCGTCCGGCGCGACGATCAGGTCGCGAATCGTGCCGACCTTCTGGTTCTGCTCGTTGTACACATGCTTGCCGAGCACGCTCTTTTTCACGCTCCAGCCTTCGAGCAGCGCCTGCGATTGCTCGACGGTGACGCTGAGCGGCTGCGTGCCCGCGATCTGCGCGTGGGCGCTGAGGCTCGATGCGAGCACGGTGGCTGCGACGATTGTCTTGTGGAAAGCCATGTTGATGGACTCCGGTTCGTTTGTCGTTGGTGTCGGGAGCGTTGCATGGCGCAACACTGTCGCCATGTTAGCGCCACTCTCGTGGCGCTGCATCGGACACCATGACGCAGCAACGCCGGAGCGACGAGCGAAGATCAGCGTCGATGCTCAAGGCTCGCCCGCCCTCGCGTCACGCGTTCCGCGAATACACCCTTCGATGCCGCACCGCCTCGGCAAGCACCTCGAGCACCGGCTCGGTCTGCGTCCAGCTCAGGCATGCATCGGTGATCGACACGCCATACTTCAACGGCACACCGGGCTTCAAATCCTGCCGCCCCGCCTCGAGATGGCTCTCCACCATCACGCCGATGATCCGGTGCTCGCCCTGCGCCAGTTGCCGCGCGAGATCCTGCGCCACCTCGATCTGCCGCTCGTGCGACTTGTTCGAGTTCGCGTGCGAGCAATCGACCATCACCTGCTCGCGCAGGCCCGCCGCGCGCAGCACCGCGCAGCTCGCCTCGACGTGCGCGCCGTCGTAGTTCGGGCCGTTCTTGCCGCCGCGCAGGATCACGTGCGCGTCGTCGTTGCCGCGCGTCTCGAAGATCGCGGCCATGCCCATCTTCGTCATCCCCATGAACGCATGGCTCGCGCGCGCGGCGATGATCGCATCCGACGCGACCTGCACGCCGCCGTCGGTGCCGTTCTTGAAGCCGATCGGGCAGCTCAGGCCCGACGCGAGCTGCCGGTGGCTCTGGCTCTCGGTCGTGCGCGCGCCGATCGCGCCCCACGCGATCAGGTCGGCGATGTACTGCGGGCTCAGCAGGTCGAGGAATTCGGTGGCGGCCGGCAGGCCGAGCGCGTTGACGTCGAGCAGCAGCTGCCGTGCGGCGCGCAGCCCTTCGTTGATGCGGAAGCTGCCGTCGAGCCGCGGATCGTTGATGTAGCCCTTCCAGCCGACCGTCGTGCGCGGCTTCTCGAAGTACACGCGCATCGTGATCAGCAGGTCGTCCTTCAGCGCGTCGGCGGCGATCTTCAGGCGGCGCGCGTAGTCGAGCGCCTGGTCGTGGTCGTGGATCGAGCACGGGCCGACGACGAGCAGCAGCCGGTCGTCGCGGCCGTGCAGGATGTCGCCGATCGCCTTGCGGGTATCTTCCACTAGCGTCTGCGTGGCGGCCGGCACCGGCAGCTCGTCCTGCAGCAGCGCCGGGGAAATCAGCGGACGCACGGCGCCGATGCGGACGTCGTCGATGCGTGTGGTGTCCTGCGTCGCGTCGGCGACGCCGACCTCGCGATCGTGCGAAGGATTGTCGAGGTTCTGCATGGAAATTCTCCGGGGGACGTCTTCTGGAATGGTCAGCAGGCTCGATTATGGCACTCGGCCGTAACGGCAGCGATCGCGGGCGGGGCGGCTGAGGGTCGCAGCGGAGAAATGCGCAAGACGGGGGACGAAAAAGGCGATCCGCAGAGGATCGCCCGTCCCTTTCGAAAACAAAACAGCACGCGATCAATCATGCGTTGGCGGTCATTCACCGCATCGCGCGTCACGTCTAGTGCAGCGTCTCCGGCGCCAGCGAATTGCTCGGCAGGAGCGCAGTCAGCGCGCAATTGCTCGGTGCGGTTTTCCCGCCGAAGCGGTCGTAGAGCCACGGCAACATCCCGGCCACCCATGGCACGATGGCCCCGGCGTGTTCAAGCGGATACTCGGTGTACACGACCGGCACGCCGCTCGAGCAGAACTTCTGTGCAAGGGCGCGCACATCGTAGGCAAGCATCACGCCGTCGCCCACCTGGTTGCTGAAAGTGCCGTCCAGCACGCCTGCCGTTCCCTGACCGATATACATCGGGATCGTCGGCGACGCGGCAAGCCCGGCATTCACCTTGTTCGCATACGTCACGTATGCCGGAATGCTGTTGATGTCGTTCGCGTATTGCGGCTTGAACAGCGTTCCCCAATGCAATCCCGTGTACTTCGGCAGGATATACGCGAGCGACTGGCTCTGGATATCCTTGAATACGGCGACGCCGGTGTCGCTGAGATAGGGCGTCAGGTCGAAGTCATAGCCTCGCGACAGCCCGGCGAGCGCAGCCGCGGCGACGCCACCCCAGACGATGCTGCCGTCGACATAGCGCAGATTGTGGGCGGGGGCGACCAGCAAGCCCCCTTCCGCCGCGCCGACGAGCTGCTTGTTGATGTCCGGCGCGTAGCTCGGCGCCAGCTGCGCCGCCCAGTTCGTCGCGATCGCGCCGCCGGAATAGCCGATCATCGCAACCTTGCTGGACGGAATCAGCCCGGTCGACGGCGTATTGAGCGCCGCGCGGATCGAATCGAGGGTCGTCATGCCGTATTCGGGACCGGCGGCGAAGTTCGCCGTCTGGCCTTCCGTATCGGGCACGATGATGTTGTATCCCAGCAGCAGCAGTGTCGACAGCGGAATCGATTCCGCGCTGTAGAGCAGGGTCCCCACGTTGATGACTTTGGTGACGTCCCGGTCTCCGGCGATCACCAGCGAGGGCTCGTCGTAAGGGTTCAACGAATCGTAAGCCGACTGGTACGAGATGGCCTGACCGTTGCTGACCGGGCTCCGGATGACCGACGTCACGTTGACGACAGGCTGGTTGCGCGCGTTATTCGTGCGATACAGCAATTGCTGGGCGGTCAGCGCCGTCGGAATGCCGGCCACGTGGTAGTTGACGTTCCGCGTCTTGAGCACCGTGCCCGGTGGAATCGATGCCAATGGCGTCGCGCCGGTATAGGTGTAGAACGGATCGGACACGGTCGGCGCTCCGGCGCTGGCCGGTGGCGCGGCGATGGCCAGCAGGGCAGACACGGCGGCCGCAACAGTCATGAAACGTTTGGAGGACATCGGCGGTAGTCCTTATGTGAGCTTGTTCGGAATATTTGCTTTTAGTAGGAGTACAAACCGGATTCATTGAAGCACAACGGGAGCACGACCGAAGGGATTTTCCGCTGTTTGAAGGTAAACATCTAACTCCCGTCAAGACGATTCCGTCTGACAGGGCGACAAATGGTTTGCCGGCACCAAACGCCTTTTTGAAACGGTCCCGGGTGTCTCGTGCCACGCATTTCGTGGCGGTCACGTTCGATCTCGATACGGCTGCCGTGTCGATCCGCCCGTTCGTGCGGGACTGGGCCACGATCGAAGCCGACGGCCTCGACGAACGCGCGGCGATCGGCGCATTCAAGTCGTGGCTTTTAGCGTGGTTCGACGCCGACGACGAGAACGCGCCGGCCGAGGACGGCCTGCACGGAATCGTTCACGACCTGTCCGAACCGGTGCGCACGGAACCGGGATGGCCGTCGAGGATCTGCTGTTCCGGCTCGTCGATGCGGGCGAGACGCGGATCGCCCTCGGGTGAATCGTCCTTCACCCGTCACCATGCGTGTCGTTCGCGGCGCTGACGCCGATCCTGAGACCGGGTGGGCGCGCCATCTCTCGCCGGGCGTCAAGTTGCCGTAAGGCCTTACCCGCGCCCGGCACGGCGTCAGGAAGCGTCGCCCTGCGCGTCGACTTCGATCCCCAATTCGGCCGCCATCCGCTCGACGAGCGCCTGCAACCGTGCGACTTCGTCCGCGAGACGCTTCTGCTCGGCCTTCAGCGCCTCGAATTCGGACGGCGGAACGGAATCGGCCCCGCCCGCCTCCTGCCCCGCGAAATCGCTCACGCTCACTTCGCCGCACATCAGGTGCGTCCAGCGGTTCTCCCGCGCGCCGGCCGCGCGCGGCAGCTTCACGACGAGCGGCGGCTCGCGCGTCGCCAGCTCTTCAAGGAACGCCTCGACCGACGAGATGTCGGCGAAGCCGTGCAGGCGCGCGGTGTTCAGGCGCAATTCAGCGGCCGTCTGCGGGCCGCGCAGCAGCAGGATCGTCAGCAGCGCAACCGCCTGGCTCGGGATCCCGAGCACACGGTTCACGTTGTGCTCGAAGCGCGGCACGCGGCTGCTGCTGCCTTCCATCACGAGGCTCAGGTGCTTCAGCCCGTCGATCGCGGTCGTCACCTCGGCCTCGCTGACGTTCATCACCGGCGAGCGCGCGGTCTTCTGGTTGCAGCCCGCGGTCAGCGCGTTCAGCGACAGCGGGTACGTATCCGGCACCGTGTGCTGTTTCTCGACCAGCACGCCGAGAATGCGCGCTTCGAGCTGCGTCAGTTCGCGGAGGGGGCGGGGCGAAGGAGTATCCGGAGTGGTGTTCATGGGTGGCGTCGCTGCGGGCTACGAGTGAAAGGGAAGCGGATCGCGGCCCGGCGGCGCGCCGGGCGGGCGAGCCATATGATAGCCGGTGCCGCGCTGCCCGGGCGTGCGGTCGCGTGTCGCGGCATTCGTCACATTCATCGCATTCGTTGCACTTGTTGCATCGATCGCAATCGCCGCCCGCATCGCCGCCTGTCACTGTCAATCCCGCAAAACGGCCAGCTTGGAACCGCTGCGCACGATGGCTACACTCTGGACGCGGTTCAAACTTTCGTCACCAGACAGGAGAACGTCATGCAAGACAAGCAGTCCGTCGCACCGGAAAGCACCGCATTGCGCGTCGCACTGTGGCGGGCCATGCACACGGAGGTCGATGCGCCGCCGTATGTGCTCGAAGACGATATCGGCCTGCAACTGATCGCGCCGGACGAAGACTGGCGCGACCGTCCCGACATGCACCCGCAGGGCACGCGCGGCTTTCGGGCGTCGGTCATCGGCCGCGCACGCTTCATCGAGGATCTGCTGGCCGAGTACGCCGAGCGCGGCGTCGCGCAGTACGTGCTGCTCGGCGCGGGCCTGGATACCTTCGCGCAGCGCCGGCCGGGCCTCGCGTCGCGCCTGCAGGTGTTCGAAGTGGACCAGCCCGGCCCGCAGGCATGGAAGCGGCAGCGCCTGATCTCGCTCGGTTTCGGCGTGCCGGAATGGCTGCATCTCGTGCCGGTCGATTTCGAGGCCAGCGATTCGTGGTTCGAGAAACTGGTCGCGGCGGGTTTCGCGACCGATCAGCCGGCAGTCATCGCGTCCACCGGCGTGACGATGTACCTGAGCCTCGACGCGATCAAGGCGACGCTGCGGCAGATCGCGTCGCTCGCACGCGGTACGACGCTCGCGATGACGTTCCTGCTGCCGCCCGCGCTTGTCGAGCAGGAAGACCGCGCGATCTACGAGGCGGTGCTGGACCGCGCGCGCGACGCCGGCACGCCGTTCGTGAGCTTCTTCAGTCCGGCCGAGATCCTCGCGCTCGCAAGCGAAGCCGGCTTCAGCGAAGCCCGTTGCGTGTTGCCGGCCGATCTCGTGCAACGCTATTTCAACGGACGGACCGACGGGTTCCGGCCGGTCGACGGCGAAGTGTTCCTCGTCGCGACCGTGTAACTTGCGCGCCGGCGTCCGCGTTTGCGCGACGCGGACGCCGGCGCTACGATACGGCTTCGTCAGGCTCGTTACGATGCATCGGGGCAGCCGCTGCCGGCGCCCCGTCGCCGTGATCGATCGGCCATCGCGTCAGCGCATGGCACGCCCGCCCGGCGGGCTCCATCCCCCTCGCCAGCCGCGCACACCCTCGTTCAACCCCCGTACGCTTCTCATCGACATGACCCAGCCGTCCACTCCACTCCCGTCCGTTCGCGCCATCGTCACCGGCCACACGCGCGGCCTCGGCGCCGCACTGGCCGCGCAATTGCTGGCGCGCGGCATCGCCGTGCTCGGCCTGTCGCGCAGCCGCCATCCGTCGCTCGGCGCGCAAGCCGGCGAGCGCTTCGCCGAAGTCGAGCTCGACCTGTCGGAACCGACGCGCGTCGAAGCGTGGCTCGCCGGCGGCGCATTGGGCCGCTTCGTCGACGGCGCTTCCGCCGTGCTGCTGTTCAACAACGCCGGCACCGTCGAGCCGATCGGCCCGCTCGACGCGCAGGACCCGGCGGCGGTCGCGCGCGCGGTCAGCCTGAACGTCGCGACGCCGCTGATGCTGTCGAGCGCGCTCGCGCGGGCCGGCGCCGACACCGTCGAGCGCCGCATCCTGCACGTGTCGAGCGGCGCCGCGCGCAACGCGTATGCGGGCTGGAGCATCTACTGCGCGACCAAGGCCGCGCTCGACCATCACGCGCGCGCGGTCGCGCTGGATGCGACGCGCGGGCTGCGCATCTGCAGCGTTGCGCCGGGCGTCGTCGACACCGGCATGCAGGCGACGATCCGCGCGACCAGCGCCGACCACTTCCCGCAGCGCGAGAAGTTCGACCAACTCAAGGCGAGCGGCGCGCTTGCCACGCCGGAAGCGGCCGCGCGGCAACTGATCGACTACGCGCTGAGCGACGCATTCGGCACCGTGCCGACGGCAGACGTGCGGGAGCTGGCGGCCGGATAAGCCGCGCGCCGCCGCCCATCACCCTTCCAGCCGCTTCGTCCAGTCTTCGACCGTCCGTTCCGTCCGGCGCCGTTCGAGCATCTTGCGCCAGGCGGGCGGCAGCGTCCCGACGCCGCACAGCGCGTCGAGCGCCGCCATGTCGAGCGTGCGCCGGTACAGCACGTCGAGCACCGTCGACAGCGGCCATTCCGGATGGGCGCGCGCGTGCAGCGCCAGCACCGCGCCCGGCTCCACCCAACCCTCCTCCAGCACGCGGTAATACCATCCGGTCCGTCCGCTTTGCTGCACGAGCGCGGCCATCCGCGCATGCTCGAATCGCGCGTTGAGCTTCCAGCAGGGTTGCCTCGACTGCGACAACTGAAGCACGGCGTCGCCCAACGTGAAGACGTCGCCGATGCAGACGTCACGCTCGGTCATGCCCCGTGTCGACAGGTTCTCGCCGAATGCCCCCGGTTGCGCGAGCACGTCGCGCGCGCCGATCTGCGTGGACCACCACGCATAATGGTCGAACGCATAGTGATGGACCGCCTTGTCGGGGCCGCCGTGATGCCGGCGATCCGCCTGCTCGTCGCCCGCAAAGCCGAGCGCGCCCAGCCACAGGCGCGCCGGGACCGGCCGCTTGGCGATCGCGCTCGCGTGCGGCGTACCGGCCAGCGGCCGGCACACCCCGACGAGCACGGCCCCGATCTCGGCCTCGATCACCGGATGCGCGTCGCGGCTCATGCCGGCACGCACTCCGGCAGCGCGGCGAGCAAGCGCGCGAGTTCGCGCGTCCGGTCCTCACCGAGCGGCAGCAGCGGTTTTCTCGATTCGCCGGCGTCGAAGCCGCGCAGGCGCAATCCGGCCTTGACCGTGACCGGCAGGCCAGCGCTGACGATGAATCGCAACAACGGCAGCTGCGTGTGGAAAACCTCGCGCGCCCGCGCCAGGTCGCCCGCCTGCACGGCTTCATACAGCGCAAGCGGCAAGCGTGCGTTCAGGTTCGGCGCGGCGGTGCACCATCCGGCCGCGCCCGCGGCCAGTGCGGCGAGCGCCATCGGATTGCTGCCGTTGTAGAGCGCAATCGCGCCGTCGCTCAATTCCGCGAGACGGTGCATCCGCACGATGTCGCCCGTGCTCTCCTTGACCATCGTGACGTTGTCGACGGCGCGGCAGATCGTGGCGATCAGCTCGGGCGGCATGTCGACGCCGCTCGTCGCGGGATTGTTGTACAGCATGATCGGAATGCCGATCGCGTCGCCGATCGCGCGATAGTGGCCGACGATCTCGTCGTTGCCGAGCTTCCAGTACGACACCGGCAGCACCATCACCGCATCGGCGCCGGCTTGCTCGGCAAAGCGGGCGCGGCGCACCGCACTCGCCGTGGTCAGGTCGGAAATGCCGACGACCGTCGGCACGCGTTTGCGGACCGCGCGAACCGACGTGTCGGCGACCGCCTCCCATTCGGCATCGGACAGGTATGCACTCTCGCCCGTGCTGCCGAGCGACGCGATGCCGTGAACGCCATCGCCGATCAGCCGGTCGATCAACGCTTCAAGCGTTTTAAGGTCGAGGCTGCCGGCGGCGGAAAATGGGGTGACCGGGTACGCAATGACACCTCTCAGCATGACTGACATGATTTGCACTCCACAATTAAAAGTGTATGTCGCTCGATTTCATCGAGGGTTCAGGCAACGCAATCGGGATGCGTGCGAAGCGCGCGACGGGCGTAATAGTCGAACGTCACGGCATCGCGCTTCGGCTTCGAGATCCAGTCGTGCGCTTCCCGCGCCAGCGCCGGCGGAACCGGCCGAATCGTGCCGGCCGACATCGCGAGCAATTGCAGCTTCGCGGCGCGTTCGATCAGCAACGCAAGCACGCAGGCCTCCTCGATCGTCGTGCCGACCACGAGCTGGCCGTGGTGCGACAGCAGGATCGACCGCTTGCTGCCGAGCGCCTTCGCAATGATTTCGCCTTCCTCGTTGCCGACGGGCACGCCGGGCCAGTCCTTCAGGAACGCGCAATCGTCGTAGAGCGGGCACGTATCCATATGCGATACGACGAGCGGCTGCTCGAGCATCGACAACGCCGCGACATGCGTCGGATGCGTATGGATGATGCAGTTCACGTCCGGGCGTTGCCGATAGATCCACGTATGGAACCGGTTGGCCGGGTTCGGAATGCCTTCGCCGTCGACCACGTCGAGATCCTCGTTCACCCGCAGCAGGTTCGCGGCCGAAATCTCGTCGAAACCGAGCCCCAGCCGCTGCGTGTAGTAGGTCCCGGCTTCATCCGCGCGGCACGTGATCTGCCCGGCCAGGCCCGAATCATGTCCCGCGTCGAACAGGATCCGGCACGTGAGCGCGAGTTTCTGGCGCGCGGTCCAGCCGCTCTCGCCGACCGCGCTCTCGAGACGCCGCTCGGCAAGCGCAACGAGCGCCGCTTTCGGCAACTGCAGTGTTTCCGCCATGTAGCCTCCTCAATGGATAGGACGTGCCCCGTCATACGCATCCGTCTGCGCTTTCAGACACGCGGTCGATTATATGACACATTGTGTCATGCGTTACAATCGGTTTTTCGAAGGAAACTTGTCGCCCCATGACGATTCGCCTGAAGCTGCTGAGAAAACAAAAGGGCTGGACGCTCGATGTGCTGGCCGACGAGACCGGCCTCACCAAGAGTTATCTGTCGAAGGTCGAGCGCGGCTTGAGCGTGCCGTCGATCGCCGTCGCGCTGAAGCTGTCGAAGGCGTTGAACGTCGACGTCGAGCAACTGTTTTCGGAGCGCCACAATCGCGAGCTGATCACCGTGACGCGCGCGGACGAGCGCACCGCGCCGGGCGACAAGTCCGCCGGGCACGCGCATGCGTTCGAGAGCATCGCGGCCGGCGTCGCGCCGAAGAAGATGCTGCCGTTCATCGTCCGTCCGCCGCGCGATTTCGCCGCGTCGACGTTCCGCGAGCATGACGGCGAGGAATTCCTGTTCGTGCACAAGGGGCGCGTCGAGATCGAGTTCCCGAACGAGACGGTGCAGCTCAAGGTGGGCGACTCGGTCTACTTCAATGCGCTGATTCCGCACCGCACGCGCAGCCTCGGCGCAACGCAGGCCGAGATTCTGGTCATCGTGAGTCACGAAGACTAGAATCGTCGCTTCTTTCCGCCCAAGGATTCCCGATGGTCAAGAAGACCACCGCGCCGTTCCAGCAGATCAAGACGCTCGTGCGCCGGAACATCGAATCCGGCGACTGGCATCCCGGGGACCGCATCCCGTCCGAGCTCGATCTCGCCGCGCAGTTCGGCGTCGCGCGCATGACGGTGAACCGCGCGCTGCGCGAGCTGACCGAGGAAGGCGCGCTGAAGCGCGTGGCGGGCATCGGCACCTTCGTCGCCGAGAGCAAGCCGCAATCGAACCTGCTGATGATCGCGCACATCCGCGACGAGATTCGCGCGCGCGGCCACGAATACCGCTGCCGCGTGCTCAGTCGCGCAAGCGAGCCGGCATCGTTCGACGTCGCGGCCGCGTTCGGCCTGCCGGTGAACACGCCGGTGTTTCATGTCGTCTGTGTGCACGAAGAGAACGGCCGGCCGATCCAGCTCGAGGATCGCTACGTGAATCCCGCCGCCGCGCCGGGCTTCATCGACCAGGATTTCCAGAGCGAGCCGCCGTCCGAGTACCTGTACAACAACGTGTCGCATGACGAACTGGAGATCGAGCACGTCGTCGACGCGTCGCTGCCCACGCACGAGCAGGCGCAGCTGCTCGACATGCGCGCCGGCGAGCCGTGCCTGACGCTCACGCGCCGCACCTGGACCAACGGCCTGCCCGTCACGTTCGTGCACTTCCTGCACCCGGGCAATCGCTACCGGCTCGGCTCGCGCTTCAAGCCGGGCGCGGGGCACAAGCAGACCTGAGCAACGCGCTCAGATCGCCGCTGCCTGCCCGCCCTCCTTCGACCACACGACCGGAAACAGCGGATGCGCCAGCGGTGCGCCGTCCGCCAGCTCGTCCGCCAGCCCCGGGAAATCCGGCGACGTCTTCCAGCGTCGCGGCGCATGGCGGACGTCGTCGCCGGTGAAGCGGATCGAGAACGCGCGCCGGCGGTTTTGCGTGCCGCCCGACGCATGCAGCGTCAGCATCCGGAAGCACACCATGTCGCCGGGCTCCAGCGCCCAGTGCCGGATCGGGAACGCGGCGCGGTCCGCTTCGATGTCGGGCAGATCCGCGAGGCTGCCTTCCGGAAACCACTTCGCTTCCCGGTCCATGAACGTGCGCGGCATCAGCCACGGGCCACGGTGCGAGCCGGCGATGAACTCGAGCGTCGATTCGAGCGGCACCGGATCGACCGGAATCCACATGCTGACGTTGTCGTCGCCTTCGATGTTGTAGTACGGCTGGTCCTGGTGCCACGGCGTGCGCTGCCGCGTGCCAGGCTCCTTGACGAGCAGGTGGTCGTGATGCAGCCGCACGGTGTCGCCGCCCATCAGCGCCGCCGCGACGGACGGCGCGGGCGAATTGACGATGAACGCGCGGTACGCGGCGTTGTGCCGCCAGTTGCAGAAATCCTCGAAGAACCAGCCGGGATCGTCGGGCCGGCTCGCGACCTTCGCACGCGTGCTCGGATGCGCGAGGTTGTCGTCGATGCCGGCCTTGAGCGTCGCAATCTCGTCCGGCGTAAAGATGCCCCGGATGCATGCCGCGCCGTCCGCGCGAAACGCGTCGATCAGTTCGCGGGTTACGGCTTTCGCGACACGGTCTTTGATGTTCGTGATCATGGCTCGCCCGTCGGTTGAATGAATCGCGGCTGCTTAGATGAAGTCGCGATGCAGTCTAGACCGCTAAATTTTCGAGCGCAAGCGATTGAGAAAGCAGTTCGTCTGGGCGCCTGCGCTCGTGTGCGGACGTAATGACGGTCGGCATCCCGCATCCCCGGCCAATGTCGCTGCTGGATCGCAGTCTATACAGCAAATCGGGCAACGCGACGCCTGCGTTGCAAACCAATGATGTAGGATATACTTTACATTTGCGAGCCACCGCAGGATCGGCGGCCAGGAGGTCATCATGCAGCTTTACGAGATTGGCCAGGCTGTGGCGAAGCGGCGAGCGGAGCTCGATCTCACGCAGGCTCAACTGGCAAAGCTCGCCGGCCTGTCGCGCTTCACCGTCAATCAGCTCGAGACCGGCAAGGTCAAGGATCTTGGAATCAACAAGCTGATTCCGCTGCTGAGCGTGCTCGGCATCGAGTTGACGGCCCAGCCGCGTCCGGCGCAGAAAGGCCTCTACAAGGCTGCAGTGAGCGCGAACGTCAGCTACAAGGGTGATCTGACGGAACGCCTGCTGGCCGATGCGCTGGCAACGGGGCGGATTCCGGAAGGGTATGAATCGCAGCTTTCCGTGGTGCTCGACGAGGTGCCGGTGCCGGTCGTCGTCAAAGCCGCCGAGGAGGCCGCCGCACGCTCGGGCACGCCGCTCCGGCAGATCTGGAAGCATCTCGCGACCTGGTCGACAGATCTGCATCTCTATCGGGGCGTCTGGAGATGACCGCGCCGTCGCCGCTGCCCGACGGCCCTTGGCAGGGCCTGTTTCGCCACGCACTGACGCTCATCGACGAAATCCGGACGCATGGCACGGCCAATCCGTTCTGGACGTTCGGCGGCGGCACCGTCCTCATGCTGCGGTACGGCCACCGCTTGAGCAAGGACATCGACATCTTCGTTCCCAATCCGCAGTACCTCGGATACGTCAATCCGCGCATCAGCGATGCCGCGTCCGACATCACGACGGACTACGAGGAGCACGCGGAATTCGTGAAGCTCGTCTTGCCGGACGGCGAGATCGACTTCGTCGTGTCCCGGAACCTGACTGCCCCCGGCTTCGACGAGTGGACGCTGATGAATCATCCGGTCAAGGTCGAAACCGCCGCGGAAATCATCGCCAAGAAAATGTGGCACCGCGGCGATCGCCCGACCGCACGGGACCTGTTCGACTTGAGCCTGGTGATCGAACGGGAGCCGGACAACCTGATGGCAGCCGGCGAATACCTCGTCCGCCATCGCGATACCTTCCTGCGCATTCTGCGTGAACATCGCGCATTCCTGCTGCCGCGATTCAACGACATCCGGACACTCGGCTACACGCCCTCGTTCGACTATTGCGTCAAGCTGGCGAACACGTTCCTGCAGCAAATCCCCGACGACGACGCCAATCGCAAATCGCGCTTCCGGCGCAGCTAGCGCGCCGCCCACCCCGTCAAAACCGCGATTGCCCGCCATGCCGCCGCATGCTAAAACGCGTTGCACGCATTCGAAAACGCAATGCCAGAACCCACGGAAGTGCAGAAATGAATAGACCGCTGTTCGACCTCGACCTGCTGCGGGCGCTCGTGATGGTCGCCGATTGCGGCAGCTTCACGACCGCGTCCGCGCGGCTGCATTCGACCCAGTCGACCGTCAGCCAGAAAGTGCGGCGCCTGGAGGAAATCGCCGGGCACCGGCTGCTCGATCGCGGCGCACGCGACGTGCGCCCGACCGACGCGGGCGTGACCGTGCTCAGCTATGCGCGCCGGATGCTCGCGCTCAACGACGAGATGCTCGAGGCGCTGTCGGGCGCGACCGTCGCGGTGACGATCCGGCTCGGCGTGCCCGACGATTTCGCGGCGGGCAGCACGACGCACGCGCTCGCAGCGTTCAAGCGCCTGCATCCGCAGGTCAAGCTCGAAGTCACCTGCGGGCTGAGCCGCGACGTCAGCGCCGCATACGACCGCGGCGACCTCGATCTGGTGCTGATCAAGCAGCGGCGCGACAGCCGCGAAGCGGTCGTGCGCTGGCCGGAGAAACTGAAGTGGATCGACAGCGCGGAGCATCCGTCGATCGATCTCGACCCGGTGCCGATCGTCGCGTTTCCACCGCGCGGGCTGTACCGGGACGACATGATCAAGGCGATCGAGGAACGCGGGCGCCGCTGGCGGATCAGCTTCACGACGTCGAGCCTCAGCGGCATCCAGGCCGCGGTCGCCGACGGGCTCGGCATCAGCGTGCTGCCCGCGCGCGCGGTCACCGCGGAGCACGTCGTGCTGAGCGCGAAGCAAGGCTTCGCGCCGATCGAGAACATGGATATCGCGATCCTGCACCGGCCCACCGCCGATCCGATGGTCAAGGAACTGACGAAGACGCTCGCCGCGATGCTGGAGCGCGAGCGGCGGTGAAGCCGCGGCCCGCCGGCGGTGCTCGTGTCTTCAGACCAGCACGCCGTCGCGCGCGACGATCTTCCCCGACGACACCACCAGCCGGCGCACGGGCCGCGCGACGACCGCCTCGGCGGGCGTCAGCGCGTCGACGAGCACGAGATCCGCGCGGCGGCCCGGCTGCAACCCGTAATCCGCGAAGCCGCAGCCGCGCGCGCCGCCGTCGGTCACGCAATCGAGCGCGGTCTCGAGCGCGTCGTCGCGGCGGTAATCGTTGCGCATGGCGATCAGCATCGCGCGCTCGAGCATGTCGGGCGATCCGTACGGCGTCCACGTATCGCGTATCCCGTCGTTGCCGCCGATGACGGTCACGCCCGCCGCGCGGCACGCGGCCAGCGGCGGCACCGCGACCGACGCGGGCGCGGTCGTGACCAGCGCGACGCCGAGCGCGGCCATCCGCGCGAGCAGCGCGTCGCGCGCGCGCTCGTCGATCTCGCCGAGGCAGAACCCGTGGCTGATCGTCACCTTCCCCTGCATGCCGAGCGCGGCCGTGCGCTGCAGGATCAGGTCGAGCGAGAACGCGCCCATCGTCGACGGCTCGTGCAGATGGATGTCGAGCCCGCGCCCATAACGCTCGGCGATGCCGAACAGCACGTCGACGGCCTCGGCGGGATCGCCTTCGATCGCGCACGGATCGAGCCCGCCGAGCAGGTCGGCGCCCGCGCGCAACGCGTCGGCAAGCAACGCGTCGGTGCCGGGACGCTTCAGCACACCCGATTGCGGAAACGCGACGATCTGGATGTCCATCTGCCCGCGCAGCGCATCGCGCGTCGCGAGCACGCCGTGCAGATGGCGCAGCCCGGCATCGGTATCGATGTCGACATGCGTGCGCAGCCGCGTCGTGCCGGCGGCGAGAAACGCACGCGCAAGCGCCAGCGACTGCGCACCGGCGTCGTGGCCGCTCGTCGCGCGCCAGTGCCGCTCGTTCTCGATGCGGTCGACGAGGCGCGGGCCGACTGCGTTGCGGTACCACGGCATGCCCCAGTGCGTCTTGTCGAGATGCGTGTGGCCTTCGACGAGGCCCGGCAACACGAGCGCACCCGCGCCGTCCTCGACCGCGCAGCCGTCCGGCGCGTCGAGCGACGGCCCGAGCCGCGCGATGCGGTCGCCGTCGATCAGGAGGTCGAGCGCGTCGCCGGCGCCCGTGCGGAGATTGCGGATCAACAAGCTGGTCATCGGCACACCCATTCGTCTGAACGATTCGAAGCGATGCGCGGCGGCATCATCGTGCGAACTGCAGTGCCGGCGTGAGCGGCGCGAGCGCGTCGCTTTCGCCGCGCCGCACGACCCAGCGCTCCGCCGGCACGCCCGCGACCGCCGCCGCCGCATTCGGCGCGCGCACCGCGACGAAGGTCGCGTCGCAGCCGACCGCGAGCCCGTAGTCCGGCAGGCCGATCACGCGCGCGCCCGCATGCGTCGCCATGTCGAGCGCGATGCCGAGTTCGTCGTCAGTGTAGAAGCCCGAGCGATAGCCGACCAGCATCGCGCGCTGCAGCATGTCGCCGTTGCCGTACGGCCACCACGCGTCGCGAATGTTGTCGTTGCCCGCGAACACGGTCACGCCCGCCGCGCGCAGCTGCCGCACCGGCGGAAACGCGCAGTCGCCCGGCGCATTCGTCAGGATCGCGACGCCCGCGTCGGCCAGCGCCGCGGCCGTGCGCGCGACGTCGTCGGCCGGCACCTGGCCGAGCGCATACGCGTGGCTCACCGCGACGCGTCCGCCGAGCCCCGCCGCGCGCGTGCGGGCCGCGATCCGCAGCAATTGCGCGATGCCGGTCTCGCCCGGCTCGTGCAGGTGGATGTCGAGCTTCGCGCCGCGCTTCTCGGCAATGCCGAACAGGATGTCGAGCTGCCCGTCCGCGTCGCCGTCGAGCGTCGTCGGGTCGATGCCGCCGACCACGTCCGCGCCCTCGCGCGCGGCCGCGTCGAGGACGTCGGCGGTGCCGGGGCACGACACCACGCCCGCCTGCGGAAACGCGACCAGCTCGATGTCGACGATGCCGCGCCATTGCTCGCGCGCGGCCATCACTGCGTGCAGGTTCGCGAGGCCGGTGGTTGCATCGACGTCGACGTGGCTGCGCATCGCGACGGTGCCGAACGCCGCCGCCTGCGCGATCAGCGCATTCGCGCGCTCGACGATCGGCGGCGCGGTTGCGAGCAGGCGCTTTTCGGCGGCGAGGCGCTCGCGCAGCGTCGCGGCGGGTTCGTGCGGCACCCAGCGATCGCCGACGAAGCTCTTGTCGAGATGGATGTGGCCGTCGACGAAACCAGGCAGCACGAGCCGGCCGTCGAGATCGACGATGTCCGCGCCGGGCGGCGGCGCGCAATCGGGGCCGATCGCGACGAAGCGGCCGTCGCTCACGACGAGGTTCACGGGCTGGCCGTTCGGGGCGACGGCGTTGATGAAGAGGCGGTCAGTCATGGCACGGTGGCTGTGAGGCGATCGCGCCGCCGCGCCGAAGCGGACAGGGGAGGAACCGCGGCGGGCGCCGCGCGACCGTGAGTGGGGAATCCGGTCACGATATCGGACGCCGGATCGTGGCGCCAATTAAATGTCGCGATGCGGCGCATTCGATTTTGCGATGCGCGGCACACGGGCGGGCCGCCATATAGTCCCCCCGATTTACGCGGCAACAGACTTTACACGTTGTTACCCGGCCGCTCCGGACGGGCCTGCGGCCATTCCTTATACTCACGCCGAGTTCGCCCCCCGTCCCTTGATCCCCTCGGCGAACACGTTGCCGATGCAGGAAACATCATGATGCGCATGCCCTCCACGAAGACCATTCTGTTCGCCTCGCTCGTCGCCGTGGCGGCGCTCCCGCTGACTGCCTGCGTCGCGCCGGGCTATGGCCCGTACGGCGCGCAGGGCTACCCGCAGCAGCAATACGCATCGCCCGGCTATGCGCAGCCCGCGTACTCGCAGCCCGGCTACGTGCAGCAGCCGGCGTACCAGCAGCCCGCGTATCCGAACCAGGCGCCGTCTCCGTACGATTCGCAATACGGCAACCAGCAGCAGTACGGGAACCAGTATGGCAACCAATACGGCACGCAGTACGGCACGATCGCGAACATCCGCCCGGTCAGCAGCGCCGTGGCGCCTGCGGGCGTCGCCGGCACCGTGGTCGGCGCGCTGCTCGGCGGCGTGATCGGCAACCAGTTCGGCCGCGGCCACGGCCGCGATGCGGCGACCGTGATCGGCGCGCTCGGCGGCGCGGTCGCCGGCAACCAGATCGGCCAGCAGATGGGCGCGCAGCAGGCGCCGAGCAGCTACCGGATCGACGTGCAGGTCAGCGACGGCTCGACGCGCGCGTTCGACGTGCCGACGCCGGGCGACCTGCACCCGGGCGACCGCGTGCGGATCGACGGCAGCCAGCTGTCGCGCTACTGATTTCGCTTGCACGACGTCCTCGGTCGACGTCGTGCCGATGACCGGCGCGACGTCACGCGCCGCGCCGCCCTCTTTGCTTCGTGCACGCCGCCAGTCCGGCCTGGCGCACCGCTCCTTCCCCATCCTCGGGCACGCGCCCCGGAACCACGCGACACGCGACGCCAGTCGGCCCGATTGCTCGCCTCGCCACACGACCACGGCAAACGACGCAGCGACATCAACCGGCCGAACCCGCGCTCCGGGAGTCGTATCGTTCAGCCGCACGCCGACCGGCAAGCACAACATGGTCGTGCACAGCATCGCGTCATCGCGGCGGCGTCGATCGGCCAGGCAGGCGCTGCCGATTCCGATTAGCATGGACGGGCCCTGCGGCGTAACGAGCCGCAGATTCCGACGATCCACCAGACCAACGACACATGATCACGATCCGCCTGCTCGACGCCGCCGACGCGCCCCTGTTCCAGTCCCTCCGCCTCCTTGCGATCGAGACGTCCCCGACCTCGTTCCTGCCGACCCGCGACGAACAGGCCGCGCTCTCCGTCGACGAAGTGGTGTCGCGCATGCGCCCGACGCCGGAGCTCGCGGTATTCGGCGCGTTCGACGGCGACGCGCTCGTCGGCATCACCGGCGTGCGGCGCGATGCGCGTGCGCAGGTTCGCCACAAGGCAACGGTCTGGGGGGTGTTCGTCGATCCGGCCTACCGTCGGCGCGGCATCGCCGAATCGCTGCTCGACGCTGCCGTCGCGCATGCGGAACACGCGTGGCAAAGCGCACAGCTGCTGCTGTGCGTGAACGCGATCAACGAGGCGGCCAGACGGCTCTACCTGTCGAAGGGATTCGTCCGGTTCGGCACCGAACCGCGCTCGCTCGTCGTGAACGGCCAGTTCTACGACGAGGAGCACATGGTGAAGGTGCTGGCGTAACGCGCAGCGCCAGCCGAGACGCGCGGCGCGCTAGCGCCGGTCCGTGATCGTCGTGTCGATCGCCTGCCCGGCGATCACGACGTTCGCCAGCGCCATCCCGCTCACGTTGAACGCATACACCGGCCCCGGCGACGTCGCCGTCGGCGCGCCGCATGCGACCGGCGTGCCGAAGTCGCAGTTGCGGATCGTCACGCCGGAGATCGGCTGCACCGCCGGCGTCGGCGGCGCGCCGTTGTAGTCGAACGCGACCGGCCCCTGCGCGACGATCGCCTGGAAACACGACGCGGTCACGCCGTTCAGCGTCACGTTGCCCGCCTTCACGTCCGCGATCGTGATGGCCTGCACGACGGGCGGGCGCGTGCGCACCGCGTCGTTCGCGCTCCGGTAGTCGCAATCGAACGTGACGATCCCGCCCTGCGCGGCGGACGGGTTGCCGGCCGCCGCCGTCACGACGCCGAGCGGCACGCTCGCGTTGATCGGGCTGCCCGCGAGCAGCGCGCCGCCGTAGCCGCCGCCCTTCAGGTTCACGCCGTTCGGCAGGCTCACGCCCTTCACGTGGAAGTCCTTCACGTAGCCGCCGCGGTTCATGTTGGTCTTCACGCGGATCGCGATGTTGAGCGGGTTGGTCTGCCAGTTCGCGTTCAGCATCGACAGGTTCGTCGCATAGACCTGCTCGACGCCGCCACCCATCTCGCTGCCGAGCGTGATGCCGCCGTGGCCGCTGTTCATCGTGCAGTTGCGGATCAGGTGGCGCAACGCCGGCCCGTATTCCGTGTCGCGGTCCTTGCCCGACTTGATCGCGATGCAGTCGTCGCCGGTGTTGAACGTGCAGTCCTCGCACAGCACGTCGGTGCACGCGTCCGGATCGAAGCCGTCGTTGTTCGGGCCGATGCTGTTCGTCGTCACGCCGCGGATCACGACGTTGCGGCACGCGCTCGGATGGTGCTGCCAGAACGGCGTGTTCTGCGTCTGGTAATCCTGCATCAGCACGTTCGTGCAGCCGATGAATTCGACCAGGCACGGACGCAGGTAATGGCCCAGGCCAAAGATCCGATGCTCGACCGGCACGCCCGCCTCGGACAGCGCGGGCAGGTAGTTCTGGTCCTGCTGCCACGGCGTGACGGGCGACGTGAGCATCGCGTAGAGCGCGTCGGAAATCCCCGGCGCGACGATGCGCAGGTCGACGTTGTTCGGATTCGGATACGCCTGGCTCGGCATCGACGCACTCGCGCCGTACGTGCCCGACGAACCCTTGTAGGTCCACCAGCAGACGCTGCCGTTGCCGCCGCCGGCGAACGGCGTCATCGCCTGCCCGTTCAGCACCGACGTCGGGCCTTCGCCGGTCAGCGCGATGTTCACCGCATTGCGCGCATAGACCGGCGCGCCGTAGTTCAGGCAGTCGTTCGCCTGCCAGCGGCTGTAGTACAGGCGGCCGTTCGCGCCGCAGTCGACGGGGCCGTCCTTCGCGTAGTCGGCCGGGTTCGGGCTGAAGTAGATCGTGCAGTTCGCGCTCAGGTGGAAGTTCACGTGGCTCCGCAGCACGATCGGCCCCGCGCAATACCAGGTGCCCGGCGGCACGACCACGCGGCCGCCGCCTTCGCGATGGCACGCGTCGATCGCCGCGAGAAACGCCGGGCGCGAATCGATCGCGCCCGGCGCGGGCGTCAGTTCCGAGCCGGGGCTCACCGGCGATTTCATGGTGTTCGTGTAGGGGGAGGTCTGCGGGACCGTCGCGCAGGGGCGCGCGCCGTAGCGCGTCACGTCGAAGTCGCGGCCGTGGAACACGAGCCGTGACACAGGCGCGAGCGACGCGGCGATGCGCGCCGCCGCACCATGCTCGCCCCAGATCGGATCGACCGCCGACGCATTCGACATGTTGCCTCCGGCAAAGGCCCGGGTCGCCGCGAGCGGCCCGCCGAGCACCGCGCCGCCGGCCAGCGCGCCGGTCCAGCCGATGCACGCGCGGCGCGACACCCGCTTTGAAGACAGTAATAGAACAGACGAAGGGCGGATTGCGGGCATGGGCGCTCCTCCAGTGTATTGGGCGATCAACGCGCGCGGGTAGCGCATCATTATTCATATGTTGTCGTACTACATTGAATAGTCTAGATGGGGTAGCCGCCTTGCAAGAATCTGTCACTTATCCTGTTTTAATGAGGATATTTTGAAATACGTGTGCGCGCACTCACTTCAAGGATGCGCATCAAACATCTGTTGTCGTATGTTTATGCGCAGAAATTTCAAATCAGGCAGATACGCGGCCGAGCCCTGATCGACCGCGCACACGGAATATGACAAGCTCGCTCACGCGTCATCCGATCAACCTTGCCGGAGGAGCCCAACTTGCGTTCCCGCCACGGAGTCGACCTCATCCGCGCCCGCGCGCTGTTCGAGCGCGAGCGCCGCGCGTTCGCCGAAGCGATGCCGAGATCCCGCGCACTGTCCGCGGAAGCCGCCGAGCACCTGCTGTTCGGTGTCCCGCTGCACTGGATGCAGGACTGGTCGACCCCGTTCTCGCTGTACGTGAAGGAAGCGCGCGGCGCGACCTTCACCGACGTCGACGGCCATCGCTATGTCGATTTCTGTCTCGGCGACACCGGTGCGATGTTCGGCCATGCGCCCGAACCCGTCGCGCGGGCACTCGCCGAGCAGGCGACGCGCGGCTACACGACGATGCTGCCGAGCGAGGATGCGGCATGGGTGTCGCGCGAACTCGCACGCCGCTTCGGGCTGCCGGTCTGGCAGTTCGCGCTGAGCGCGAGCGACGCGAACCGCTTCGTGCTGCGCTGGGCGCGCGCGGCCACCGGCCGCAACACGATCGTCGTGTTCAACGGCTGCTATCACGGGACGGTCGACGACGTGTTCGTCGATCTGGTCGACGGCCGCCCCATGCAGCGCGACAGCCTGCTCGGGCAGGCGTATGACCTGCTCGCGAACACGCGCGTCGTCGAGTTCAACGATCTTGGGGCGCTCGAAGCGGCGCTGAAGGATGGCGACGTCGCATGCGTGCTCGCCGAGCCCGCGATGACGAACATCGGGATGGTGCTGCCCGATCCCGGCTTCTGGGATGAAGCCCGCGCGCTGACGCGCCGCTACGGCACGCTGCTCGTGATCGACGAGACGCACACGATCAGCAGCGGCCCCGGCGGCTACGCGGTGGCGCACGGGCTCGATCCCGACGTGCTGGTGGTCGGCAAGCCGATTGCCGGCGGCGTGCCGTGCGCCGTCTACGGTTTCAGCGCGGCATTCGCGGAGCGCGCGAAACAGGCGAAGCTGAACGCGCCGCCCGGACATTCGGGCATCGGCACGACGCTCACCGCGAACATGCTCGCGATGCATGCGATGCGCGCGACGCTGGAGGACGTGGCCACGGAAGCGGCCTACGCGCACATGTTCGAACTGGCCGCGCGGCTCGCGTCCGGGCTCGAACAGGCGATCGCGACACACGGGCTGCCGTGGTGCGTGACGCGCATCGGCGCGCGCACCGAGTTCCAGTTCGCGCCGACGCCGCCGCGCAACGGCACGCTCGCCGGCCGGCAGCTCGACAGCGAGCTCGAGCACATCGTGCACCTGTACCTGCTGAACCGCGGCGTGCTGATCACGCCGTTCCACAACATGATGCTCGTGTGTCCCGAGACGACCGTGCAGGATGTCGACCTGCTGGTTGCGCTGTTCGATGCGTGTCTCAGAGAGCTGGTGTGATGGCGTGACGCAGCAGGCGGACGCGCGCCTACTGCTCGATCTGCTTGTCGTCGCCTGACGCGGCGGTGGTCTCGAACAGCAACACGAGATCGCCGCCATAGCTGCCGTTGGCGAGGGCAGTGCCGTTCCGGGCCGGCGCGTCGCCGCTGATCTTCAGGTTGTGGATTTCGTTGAAGCCGCCGTCGCCCTGCTCGACTCGTTGGCGACCGCGAATTCCGACCAACCTCGGTCAGGCGCACGGATTTTGATCTTGCTCCATACGCGCGCAGTGTTTATACATACGATTCAGCATTGACGTATCACCGGCCCCGGCGCCATCGCGTCAAATGCGCCGCCTGCGTCATTCACAAGCGAGGTTCTTGAAGCAAGTCTCACTGATGCTGCATGACGCCACTCGGCATCTTATCCATCCCAGTGTTTTGCTTTTTGAAATTGTCTGTAGCGAACAATAAGTACATCTAATGCAATAAAAACCAACAAGGATCTTATTATGTTCCAGCGACACCAGCTCGGATGTGCATGCTGCGGCACCCATTTGTTGGCAACCCCCTTTAGCCAGCGCGAGAGCGAATGGCAGGATCTGCTCAAGGAATTGAGCCGGCTGGAAGCGCACCGAGCGCCGGAGGCCGTGATCTTCTACGGCGGACACATCTATCCGGACCCGGAAGACACCGGCAGGCAAGTCGACGCGCTGGGTATCGGCAACCACAAGGTCATCGCCGCAGGTACGCTCGACGAGGTCCGTCAACGCATGCGGGAGACATTCCCGGAAGTTCGCGAGCAGGCGCTCAAGGGCGGCCAGACCTTGCTTCCCGGCCTGATTGATCCGCACATGCATCTGCTGCCCACCGCGCTGTTCCGTACCAAGCCCTGGATAGACCTGTCACCTTTCGACGACCAAAAACTGAATCCCGATTACAGCGAGGACTCCATCCGCAGGCTGCTTGAGCCAGCCGTCCGCGACGCGCAGAAAGCCGGAGAAAAGTGGGTTTGTGGAAGTGGCGTCGACCCATCGCTGATGCGCAAATGGGTGGATATCGACCGTGCATGGTTGGACCGGATCAGCAAAGACACGTGCCTGTTCCTGGTCAATGCGTCCGGGCATATCGGCTATGCCAACAGCAGCGCACTGCAAGCCGCCGGTCTCCAAGACGATTACCCCGACGGCGTGCTGACCGAATCGCAACTCGCCCTGCTGATGGGCGCCATGCCGCCGCCGAAACCGGCTGATCTGTTTCACCAAGTGCGGGAAGTGCTGCTGAACGCGAACAAGCGTGGCATTACCACCCTGTTCGATGCCGGCCTGGGGGCGGGAAAAGGATTTTATGAAGTCATCCTGATGCAGGCGTTGGCGAGAACGCCGTGGATGACGGTTCGCATGGGCGCGGCCCTGTTCGGCAATGACGACCTCTGGCCGGTGTGGATCAAGCAATTCAAGCCTCAACTGGATAGCAAGCCTGAGGAATTGTTTACCATCCGGGCGATGAAGCTGATCGCCGACGGCTCCAACCAAGGATTGACCGGCCTGCAAAGCAAGCCATACAAGTGCTGCGACGAACACAGTGTTCCCGGCGTGGGCCCCAATGGCCTGTTCAACTTCAATCCCGTCGAAACACTGGCTCAAGTCATGCAGAAGGTCGTCGAGGCGAAATGGCCGATCATGACCCATGCCAATGGCGATGAAGCCATCGCCAACGTATTGGCCGCATACCAGCTGGTGCTGAGCAAGGTTCCTGAGGCAGCGTCCGCCTCGCCCCAACCATCCGGCACACCGGTCGAGTTGCGCCATCGGATCGAGCATGCGTCGCTCCTCAGCGACGACGATCTTCGCACCATGAAGCGACTGTCGATCTCGCCCAGTTTTCTGATCGGCCATGTCGGCTACTGGGGGCACGTGTTCCAGAAGACCATTCTTGGCGACGAACGCGCGCAGAAGCTCGATCGATGCAAATCGGCGCTACGCGCGGGCCTTCGCATCAGTCTGCACAGCGATCGCTTTGTCTCTCCGCTGGGGCCATTGCGCTATATGGAGCAAGCAATGTGGCGGGTGATGGAAGCCGACCCGGAGCATTCGGTGCTCAATGAGACGGAGTGCCTGAGCGCGTCCGAAGCGCTGCGTGCGGTTACCATCGACGCGGCCTGGCAATGCCACCTGGACGATCAGATCGGCTCGTTGAAAGAAGGGAAACAGGCTGACCTCGTGATCCTGGAAAAGGATCCGCTGCAAGCCAAACCGGGGGATCCTTGTCCACTGCGCGAAATCCGGGCGCTGGAGACATGGGTCAGCGGGCGCAAGGTTTATTCGGCTTCCAAGTCGGAAGCCCGATAGGTCCCAGTGGTTCGGATCGCTGATCACCTGTTTCGGAAGCCGGCGATCAGCGGTCACCATTCACCGCGCACAGCGCGGCTCATACCATGCTCACGTGCGCCCTGACGAAGCCGGCTCTCACGCGACCGGCAACGCGAGCCGCGCAATCTCCGCGAAATACCGCGCGCCGATCGACAGGATCTCGTCGTTGAAGTCGTAGGTCGCGTTGTGCAGCGGCACGCCGCCGTTGCCCGCCGCGTCCCCGTTGCCGATGAAGATGAAGTTGCCCGGCACCGCCTGAAGAAACGCGCCGAAGTCCTCCGAGATCATCATCGGCTGGACGTTCGGCTCCACGCCCTCCGCCCCGGCGACGTTCGTGGCGGCCCTCACCGCCGTCTCGACGCACTCCGGCGAATTCACCGTCGGCGCGAACTCGTGCGTGTATTCGAACGTGCAGTCCGCGCCGTGGGTCCGGCAGATGCCTTCGCTGATCTCCCGCATCCGCGTTTCCAGCAGCGCCTGCACGTCGCGCGAATAACTGCGCGTGTCCCCCTTGATCGTCACCGTCGACGGGATCACGTTCCGCAAGCCGTCGGTGATGAATTCGGTGCACGAGATCACCGCCTGCTGGCCCGGATCGAGATTGCGCGACACGATCGTCTGCAGCGCGAGCACGACCTGCGACGCGATGACGATCGGATCGATGCCCATGTGCGGCCGCGCCGCATGCGTGCCGCGTCCTTTGATCCGGATGACGAAATTGTCCTCGCTCGCCATGATGCCGCCCGCGCGCGTCGCGAACGTGCCGGCGCGCAGGCCCGGCATGTTGTGCGCGCCGAAGATCGCGTCGACCGGAAAGCGCTCGAACAGCCCGTCGGCCATCATCGCCTTCGCGCCGCGGCCGTGCTCCTCGGCCGGCTGGAAGATGAAGCGCACGGTGCCGTCGAAGTCCTTGCGCTCGGCAAGCAGCCGTGCCGCGCCGAGGATCATCGACATGTGCCCGTCGTGGCCGCATGCGTGCATCTTGCCGGGCGTCAGCGACGCATGCGCGCGGCCGGGCGCGCTTTCCGCGATGTTCAGCGCATCCATGTCGGCGCGCAGGCCGATCGCGCGCTTGCCGGCGCCGACCGTCAGGTTCGCGACGAGCCCCGTCCCGCCGATTCCACGATGCACGTCGAGCCCGAGCGTCGTCAGGATCGTCGCGACGAAGTCGGACGTCTTCACCTCCTCGAAGCCGGTCTCCGGATATCGATGCAGGTGTTGTCGCCAGGTCTTCAGTTGTCCTTGCAGCGTGCTTTCCATGCCGAACTCCTCGTCGATGTCGATGTCGATGTCCGTCACACGGCGACGGCCGCTGCCGTGCGATCCAGCCAGTCGCGCCGGCGCGCCAGCACCGCTTCGGCCGGCTCGCCGACGCATTGCCGGTAGACCGACGGCGCCGTCGCCCCTTCGGTACTGATCGCGAGCACGCGCGACGTCGCGTCGAGCCCCGCCGCGCGCGCAAGTTCGGGGGCGCGCATCAGCACAGCGAGCCCCGCGAGACCGGCCGCCCCCGATTCGCCGATCACGAGCGGCGCGTCGCGGCCGCTGCCCGTCGCGAAGTCACGCATCGTGCGCACCGCATCGTCGTCGTCGATCAGCATGAAGTGATCGATGCACGGCTCGAGGAAATCCCACGCGAGCGGCGACGCTTCGCCGCACGCGAGCCCGGCCATCACCGAATCGACGGCGCCGGTCGCCTTCGTCGCGCGGCCCGCGAGCGCGCTTTGGTACAGGCAGTCGGCTTGCCGCGGCTCGACGACGATGAAGTGCGGCCGCCGCGCGCCATGACGCTCCCACAGATAGCTTGCGACCCCGGCGGCCAGTCCGCCCACGCCGCCTTGCAGGAACACGTGCGTGAACGCGGGCGCGCCGGCCGTGTCCGCCGACTGGCCGACGAGTTCGGCCGCGATCACGCCGTAGCCCTGCATCACGTCGCGCGGAATCGCCTCGTAGCCATCGTATGACGTATCCGACACGACATGCCAGCCGTTTGCATGCGCAAGCTGGGCGGCGCGCACGACCGATTCGTCGTAGTTGCCGTCGATCCGCACGATCTGCGCGCCGTGCGCGGCGATCGCGCGTTCGCGTTCGACGTCGACGTGCGCATGCAGCACGATCACGCAGCGGCAGCCGATCGTGCGCGCCGCCGCGGCCAGCGCGTTGCCGTGATTGCCGTCCGTCGCGCTGATCACGGTCAGGCCCGCGAGCAGCGACGCGTGGCGGCCTGCGATCAGGTCCTTCGGGTCGAGGTCGTGCGTGCGCCACAGGCGCTTCGCCAGACGCATCAGCGCGACCGGCGCGCCCAGCGCCTTGAAGCTGCCGAGCGGCGAGCGGAACGACTCGTCCTTGACCGCGAGCCGCGCGACGCCGAGTTGCGCGGCGGCGTCGGGCAGGTCCCACAACGGCGTCGGCGCGGCGCCGAGGAGGCGCCAGTTCGACAGCCACGCGCCGCTTTCGTCGGCGGTCGCGATGTTCAGCACGCGCCGCAGCGCGTCGGGATAAGGGGCGCGTGACGACCGGGGATTGGCGATCAGCATGGCAGGCTTGCTCCGGAGGGACGGCCTCGGCAGAGGTCCGTCGGTTGAGTCGCATCGGGAAAGCGCCGGTTGCGCCCGCCCTCGATGAGCAAAATAATATTGCGCAGGCTGGTCAATAAATTCCCCAATTGAGCTGGCTTTGCGCAACAATTTCTCACTTTGGCGAGGCTTCACGCGAAATCATGACCACCCCTCTCGATGCGTTCGATCGCAAGCTGCTGATGGAAGTCCAGCGGGACGCGCAGACGCCCCAGAACGAACTGGGCGCGCGCGTGAACCTGTCGACCGCCGCGGTGAACCGGCGGCTGCGCCGCCTCGCGGAAGACGGCGTGATCGAGCGCTACACGGCGGTCGTCTCGCCGGAGAAGGTCGGATATGCGCTGACGATCGTCGTCAACGTCGAGATGGAGAGCGAGCAGCTCGACCAGATCGATGCGATGAAGCGGACTTTCGAACAGTGTCCGCAGGTGCAGCAGTGCTATTACGTGACGGGTGAGTGGGATTTCGTGCTGATTCTCACCGTACGCGACATGGACCAGTACAACGCGCTCACGCGGCAGTTGTTCTTTTCGAATAACAACGTGAAGCGGTTCAAGACGCTGGTGAGCATGGGGCGGGTGAAGGTGGGGTTGGGGGTGGCGGTCGACATGGAGGAGTGAAATCCGGTGAACGGCGCCTCCGGAAGGTTGTCCGCGAGGCGGGTGAAGACCCGGATTTCGAGGTTGAATCGCGCTTGTTTAAAGCGGCAACGATATTGCCTGTGCCCTCTCAATTACTCGGCGATATTGGTCGTCGATTACCCGGCGATATAGGTTGTCGAATGGGATTCCGCTCGGCGGTCAGTCAAAAGCACCTTATGCAGCGTATACTCAATAACAATACGTAAAGGGCAAGCACAGCGCGATCTGAGCGAATTGACTTCGCAATCCGCAAAACGATTGCTCTATAGTTCAAACCACGCCGGTTAACCGGCGCATCGCAGGAGCAAAAAATGGACGGAGCGATTCTCGGGCGAGCAACAGCGGCGGAGCAAAACGCAGCAGAATGGAGAGCGTACGCAGCAGAGCTCGAGCACTCACTCCTGATCAGCCGAGCCAACAAGGCTGGCATGGAAGCACTTAAGAATGCACTCATCACGGAACTCTCAAAGGTCGATCCGAAGAACTACCTCTTCGTGCAGCAGAACCGTCAACGAATCTTCGATGGCGCGTTCGACTCGGTAGTAAAAAAGGGCTTGCACGGTGCGTAAGCAGGCAACGCCCGAAACAAAAAAAAGCCCGCGAAAGCGGGCTTTGTCTTTGGAGACGATCCGAAATTACACGGCATCCTTGCCTTCAGATGCCCCCTTCGGTCTCCCTGGTTTAGGATCTCTCGGTTTGCCGATCCCCGCGCCGCGCGCATTTTGGCTACCGTGACCGAGGCCAGCGCCAAACGCGCGATTCACGCGCTCCTCCATATCAGACATACGCGACGACATCTGACCACCTACCCACGCGAACACCTGGTCGGGCACGATGTGAATCAGGCTGAACGCGCTGTTGCAGAGCGTCTGGCATAGCCCGACATACAGGCAAATGAAGCCGATGATGCTCACGAGGCCGGTCATCGAATCGTACTGCGCGTTCTGCATCGCGACGCCGAACATGGTGTTCAGAAGCGTGCCGAGCACCACGATGCCCGCGCCGGCCAATACGAACCCAATGACCATGAACGTCGGGCGGAACATCACATTAAGCAGGAAGATGTAGCCGTGCGTCGGGCGTTGCCCCATTCCGTCACCGTCGCCGTCGAGGTGAGTCACGGCCCAGAGCGGCGATGCCACCATGGATTCTCCGACGACCGCGTACCACGATACGACGCCGCTGAACCAGATGATGAACGGCAGCATCGGGATGTAGATCGAGAGCGTCGCGCCAAAGAAGAACAGCGTGATGACCATGAGCACAACGAACGGGGCAACTGCAGCCAGTATGCCCTTCGCGGCACCGGTAGCCATGCCACGCAGCCCGCCCGTCGCGATGTCGCTAACCACCCCCACCACCGCACCGGCGTTCGACTCCGATGCGCCCTCGATGCCCTTCAGAGCAGCGTACGCAGCGAGCGCCACCCAACCCGCATCCAGGATGTAGTCGCCGAGATTCTTCATTCCGATCAGCGGGTTCGTCGTGCCGGCAGGCCCTTGCCCCGAATTCACATTGATCGCCATCTTCACCAGTTCTTTCCCGGAGAAGATCTTGGACAGCACATTCTTCGGATCCATCGATCCTGTCGACAGGTTGTCGACCATGCTCGGCGTTGTCGCAGTCGAAGCGGCACGCTGGCTTTGCCGCTCATACGCGGCCATCACCTTGCGGTAGACCTGCGGGTAAGGCATTTCGTCCGGATTCGTGCCAGCGACCGCGGAGGCCGTCGAATTCGCCAGCGCCGTCACCTGGGAGTTCGCCTGCGCGAACGTTTGGTACCAGGCGCCCATCATGATCCAGCCGTCTCGTTTCAAGTTCGATTCGATGGCATCCGAAAGCCCGCTGATGGCATTCGACGAATTCGCGATCGCTTCCGAGATCGTCGCCTGGTACTGCAGGGCCGCCTGATTGATCGTGTTCTGGGGATCCGCGGGCGGCGTCTGCCCGTTGATGGCCGATACGTATGCTTTCGCATCCGACTCGAGTGTCTTCTGCAGCGCGCCGAGCGCCTTTTGATGCGCACTGAGCATCTTCGAGTAGATCGCACCTGATTCTGGCCCGTAAGCGGCCATGCCATCCGTCGAGTGCGCGCCCGGCGGCGCGGCAATGCTGATTTCCGCCCCCCCGCAAGACAGGCCGCGCCGGTTCATGAGCACCACCTTATTGCTCGCCGCGCCCGAGCTGATGACATTGAATTGCTCGTCCGCATCGACGGACACCCCGCTGTCGCGCGGCATGTTGTCGATCGCCTTGTTTGCCGACTGCGCACACAGGTTCGCTTCGAACAGCGCTTTTGCAACGGTCGTGGCCTGCGGAGACGCCGGCGCGGCGATCATCGATCCCCCGCTCTTGAGCACGCCGAGGGCAGAGTCGAGCGACAAATTGGCGATGCCGACCCCGAGCATCGTTCCCCAGAGCATGATCATCTGCGCCCCGCAGTAGCCGCCGAAAATCGGCACCAGGCCCGTGAAGCCGACGCTCATGCGAATGATGAACCACGGGGACGACTTCTTCTGCCCCATGAACTCGCCATCCTGCCCGGTCGCAATCATGGCCGAACCGAAATGATAGAGCGCCCATATCACGCCGACCGCGAGAATGCAGGAGTTCAGCACCATGAACAGCTGGGCGATCATCCCCCCCGATCCGCCGCCGGCTGCAAGAGGATTGTGGACCACTGCGCCGTAGACCAGCTCGAGCAGCGACATCGACTTGTCGCCGCCCCGATTCGCGGCCGCCTGGATGTCGCCGATCGATACCGACGATTGCGCCGACGCCGCGAGCGGCACCGCCCAGCCTGCAAGCCCGATCAGCCGCGCACTCCACTCGTTTCGCTTAGATTTCATGATTTGCCGCCGATGTGTATCGATTTAATGATACGGAATAGATCGGGTATGCGATCAGAGGTGAAGATCGAGCACCCGGCGAATGGCCCCGGGGGTCGAGAAGAACTGCCGGAAGCTTCCAAGCGGCTCGTCCGGTGCGGCCCGCCCGGTTTCCATCTGCCACAAGCGGTGCTCATACTTCAACGCGAACATCACGCACAGCATTGAAAACAGGAAGCCGATCAACGCGCCGAAGTAGTTTTCCCCGAAGAGACTCCCGAGCACGAAGGCGATCGACACGCAGGTCATCGTCATGAAGAACTGCTTGTGCCGCGCGCACAACCGCTCGATCGCTTCGAGCGGCATCGAATCTTCCGTGCGCTTCGCCATGGCTTCGCTGTAGGTCGCAACCCGCGAGTCTCGCCGCTGCGCGGCCAGATCCTCGGTTCGATCCGAGAGCGTCTGGGCGCCCGTGCGAACCGTCTGCTTCAACGATTGAAGCGCCCTGTAGATCGGATAGCCCGGAATGAACGACAGCAGGCCGGCCCGGACAACCCGGCCGGCACGACTCGGACGATTGCTGTCGCTCATGCCGCACGCTCCTGGACGACTTCGCCGTGGTACTTCACGACGAGTTCTTTTGCGATGACGTCGATGATGTTTTCATCGTCCTTGGCGCCCTGCTCCGCCTGGCGAGCCTCCATGTACGGCACGGCGGTGCCGCTCGGAAATTCCTTCGCGAGGATCCTGCGCGCGAGCGCGGGCGTCATGCGCTTGTATAGCCTTCGGCGCAGCGCGGTGTCCTTCCCTGTCGTCGAGAACGCCCACAATTCGATTGCCCCCGGCGGGTTGTGAAGAATTTGGGTGACCACGCCGGTCTTCGTCTGATGCCATACGAGGAATTTCCCCGCGCCGCGCACGTCCCGCTGCAACGCTGCAATCGCCGAGTTCGACAGCCCGAAGATGTCCTGTGCTTCCTTTCTCGACTTCTGGCTGCCGGCATTCATGATGTAGACGGAGAACGCCGATTCCGTGATCGATTCACCGTCGGTTTCGAAATCCTTCATGAACTGCGACGCCAGCGATACCCGAATGCCGTGCTTTCGGCCTTCGCGACGATCGAGCGACAACAGCTTCCGGATGGACTTCTTCCCGGCCGTGCGATGCAGCTCGTCGAAGCAGATTGCCTTCATCTCGTCCTTGATGTCCTCGTACTTCACCCGATGCGACTCGTGGTAGATCGACGGCGCGAGGTCGGCGATGTTTTCGGGCAAGTAGTATTGCCGCGCCGCAATCTGGCGCGCGAAGACATACATGATCTCGGCCTGCCGTTCGCCCACTTCACCGGACCCGCGCGTGACTTCCTCGAGATCCAGCGCGACCACGCGCGACTGGTCATTCAGCTCGAAGCGGGTGTGAGAAGCGATGATCGGAAAGTCGCTCAGCGCGTTCGTGATGACCATGCGCATCGCGTCGAGCAGCGTCATCCCGTTGTCGACACGCGCCTGGGACGTTTCCGACGGCGCGAAAACGGAACGCACCCGCTCCGAGCCGATCGCCTCGATCAGGTCATGGAGGACGGGAACCGCGAAGCGCTGCGCGAGACGTGCTTCGCGAATCTTGCCGGCGATGGTCAGGCGATCCGTCGCGTCCCACCACGTCGTATATTCGTCGTGCACGAACCCGAGTTCCGCGAGCGCACGGTCCACGTCGGGGTCGATCGTCGGTTCGTAGCGCTTCTCCGACCCGCGAGTCGAATACTTGGCGTACACCTCGTCGATCAGCATGCCGGCCAGTTCGGGGGCGTTCGCGTACGGCTCCTTCTTGCCGACCGGCGTCGCCAGCGCGGTCAGGATGGAGATGAGGAACTCGCGATCGAACGCAGTCGGGAAACGGCAGCCCGGTAGCGTGTCGAGCGGGTTGATCGCGAAGTCCGGGCTGTTCTTGAGGCGGATGTAGATCGCCTCGTTCCTCCGCTCGTTCGGAAGCGCGTTCTGCAGGAGATCGATGAGGCCGCTCGAACTCACGCCCACGTCGATGATCGTGATCAACGGCAGCCGCCGCAGGCCGGGAGAGAGAATCGCCCCCAGATTCAGCGTGTTCAGCCATACCGACTTGCCCGAGCCCATGATTGCCCAGATCAGGTCGATCCACGCCGTCTGCAGCGACGAATTCGGCTGGAACGGATACACCTTGCCGTCCAGCGTTCTCAGCAGGATCGAGCCGCCGGCATACCACGGGGACGCGGCACGCTGAATCGGCAGCAGGCATACGATATCGGAGAGCGGCGGGATCATCTTCGGCGCGACCGACTTGTCCGTGAATCCCGGAATGGTCGATGCGAGCCCCTGAATGGGGTCGCCGGTATCCGTGCTGATCTGGGCGACGCCCCAACCCTGCATGGCGCTCACGAGCGCCGACAGCCGGTCCTCGCACGTACGCTTGTCGGGCCCCCACGTCGACGCGGTGATGCGAACCGAGACGATGCACTCGTTGTTTTGCCGCGCATGTTCGATTGCATCGAACGAACGCTTGATCGCGCGATTCGTGCTGCTCATGAACCCGATGATGCTCACCATCAGGTTCTTGAACTTGACCGACTCGAGGCCGCCGGGCTCGATGGAGAACTTGATGCGCCACGGTATGTCCTTGCCGACCCGGTTGAAGAGCATCATGAAATCGTGCACTTCCTGCGGCCCGACTTCCATGTAGGCGGCCCCGTGATACTCGCCGTTGATGGACACGAAATCGCCGTCGGCATAGACCTTTCCGGAGCACATCTGCTCCTGGAGGCGCTGGAGATACAGCCCGTCGACCGCGCCATTGCGGGTCTTGCGCGGCGTGTACCGGTCACCGGGAAGAACGGGCTTCCACTTGGGATCGGTGCGCTTGCGGTCGTACGATTGCCGGATGGCCCGCGCGCCGTCGTGCGTCGAAAGGCGTTCGATATGCAGCTTCGCGTGGAGGAAATCGCGTTCCATCGCATCGACGAACGTTTCATGTCGATGCAGCAACCCCTTCAGAATCGCGGTGACCGATTGGGCCTCCAGCAGCGGCTGAACCTTGTTCTCCTTCATGCGCAGCTTGTGCGTCTCCATCTCGCGCTTCAGCTCGTCAGGCGCCATCGAAGACAGATGCGTGTACAGCATGACGTAACACGATTCGTGCGAGCAGAGCGACGCGACGCGATCGCAACGATCGTCGAGCATGTCCTTGAGGTCGAGTCCGATGCGTTCGCAGGTGTCGTATGCGGGCTGCATCAGGTTTTTCACCTTTTCGCGGATCATGTCCGGATCCCGCTCGAACGAGAATTCGATCGAGTGACCGGCCTTTTGAAAGTAGGACGTCATCGCACGCCGAAGGTCGTCCGTGATCTGCTCGAACTCCTGCTCGCCGACGATATCCATCGAGCCGGTCAGCTCGAAGATCGTGAGCATCGCGCACTGCCGCGTGATCAGGATATAGGGGCGCGCCCCCTTCGGGTCGATCGCCGCCATCTGCTTCGCACGCGGATCTTCCGGATCGAGTCCGATCGCGGTTTCAAGCTGGCAGTAGGACGGCAGGTCTGCGCCGAGCGCGTGGCTGGATATCCACGCGATGAGCGATTCGACGTTGTCGAGGATGTTGCTGACGATAGTCATGGATGTGTTCTCCGGCGCAAGATTGTGCTGCGCATCATGTGCACCGCTTTCGAGTCGTGCGGATCCTTCGCGATGTCCGGATCGGCAATGGCGGCGTTGGCGAGCATGGGCGCCGTCCTCCTGGAACGGCGTCCGAGCGATTCCTTTCGAGCGTCCGGGAATGCTTGAGCGCTAGCGGGCTGCTCGTGCGCGCTCATGGATTTGGCCCCAGGTCTTGAGTGGAAGGGATTGGTAGATTTCTTCGATCCACTTTCCGATGTACTCCTTGAATCGCACGGGGCGGTACAGCAGCGCCATGCCGGCGAACACGCCGATTCGCTTGTCCATGTCGTCGTCGTGCAGTTGAAGCAGTGCATTGGCGAAGTCCGAAGGATTCGCGCTTCCCCATTCCGACGCCACCAGCTCGGCACGGCTCGCGAGATGCTGCAGCAACGCGCGCGCGTCGGCCTTCTCTTGCTCGCTGCCCATTTCCAGGACGACAGCGATGGTGCGCTGAAGGTGGTTCACCTCAGCCTGCGGGATGCCGTCGAGATGGATGAACACGCCCTGCCGCTGACTGCCCACCTGGCCGATATGCTGCGTGCCGTGGCAAAGCGGGTCGGCAATCGCGAGGTTCTCGTCGCGATGATCCGCGTGGTTGTCGTTGAGGTGGTGGACCTCCGTGTACTTCGAGCGGAAGCCGCAGAAGGCGCACCGGTTGCCGCCCTTCACGAGAACGGCCGGCCGCTTCTGGCGATATGCCGCGTTCGCCGATTCCATCCCTTCGTCGTCTTGCCGCCAGATCTTCCGTTTTACGGAGAAGACGATATCGCGGTAGCGACGGGTGGCGAAATTCGCGCCGAGGCTCGCATCGGGCGAGGCCATGCCTTGCGTCGCCTCATCCCACGAGACCCCGGCATTGCGCACCGCATCTTCATCGAGCGTGGCGTACGTACGCGAGTCGGTTTGCGTGCTCATGCCGGGGTCCCGTTCGGTGGCGTGTGCGGTTACAGGCCGCCGGGCAGCTTGTTCATGCTGCTTGCGCCGCCGCCCATGGATTCTCCGGCGGAATCCATGATGTAGCCGATCATGCCGAGGCACGGGCCGCCGAGGCCGTAGCCGAAGATGGAGCCCGTCGTGACCTGCTGATCACCCTTCGACTTCTTGATGCCGTTGTTGATGCCCACCGCGGTTGTCGTAATGCCGCCGCCGTAGCACGCGTACACGATCGCATCGTAAATGCTGCCCATGTCGTTCTTGAGCGAGCGCGCGATGCCGCCCAGCGAAATCGCCTCGGCGGGCGACGCGAACAGCAGGCTCGTGGCGAACAGGGTCAACAACGCGGTCACTGCCAGCCGGGTGTTCGAAAGCCTTTTGTCCTGCGGCAGAAATTCGTGCCACGTGATCGCCAGAAGGAGCGCGCCAACCGCGAGCGCGAACGCCGGATTCGTATGCGCGAGCCGGCCGAGGAAGATCGTCGCGATCACGAACGCGACGCAGGTATTGGGATGCGCGAGCGCATGGAGATGAATGCGCGCGAAAGTCTGTTTCATTGGTGTGCTCCGTTGAAGTTAAGAGGCCATGCCGATGGTTGCCTTGAAGGCGTCGAGCGTCGTCGTGATGTTCACCAGCGACGCTCCGCCGAGAATGTGGATGAATCCTTTCCACGCGTGGTCTTCGTACCCTCCCCCTCCACCGCCACTGGAGGCTTTGCGCAACATCGTCCAACCCTTCAGTCCGTACCACCACCCGAAGGTCGAAATGATTGTCAAAATTGCGTTGATGGCGGGCGCGAACACGCCCGCGCCCGACGCGCCCGAATAGGAGACGAGCCCGTAGGTGGCCTCGCCCTCGCCCATGGATGCAAGCGTGCTGTTCATCGCGCCGGAGAACCGGACGATCAGCGCGCCGATAAAGAAGGCGGCGAAGACGCTTTGCCCGGAGATGTCGGCTCCGGGCGAGCCGGTCTTCTTCACCGCATCGGATATCGCTTTGGCACAATAAAAAATGCCGACGCCGGCAGCGACCGTCTGCGCGAGCGCCTGGAATTCAATGATGTCGCGCGCGATATTGACGACGATCGTTGTCAGATCCATTACTGAATGACCCCTGCCGTGGTGTAGATCTTGTAGTTGTCGGCGTCGATGCGCGTCACCTCCGCGGTGCCGATCTTGTCGCCGACGGCGACGACGCGCTGCTTGCCGGTTTCCTCTTCCTCGATCCAGCCTTGCCCCGGAATCACTTGCTTGATGTGGTAGCCGAGCTGCACTTCGACGCGCTCGCGCTTGTGCTTCCCGTTCCGATGCGCGTGAGTCGACTTCTTTTTCGCAGGCGCAGCGGGCGCGGATGCCGCGCTGTCGCCGCCGTCGGCGTCGACATCCGCGTGCGCCACGGTCTCCTTGCTGGCGTGATGGCCGGGGCGACGCTGCGCGAGCGCGTGCTTGGCTCGCTTCAGTTCCTGGCGGAGCTTGCGGATTTCGGCATCCTTACCGTCGTTCGCAGGGGCGCCGGCGGTTGCCGGCGTGCTGGCGATGAGCGCCGTGTTCGGCGCGTCCGGCGTGGACGCGGCCTCGACGGGTGCGGCCGGCGGCGTGGCAGCCGACGCCATCGGAGGCGAGCTTGCCGACACGCTCGCGGCCGCCGCGCTCGCCGGTTGCAGCGCGCCACCGGACGAGGCAAGGGCGTCGAGACTGGCTGGCCGCATCGTGGCAACGGTCGGCACCGGTCCGGCGGGCGCGCTGGCGGGATCCTGGGCGGGCAACGGCACGACCGCTTTCGGCGCCATGTCGCCGGCCATGCCTTGCGCCGGCAACGGCCCGGGTTGTGTCGGCGCAGAAGGGATCATGCCGCCGCCATCCGCTGAAAGCGACGATACGGACGCGCTCGCGGCCTGTTGATCCGGCGAAGCCTTGACGAAGTGCTTGTAGCCGAACAGCGCGGCGACCACGAGCACGGTGCCGCCACCCAACAGGAGCGGCGTCGGCAGGGATTTCTTCTTTGCCGGCTGCCCGTCGTCGAGATCCGAAACATCGGCATCGACGATGTTGTCCGGCGGCTGATGGCCATGTTCGACGGAGTCACCATCGACGTGACTCGCGAAATGATCACTCTCGCTCATGTCGTAATCACCTAAAAATTCGTATCGCTTGAATTATACGTAAACTTCCCGGCGCGTAAATACCTGCTACTTGCCGACGACGTCGCCCTTGAAAAGCACCACGATGGGCGTGTTCATGGAGACGCGCCCGGTGATGGCCGGAATGGCGGAAATTTGCTGCTGGATCATGGCTTGAGCACCTTGAATGCCACCCGATACCCCTGCGCCGGCGAGTTGCTTGACGGAGGGATTGGGGTTGTTGATCTGCGTCGTACCGCCCAGTGCGTTCTGGTTCACGGTGGAACCGGCGTTGCTGTAGACGCTGCCGGCCGCGCCAAGTGCGCCGAGCAGCGCCGGGACGAGAATCCGCTCGGGGACGTGGTGGTCGATATCCGCGGGCAGCGCATTGCTGAGCGTCTGGTCGTTCAGCGCAACCGCGTCGATGCTGTATGACCTGCCGTTGCAGACCATGTTCGTAAACGTTGCCGACACCGACTCGTTCGTGAGCTTGCCGGTGCCGCGCAGTTGCGCCCCCTTGCAGGGACCTTGATCGAGGAATGCGAGGACATCCGACGGCGCCCCGGTGTCGATGCCGTTTTCCAGGTGGCCGTAGTAGCGCTCGCCATCCCTGATGACGGCCGCTTTCGCCTGAGCGGGTTGCGGCGACGCACTGCTGGCGACCTGCGGCGCCGGGGCGGCCGCCTGCGTATCCAGCTTCTGAAGCCCGAGGATCTCCTGCGATTGCGGCGGGTTGTCCCATTGCGTCGCGAGGATCGTGATCTGCTGGCCCACGCCGGCAGACGGCGCCGGCAAAGGCGGCAATGGCTGCTGCTGTTGCTGTGCTTGCGGCGCCGCGCCCGCGTGCTGATAATCGATGCGCTCCAGCTTCCCGCCGTCAGCCCGCTGTTGAAGCTGCCGCTCCAGATCGGCGTTCCCTTCCCGGTCGGAGAGCGCGGGAACGAACGTGCCGCCGGTTTTCTGCGCGTTGGCGAGACCTTCCTGGTTCTGGCGATCGAGCGCCTGCGTATAGTGCGGCGATTCCTGCGACGGCATGCCGCCTTGCGCATTGACCGTCGGAATGTCGATTTCCGGGGCTTTGTCTTTCCGGTGCTTCATCGCCATGATCGCCACGATCGCACATACCGCGCCCACGACAACGACGGCGCCGATGACCTTTGCATTGCGCAGGAAGCCGGGATGCAATTTTCTGGATCCGTTGCCGGCCATCTTTACTCCAGCTCAAGAATGATGTTCCGCGAGGCGCCGTTCGCACTCACGGTGACGACCGGCGTCTCGGGAATTTCGTACACGTGTGTTCCGTCGGCTGCGGTGAGCATGCCGTAATAGGCAGGATTGCTGAGTGTCAGGCCTGTCCGCAGAACGATTCGATCGCCAACCGACCACGCCCGCATGTCGGACGGGCCGTTCTGGATGCGCACCGGCTTCGCTCCGGCGGCTTCGACGCCGTCGAGCAGAGACTGCATATACCCTTTCGGCAGGTCGATTGCCGCCACGCCCTGCGCCGGGGGAATGGAATTCGGGCCGCGTCGCGGCACGCGGACGTCCAGGCGGTAGTCGGTCTCCTTCTGTCCGGCCACCATCTTGATGACGATCGGGAACGTGAGCTCCTTGAGGTAGACGGCGACATTGCCCTCGACGTAGTCGCCGTTCGCGGTAATCGTCATCGACGGAATGGCGCGCACCGGCACCTGGACGTCGAACCGCCCCTTTGCGAGGTTGTTCACTTCCAGGATATCCCACGGCGCACCCGTGTTGTCGATGAAGTTCACGGTCGCGCCGAGGCTGCTCACGCGCACGATCGGCGGGGGCGCGCCTGGAGAGAGATCGACGGTGAGCGTCGACGAAACGGGCTTGGCCGGCGTCCTCGGGCTGGTTGCCGCCGCTCGCTTGGCCTGGTCGATGCGCTTTCGAAGCGCGCGGATCTGGTTTGCCGTAAGCGGCGACAACTGGTTGACGGCTGCATCGTAATTGACGCTAGCCTGGTCAACCAGCGGCGGAAGCGGTCTCGGCGCATTGGGATTCGAATAGACGCCGGCGTCCGCGCTCGGCGGCGCCCCCGCCGCGCCGGCGCCATTCGATTGCGTCAATTGCGCGCTTGCGCATTTTGCTGCGCCGAGCATGACGAGCACGCACATGGACGTCGAGAGTTTCCTGCCCATCGGTCTCGCCTCAGAACGGGTTGCCAGTCACGATGGCGTACATTTTCCGCGTATCGATGATGCCGGTAAGCCAGTCCTGCGCGCGCCGGTTCGGCGCGCTGCTCCGCAGCTCTTCCAGCTCATCGCGGCTGGCGATGAACGGATCGAGCAGGTCGAACACGCGATGCCACTCGGTTCCCTCGACGCTTGAGAGCGGGTGGATGCCATCCATCGACTGCGATTCGTCGGCGATTTCGATTGCCGACGGGAGGGGTTTGAAGCCGTCTATCATGCCGTCACCTAGTTGTTTTGCCCGTTGCCGATAAAGCGGAGTGCACTCGTGGATATGCCGTCCGGACTGTCGACTGTGGGCACTCTCTCAATGTTTGTTTCGATAACGAAGGAGTACGACCGCTTTTCGGTTTGACTGACCAGCGTGATCGAAATGGGCTGTTGTACCGTCCATCGGTATACCGGGTCGCCACGCCTCGATGTTGCTGCAATCACGCCGGCGCCCGTCGACACAACGGACGAAACCTGATGGCGATCACGGATCTTGGAAATCAGATCCGAAAATCCGGAGTTGGCCATCAACGCCTCGTAGCCCTGGTCGGTATAGCAACCCCTGGTGCCGTGCAGTGAATTCAGATGCTCGCGAAGATCCTTGTCGACGAAAGTCAGCGTGAACGTGCGCGTAATGCAGTCCTGCGCGAACTGGACGACTTTCTCCGGTGACGCAAGCGGCTCGCTCAGCGGCATCAGCCGAACCATCCGGCCGTCCGGCGTAATGGCGAAATACACCGGCGGCGCCGTGCGAAGCGTGAGCACCGTGTTGATGCCGAGGGAAACCAGGAGGCAGATCCCCAGAATCAGGTTGCTGCCCAGGAGCTTCGGCCAACTGAATTTATAGAGAAACGTCTCCGCCAGGAGTCGAACGGCCGGATGCACGCCAAGCCAGCTTTTCGGTGCGGAATTCTGGTTAGGTGTTGCCATGATCAGCGGTTCCTACCTGATAGCGGGCGGGATACAGCAAATGTATTTCCCGGATGCCATCCAGCGCGAAATCGGGATGTTTCGCGGTGGTGGCGTCGATGAGTCGGCGAGCGCTTTGCAGCAACTCGATCTTTGCGGGTTGGGCCGACGGTTGCGATGCCCTCGCGCAATCGTGATCCTGAAGCACCGAGACAAGACGTTCCGCGATTTCCGGACTCGGAATCGCACCCTGTTCCAGCCTGGTCAGGTACGGGCGCGAGATGTCGGCCTTCGTGCAAATCTTGTTCGTGTCGAGGTTGTTGATTAGCCGATACGCCTTCAAGAGCGTAAGAGGCTTTGAATCCGTGGCCATTGGTCTAATTCAGCATTCTATATCGTTATAACGGTACGCAAATTATTCTCGGGGGCATATTGCTTGTCAAGCAATTTCCGGTCGAGTCAAGGCTGGTTGCAATTCGTTACCCGAACACGTGCGGCACCGCACGATAAATCGGAAGGGTGCATGCCCGGGGTGCGCTAAGTGGTGCGACAAGCGATGCAACGTTTGCGTGCATTACTTGTCACCGGCGCCGAAATGCATTGTTTCCGGGTCACTACCGCGTCATTGCCTTGCCGCGAAGGAAACGAGTGTGCGCGCGAATTCGTCCGCAGGCTGCCGGACATCGAACCGGGCGTTCTTATAGGCGTTTCGCCGAACCGCTCGAAGAAAACGACGAATGCTGTCATTGAGGTGGATCGCACGCTCGGCGTGCGTGGCATCAACGCACTGCAGATTCAGTTCTCCTCCCCGTACCTTATCGGCAGCCGTCGGAATTTCTTTATCGTTGGTTAACTCGAAATGACCACCGGTCAGAAAGACCTGGCCGAATTCGAGGTCTTTCACGCCGCACTCCATTGTGAAGGCGGCCCCGTTTTCGAGCGTTTTCGAAATCGTGTGCGCGCCATGCATGGATTCATTTCGGTGCCGCCATTGGCATGGACACTTACCCGGCGAGCGCTCGAACCGTTTACATTTGCCGGCTCGCCAGCCTGCGTCGATACGCGATTCGCTTCCGAATTCATGCGACCCCTTATAATTTCGTATCGCATGCATGATACGTGCAATTGCGAACACCATCAATCGATCTGCGGGGCGCCGACATCGGATCGCCGGACGCAGTCGCGCCTCGAAATGTCCTCCCGCCTTCCAGATGATGCGCACTCGAGCTCGCGCAAACGTTTGCAATCTCCGCAATGCAGGGATTGGACCTGCTTCGCGGTCTATTCGAACGAGGCGTCGACTTCCGGGCACATGCGACGCAATGCATTCGTCACCAAGCCTCAACATTCACGCCAATGAATCCTCGCGTCGCTCGAAGACGGCCTGGATACGTGGCTGCGTTGTGTGTTCGCATGTTCGCGCCGCGACTTCGTCGTTGCGTATCAGTACACATATACGCAAGTAAGATTTACATCTCCCGCACTTGAGTCGGCGTCTTCGGCACCCAACCGACGCAATGGCGCGTCGGACGACATTCGCAATTCCGGGGATGACATGGCAACGAACGACGCAAAAATCGGCGTATTTCTGCATTTTTCCCACGTCGCGGCTTGCTTCAGCGTGTTGTGCGCAAGCACGTCGAAGCCAGGCCGAACATGAGAATAGTGGGTCGCCGAACAACAAGACGTTGATCGCACGTTTTACGTATGCTAGTCTTGATACGGAATTTAAGACCGATCAGGGTCAAGCTTTGGATAAGCGTAAAACTATGCAATTGACGCGCGTGACACTTGTGATACTGCTCGGCGGCATCGCTGGCTGTGCTCAGCCGCCTGTTGCGGTGGATACGACGGGGCGAATGCTCGACGCACAGCTCAACGAATCCGCTCAAAAAATCGATCGTCTGCTCGGTGACATCTCGCGCGCCGGCGGCTTGTCCGCGCTCGCGCCGAGATCGGGCAGCGTGACCATCAACGGCGACCTTGTAACGGTTCAGTGGCAAGGGGATGCCCCCGAAGTATTGCGCAAGCTCGCCGATGCAAAGGGCTTGAAATTTGCCGTGATGGGGCGCGCGGTGCCGATCCCCGTCTCCATCGACACGACGAACTCGAACTTCGTGCAGGTTCTCGAAAACATCGGCACGCAACTGGGTGCTCGTGCCGACGTCGTGTTGCGGACCGACACCCTCGAGATCCACTACCGTGCAATTTGAGCGTGTCGCGGTCGCTTGCGCGTGTGTGGCCGGCTGCCTGATGGCGGGACACGTGCACGCGGAAATGTCGCTGGACGACCTCGCGAATCTCTCTGTCGACTCGATGCCCGCGGCCGCCGCGATATCGCCGGCGCGCGCGAACATGTTGAGCGAAGCGGCGCTGCCGCTCGGCAGTCACAGGGGGCTCGCCGATCGATCCGCCGTCCTCGTCGCCGAACTGGAGGCGCGCGCGTCGCGCCTGGATACGATCTACCGCTTCAATGCGCTCGTGATGACCAACGGTGTGCTGCCGCCCGTCATCTCGGAGGCGCGTGACGCGATCGAAGCGACGAACGATCAGATTCGCGTTGCCGATCGCATGTACAAGATCATCGCGCCCGCACGATTCATCACCATCGCGCCGTCATGGCGTGACTACCTGTTGGTCGGCTTGCGCATCAAACCTGTGCAGGAGCTGCCGTTTGCGGCGGTTCTGCCGAAGACCGGCGCCGAGCGCGCCTACTGGAAAGAACAAATCATGCTCGGATACGCGCAAGGGCAAAAGCTCGCCGATCAGATCCTGGAAACCAACCGCGCACGCCTCGATCGCGACTACATCGGCATGCTTCGCTACTCGGAGCTGCTCAACAAGGGCATGGTGTCCGAGCCGTCCGTCGCGGTCGCGCCCAGCATCGTGTCGGGCGACCGAAATCAGCTCAATGTCGGGGATACGCTTTATCGGGTCACCGATCACGGCGGCTTCGTCACCGATCCCGGCAAGTGGCAGGCGACGGTCGGCCCGGCGACGGGCACCTCACGCGAGGGCGCGAAGTGATGCTGCGGCCCGAGCCATTCAACCTCCAGCCCAACTTCGGCGTGGACGCGCTGCAGTCGTTTCTGAACTATGCGGACACCAACGGGGCGTCCGACATCCTGTTTCAGACGGGTGACGTCGTATGGGGCGAAATCAAGGGGCGTCAGGTTCCGTTGACGCAGCGCACGATCAAGGACGGGGAAATCAAGACCCTCCTGTCGATCGCATTCGGTAGCGAGGTCATCGGCGTGATCAAGGGCGGAACCGATGCCGACCGCCCTTACCGCTTCGTGGTCGAGCGCGACTCGCGCCGCTACCGCGTCAACATTTCCGGCGCGCAGATCGGCGACACGGAGGATGGCCTGTCCATCACCATGCGAACCATTCCCGAGCTGCCGCCGCCCCTCGATGCGCTGAATCTTCCTTCGGGCATCCGGGAGAACCTGTTTCAGCCGCGCGGCCTCGTGCTCGTGTGCGGGCCGACCGGCTCCGGCAAGACGACGCTGATGTCGTCGTTCTATGCGGACACGTCGGAGACGAACGGGGACGCGAAGATCCTGCTGTACGAGGATCCGATCGAGTTCCTGTTCACGAAAGTGAAGAACGCCGGGCCGAAGATTCGCCAGATGCAGATCGGCCGGCATATTCCGAACTTCGCCCGCGGCATTCGCAACGCCATGCGATGCAAGCCGATGCTGATCGGCATCGGCGAAGCGCGGGACGCGGAGACGATCGGGTCGCTGGTCGAGGCGTCGCTCACCGGCCACGGGGCATACGGCACGATGCACACCGAGAGCGTGCCGGAGACGATCAGTCGCGCCATTCAGGTGTTTCCGGCCGATCAGCATTCGGCGATCGCATCGAAGATGCTCGGCGCGCTGCGTCTCATCGTCGTGCAGATCCTTGTCCCGACACTCGACGGCAATCGTGCGGCTGTCCGCGAGTGGCTGTATTTCGATCGCGACGTCAAACGCGAGTTGAGCGAAATGCCCTACACCGCGTGGGGCGCCTACCTGCGCGGCGTGGTGGCGACGCACAAGCAGGACATGGCGACCGGACTGCGCGAATTGCTCGATCAGGGGCTCATCGACGCCAAGTCGTTTCGCAGGTATGCCGGGGAGTCGAACGCATGAAGATGCGGCGGTCAATCTGGCGCGACGCCGCACTCGATCCTCGCATCGTAGGTATCGACGCCCGCGCGTACTTCCCGATCCTGATTGCGCTTTACTACCCCCGCAAGTGGACGTTCGGGGTAGCGGCGCTTGCCATCATCGGGTTCTTCATCATGGAAAAGCGGGGGTACACGTTGCCGGTGCTCCTGCGCGCAATTCGCCACAAATTGCGCGGGGCGGTGGTCCATGCGCGCGCCTGGTGGCATCACCGGAGAAATCACGAATGAAAAGGTGCGAAATGCACAAGACCACGATCTACGCCGCGTTGACGGCGATCGGGATCGGCATGGCGTCGATTCCGATCGCCCACGCCGGGTTCGTCAACGAGGCCGCGCCGCAGCAGGCTCAACTTGCCGCGGCCACCGACAACACCCCGGATCTGACCGCGAGCTCGGCTGTCAGCCAGGAAGCACGCGCGAAGTGGATCCAGCGCGGCATGCGGCCGTCCGACGTGGCCGTGCCGCGCGGCAAAGGGCGCGACATTGCGCTTGCCGACATGGCGCCCGTCGTGGTGCCGCGCGATTTCCGCATCGACATGGGAACCGTGGACGGCAGCCAGCTCGTGTCATGGGCCGGCGGAAAACCGTGGGATGCGGTCCTGAAGGATGCCATCGACCCGATCCCCAACGTCGAAGCGACCCTCGACTGGAGCAAGCGTGTCGTCACGTTCCGGCGAGCCGCGGCCGGCCGCAACGGCGTTTCCGGCATGGCGCCGGTGGCGGCTCCCGCGGTCGCGATGCGATGGCAGGTGCTCGCGAGCGACGTCACGCTGCGCCAAACCCTCATTCGATGGGCGAAGGACGCCGGCTGGCAAGTGTCGTGGGAGATCGGCTACGACTATCCGGTTCAGCTCGAGGGGTCGTTCGCGGGCACGTTCGAGGAAGCGGTGGGGCAATACATGGCGTCGCTGCGCTACAGCGACTACCCCGCGCTCGCGTGCATGTACGAGGCGAATCACGTGGTGCGCGTGCTTCACTACGGGGACAAGAAAGAATGCGAAAAATGAAGAAAGGGTCGACCGCCATTGCGCTGTCGGCGCTTGCACTGAGCGCGTGCAACACGATGCAGCGTGACGTCGACCGCGGCTCGGATGCCGCGCGCGATCAGATCGGCAACTACAGCCGTATGACGACGATCCAGACGGCGTCGTCGAACGTTCGCGTCGTGCAACGCGTGACCGGCGCGTGGCTCGGCGGCCGGGCGGTGCCGATGACGTCGGACGCGACCTTGCCGGAGATCTTCAGGCGCAACGATTTCCAGTTCCAGTTCAAGGACGGTCCGGGGGACCTGATGCTGCTCGCGGAGCGGCTGACGAAGCTCACGGGGATTCCGGTGCGGGTGCAACCCGACGCATTGATGCCGCTGTCGGCGTTCATGGGCGATAAAGGCAGCAGCGGCGCGGGCGGCACGCCAGCCGCGGCGTCAGGCGCGCCGGCCGGCGCCGCGCTGCCGCCGCTGCCGAGCCCGGCGGCCGGCGGCGCCCTTGCGGCGGGTCTCTCGGCAACGACGTCCGGCGGTCGACCGGACGACACCAAATACGGCATGAACTACGTCGGGACGCTGCAAGGGTTCCTCGAGCTGACGTGCGCACACGGTGGACTCTCGTGGGACTACCACGATGGCGTCATCACGGTCCGGCGCTTCGTGACCAAGGTGCTTTCGCTGAAGGCGCTGCCCGGCTCGTCCGGCTTTGACGCGTCGCTCGGCCGCGACGGGCAGACGCAGACCGGCACGCAAAGCAGCGGCGGGACGCAGACCGCGCAGAACACCGGCGGATACTCGTCGAACACGAAGATCAAGATGGATTCCACCTACAGCGTGTGGACCTCGGTCGAAGGCCAGATCAAGGCGGTCAAGACCCCGCCGGGACGCTACTGGATCTCGGAAGCGACGGGCACGATCACGGTGACGGATACCAAGGCCGCGGTCGACGAGATGTCGCGCATCATCGACCATGAAAACGCGCTGCTCACGCGCCAGATCGCCATGCGCGTCGAGGTGCTGTCCGTGAAGCTGACCGGCGGCCAGCAGTACGGAATCGACTGGAGCGTCGTTTTCAACAAAGTCACGAACATGGTGCCCTGGGCGCTCACCTTCTCGTCGCCGCAATCGCTGGTTGCGTCGGCCGCGGGCAGCCTGGGCGTGTCCGTGCTCGCACCGACGAACGGCGGCACGGCGTCGACATGGTCCGGATCGCAGGCCATGTTCAATGCCCTTCAGGAATACGGCCGGGTGAAGGTCGTGACGACGGCCAACGCGATGACGGTGAACCGTCAGCCGGTGCCGGTGGCCATCACGCAGCAGACCGGCTACCTGGCGCAGATTTCCCCCGCGCCGGCCGGCGCGAGCGGCAATACCGGCGGTACGCCCGGCCTGTTGCCCGGAACGGTGACCACCGGCTTCATGCTGAACCTGCTGCCGACGATTCTCGACAGCAACAGCATCCTGCTGCAGTTTTCCATGGGGATCTCGACGCTCGATCGCCTCGACAAGCAGTCCTCGGGTTCCGGCAACAACATCCAGAGCATCCAGACGCCGACGATATCGAGCACCGATTTCCTGCAGAAGGTTGCGTTGCGCCCCGGCGATACGCTGGTGCTGTCCGGCTACGAGCGCGAGCAAGGGCAATACGACAAGCGGACGCTGGCGGACGGCGCGCCGGTCGGCTTCGGTGGTTCGTTCAACGGCTCGACCGCGCGCGAGGCTGTCGTCATTCTGGTGACGCCCGTCGTGACCGAAGGCGCAATCTGAGGCCGGGGGAAATATGTCGGCTTCAATCGTAGCCGTCGACGGCCAGCACGTCGTGTTCGGGCTGGACTGGGTCCCGCTGGCGGGCGATACGTCCGAGAAAAAGGAGGTGCGCACGCTCGTCGCGGATCTGGATGCGGCGTTCGAGGTCCGCTACGCCAACGAGCACGCGATCATGTTCGGCTTTCTTGCCGACAACGATGTGCCGGACGGGCTTTCGAAGGCGGCGAAATCGAAGCTGCTTTCCGCGTCCGTCCTGTTGGCGACCTTCCCGCAGATCACGTCGAACGCGATCTGGATCGAGGTGGACGGGCAAACCGCGCGCATGGCCGTTCTCAAGGACGGCTTGCCGTTGCCGTCCGGCGACTTCTGCGGCGACATCGCGGACGCGGAAGACCGGATCCGGCAGATCGAGGCGGATAGCGGCGTGTCGTTCACGTATTACGGCAACTTCGCGTCGGTGTACGGCGGCAGCATTCCCATCACGCTCGACGAGCTCGTGCGGGAAGCCAACGCCACGACCGCGACGCTGAAGCGCGCGAGCAAGGGCGTCAATCTCAAGCAGATCGGCCTGCTCGTGCTGCTGGTCGGGATTGGCGCTTATCTCGTTCTTCCCGACATGATGAAGCCGCGCAAGCCCGTCGCACCCAAGCAAGAGGACCCGAACGTCACGTATCAGCGAACGATCGGCGAAAGGCTGGCGGCCGAGGGAGCGCCGGTGAGCGCGGCGATGCCGGCGCTGCTCGGCGACTGGAACATCGAGATCCTTCAAGGCGGGTGGGTGCTGTCGAAGGTCCTGTGCCAGGTGTCGTCGTGCGTCTATACGTGGGAGGTCGTCGGCGGGAACTTTCAATCGCTCGTGGCGGCGCTTGGCCGCAAGCCCTACAACTTCGCGCTGGACGGAAAGACGGCGTCATACGAAGTGCCGAATCCGGCCGTCAGGGAAACACGCGTCGACCAGCGTTCGCTGTCGTCCTTCGACGACTTCAAGTTCCGGGAAGGCGCACTGAGGCAGGATCTCGCGCTCGTGGGCGCGACGCTGTCGTTCGACGAGCCGTCGGTGTTCGGCGCGGACCCGAGGCTGAATCTCTCGGCGCTGCACGACGTCGTGCGTTCCGGTGCGGTTCACGGCATCGGTCCCGCGGCGCTCCTCCAGAACATCCTGTCCAGATTGCCCGACTCGATCGTGATCGATCGCGTCGAAGTCGCCACGAACGGGGGCGACCCGAAGTTTTCGTTTGAGGGGAAATACTATGTCAGGAACTAAGGCCATCGCGCTCGCGCTCGCCCTCGCCTCCTTGAGCCACGCGGCAGCCGCGGACACGCTTTCGTCGCTCGTGGACAAGCAGCGTCAGGTCATGGGCCGCGAGCTCGACAAGAAGCTTCAGGACGATGGCCCGGGTTCGAAGACCGCGCCGCCGCCGCCACCTGCGGCAGCCGCGCCGGCCCCTGCCAGCGTCGCGACGGAAGCATCCGCGAAGAAGGCGCCGCATTCGGTCGCGGACGACCTCAGGGTGAATGCGATCTACGGCGTCAACGGCGTCACGACCGTCGACGTCTCGATCGGCGACGGTCCCTCCTATCCGATTACGAAGGACAGGTCGATCAAGGGTTGGTCGATCGCCAAGGTGTCGCCGTCGTCGGTCACGTTCGTCAATGCGAAGACGCGCGCGCGCAAGACCATCTACCTGGCGGAGCCGACGGCCGCGCCTGCGCCCGCGCCCGCCGCGCAGGCGCCCGCTTCGTCCTTCGGCTTTTCGCCATCGATGCCCATGCAGATGGGCGTGCCGCCGCTCCCGAGAACGAGCGCTCAGTAACCTGCCCTAGGAACGGGAATCATGGCAACGTCGTATCTCGGAAAGTGGATTGGACGCTTCGTCGAAAGCTCCCATGGTGCTCAGACGCAGAAGCCGGTCGCGCGTCCTGCGACGTCCAAGCCGGCGTCGGGGCGCGGGCACGCTCAAGCACCGCACAAGCCGCTGCCGAGCTTGCCGACCGTGACGTCGGTTGCCGAGCTTCCGTCGATCCAGCACATTTACACGGCCGCCAAGGCCGAGTTCGAGATTCCGGATTCGCTGAAGCTGGCGCTCGTTGCGACGGGGCATGAAGGCGGCACGGCAAGCATGCTCGTCGATCCTGCCGCCTTCCGGCAAGCGTCGATCCACGTCGACAGCCTGCGCGAGCGTCTGCGGAAGTCACAGATACGCGTCACGAAGCTGGCGTTCGCGGATCGCGACCTGATTGCCGCGATCTACAAGACCGAGCGACGCGGCGAGTCGATCGAGGATGCCGCGCCGAGCGTATCGGAAGAAAGCCGCCTGTTCGAAACGTTCATCCGATACGGCATCGACAACCATGCGACGGACATTCACGTCGTCGTGAAGGGGCAGCATGGTGTCGTGAAGTTTCGAATCGACGGCATCATGGAGGTGATGCGGGGGCCGACCAACGGCATCTATACGCGCGAACAGGTCGTCGGCGCGTTCGGCTACGCGTACAACAAGCTCATCGGCGACCGGACCGGCTCGCATTCCTCGTTCACGAGCGACGACTTCCAGTCCGGGATGATTCCGTATCGTGTCGGCGACCGGGCGATGAACCTGCGCTGGCAATCGGCGCGAGGATTCGAGGGGTTCACGGTCTACATCCGGTATCTGCTGAAGGACAAGACGTTCAAGGCGGAGCGGTTTCAGGACTTCGGCTACGAGGACGACCAGGCCGAGATGTTCACCCGCGTCGGGCGCACGCGCAAGGGGATGATCCTCATTTGCGGCGAGACGAACTCGGGCAAATCCACCGCGCTCACCCACTACATCGAGACGCTGCCGGACCGCGACCTGCTCAACATCATCATGGTCGAGGATCCCGTGGAAAAGGAAGTGGCGGGAACATCGCTGCAAATTTCGCTGCAGCGCACGCTGTCGGTCGATTCCGAGAAGACGCCGTTCACCGAGGTGCAGGGCGTGCTGATGCGAAGCGATCCCTGCATCATCGCGCAGGGGGAAATTCGGGACCTCGATTCCGGAACATGCGCCAAGACGCTCCTGGAATCGGGCCACCAGGTGCTTGCCACGACGCACGCCCCCGGCATCATGGACGTGTTCGTTCGGCTGACCAGCAGCGAAATCGGCTTCTCGATGGAATCCCTGACGCGTCCGCGCTTCTGGTCGCTGGTCGCCTGTCAGGCGCTGGTCCCGAAGCTTTGCTGGTGTTCGCACGATCAGTACGCGGATGAAACGATTCCGCACATCACGGAGTTCATCCGCGCTCGCTTCGATATCGACACGTCCAGGATGCGCACGAAACGCGACGGCGGATGCGACTCGTGCGGCGGGCGCGGCACGAAGGGGCAAACCGTGGTGGCGGAGATCTATCAGCCGACGCGCACCTTCCTGCAGGAATTGCGCGACGGGCACGACTTCGAGGCCGAGCGAATCTGGCGCTCCGATAGCGACAAGCGCTTCGACTCGCCGAACATGCGCGGGAAGACGATGTTCGAGCACGCGCTTTACAAGGCCTATATCGGGCTTATCGATCCGAGACAGGTCGAGACGTTCGACCTTTTCGACCAGTACGAGATCGTTTGAGAGGCATGGATGGGAGCAGAACTCAGCAGATTGAAGGCGGCGGCGTCCGATACCCTGGGACGCCTGAGCGAGAAGAACGCGATTCGGCGATTCCGCAGCACGCGGGAAGACTTCTATGTCGACCTCGCCGAAGCGATCAAGGACAAGGAGCCGGTGGCAAAGTTTCTTTCCATCCGCCGCACGCGCGCCATCGAACAGAAGGATGCGTTTGCGCGGCTGTACCAGATTTTCTAGACCGTCTCGAGCAGAAGGGGGGTTCCCTTTCGCACATGCTGAGCGACGTGGTGCCCGACGGCGACCTGATGGTGATCGCGTCCGTCGAGCAGCGCGGTGACGTCCACGAAGGCCTGCTCTTCCTGGCCCAGACCATCAAGAGTCAGCGCGCGATGGCGGGCGAGATGGCGGCGGCGCTGGCTGTGCCGGTGCTCGTGACCGCCGTGTGCGTCGGCTTCATCATCATGCTGTCGTTCTTCGTGATCCCGGTGTACGAGTCGATCGTGCCGCCGTCGAAGTGGAACGCGATGGGGAGGTCGATCTACATGGTCTCGTATGTGACGCGGCATTACGGGCTGCTCATCGTCGCGGGGTTCGTTGCCGCGATGTGGTGGTTCGTCTGGTCGATTCCAAACTGGCGCGGCCGTCGGCGCGTCAAGTTCGACGACTACATTCCCTATCGCGTCTTTCGCGACTATCACGGGGCCATCTTCATGGTCGCGCTCGCGTCGCTCATGGTTTCCGGCGAAACGCTGGTGCGGTCCCTTGAAAAGCTGAAGCGCCGTGGCAAGCCCTGGCTGCGATGGCACATCAACGCGATTCTCGGCCGACTGCTGACGAAGAGTCGAAATTATGGCGAAGCTTTCGCGACGGGCATCTTCAGCCAGCAATTGTCGAATCGGCTGATCGATCAGGCTCGCCGCAGTTCGGATTTCAACGAAGTCATCAGGAAGATGGGGATCGAGGGGATCGAGAAGACCAAGGAGGAGGTTCGCAAGTCCGCGAAGCGCCTCAACCTTGCGTTGATCTTCGTGCTTGGCGGGGTGGTCGCGTATTTGCTGATGGGGACGCTCTATACCGCCCAAGGCCTGAGCGCCGGCATCCGCGAAACGGTTCGTCACCACAACGTTTCGAAGCATTAGCCGAGCGGGGCCGGCAACGTCGCGCGCATCGTCGCGCATCTAATGCGTATAATTGTATTGATACGCAAAAACCACTCACTACTGCTATGGGGGAAATCATGATCACAATGTCGAAACGTCTGCGTCAGCAAAGGGGCTATTCGTTGGTGGAGTTGTCGATCGTCGTGGCGATCATCGCCCTGCTGATCTACGGGGTCGTGAAACTGGTCAACGGCATTCTCGCGGACCACCGGGCAAATGCCGAGCTGTCGGAAATGCCCACGATCATCACAAAGATCCAGAAGATCTACGCGAACCGTCCGAACTTCTCCGGCGCGACGCAAGCGATCCTGGTGAACAACAACGCATTCCCGGCCGATTGGGTCGTCACCGGCAGCACCAACCTCGTGAACCGCTGGAGCGGGACGGTCACGCTCGCGGTTGCAACGATCGGGGCGATTTCGAACAACGCCATCACGCTCACGACGACCGGCGTGCCGGACTCCGAATGCAAATCGATCGTGCCCGGCATGGACGACTCGGTCCGGACGACGGCGGTGAACGGCACGGTGGTCAAGCAAGATGGCAAGCCGAGCGACCCCGCACTGACGGGTACGTCCTGCGCCAACGGGACCAACACGATCATCTATACGTTCAGCAAGTGACGGGGTGCGAACATGGACGCGCTAGAGATAGATGACATGCTGCTCCTGGAGGCGGCGACGTATTCCGACTGGCACGTGGATATCGCGCGTCCTGAAACGTCGGTGGTGTTTCGGGAAGTGAACGAAGCAGGTGACGCGCTGGCGGAGGCGAAGCCGTCGCGCGTGCCGGCGTCGATGATGCCGGTGCTTCACCTGATGCTCAAATGGCTGCGGGCGCACCGCGACGCAGGCAATCAGCATTCGTTTGCCATGAACGTCGGCAACCTGCGGTTTCGGGGCGAAGTGATCCGCGCCGATCGCTATGCCCTTCGCCGGACGCGCCAGGAGGTCGAGACCCTTGAATCCCTGAAACTCGGGCGGGCCGCGGAAGAGCTGCTGCTGGATCCGGAGTTTCGGTCGGGTGGCCTGATGCTCGTGACGGGCGATACCGGTGCGGGCAAATCGACCACCATTCGCTCGGCGGTCAAGGCGCGTCTCGAAAAGTACGGCGGGTACGCGCTCGCGGTGGAATCGCCGATCGAGGTTGAATTCGAAGGCTTTCACGGGGACGGCTATCTCGAGCAGGTCGACGCGACCAACATGGGGTACCGGTACGAAGTCGAGACGGCCATGCGCAAGTTCCCCGCCGCGACGCGCAGCATGTTCATGTTCGGCGAGGTGCTTGGGCAAGACGCGGCGGCCGAGCTGGTGCGCCTTTCGCCGAGAGGGCATTTCGTGATGACGACGATTCACGGCGAGTCGCCGGAGGCGGCCATCAAGATGCTCATCACGCTGGCGGAGCGCGGCGGTGAATCGTATGCACGCCAGCTGCTCGGGACGTCGCTGCGAGGGGTGCTTCATCAGCGCCTCGTGCGCGGCAAGCCGGTCGTGCAGTGCTTCAAGGTCAGCGACATGATCCGCAACGTCATCGGAAACTCGGATGCGCCGCTCTCCAATCTGACGAACGCCATCGACCAGGCCCGTCGCGAACTCGCATCGCAGGCGCTCCGCGGCGCGCCGTCCCAGCCGCGCATGCACTTGTAAAGGCGGCTTATGGCACTCCACATTCGGCGAATGCTGATCGGCTCGCGCACCCGCCAGCGAGGGATGTACGACCTGCTGTCGATCGGCATCGGCGCGACTATCGCGATCGCGGGAGCGACTGTCGGTCTCTGGCAGAAACGGCAGGACATGCTGGCGGAGCAGATGGCCGCGCAGGGCGACATCGTCCGGGATATCGGCAACAGCATCAACGGCCAGTATCTGTCGAAATACTATTCCAATCTCGTGAACGGCACGGGGGTTCCGGGTGTGGCGAATGCTTATGCGCCGACGATGGCGGAGCTGCAGGCCATCAACGTGCTGCCGGCCGGCCTCGCGACGACGAGCGCCTACGGCACGCCGTATGTCGTCTCGCTCGCGAAAATCCCTGCCGCCTGCGTCGCGCCGAACTGCGATGTCGGAGGCGTGGTGTATATCGCCGGCGCCATCACCGATCCGTCGACGGGGAACCCCATGCCGCTCGGCGATGGGGCCGGGTCGATCGGCGGAGATGGCGGGTATTCGGACCTCGCGTCGCCCGGCACGATCACGGGCATGAACGGCGGCTGGTCGCTGGCGAATCCGATGGGGGGCGTCGCCGGCGTCCTGGCGATGCGTGTCGGGTACGGCTCGAGCGGTTGGTCGGCATATGTGCGTCGTGACGGCTCGCTGCCGATGGAAGGGGATCTCAACTTCCTGGGTACGACGGGTGCGCGGCACAACATTGCGAATGCGCAGACGGTGAATGCGCAGCAGTTGGTCACGCCTGCCGGCAACGGTGTGCAAATCGGTGGATCGCTGCTCTACGGAGACGGGAGCAATTCGGCAATTCGGCAGAACGGCGCGCTGTACGTTCAAAACGCGGCGGGCAACGCGGCGGCGGATATCAATGTCGGCAATGCGAATGCGTCGGGTAGCGTGAACGCGTCGGGTAACGTGAATGCGGCCGGCAACGCGAATGCATCGCTGGATCTCGTCGCCGGACGGAACGTGTGGGCCTCCAACGGCGCAGTGACGGCATCGTGGCTGCATTCGACAGGAAGCGTGCAGATTGACAGCAGTGCGCAGGTCAACGGCTCGGCGAACGTCAACGGCACGATTTCGTCGGGAAGCCGGCTGTATTCGAACGAATACGTGCAGGTCAATGGCTGGGCAGCGCAGGGCGCAAGCTGCTCTCCCAACGGGTTGATCGCCAACTCCGGTAGCGGCCCACTGTTTTGCCAATCCGGTGTGTGGACAGCGGCGGGCGGCGGTCAAGCGTGGCGGTGCATTCAGCACGATTCGTATTGGGCGTCAGGCATCATGCAGGACCACTACTTCAGCATTTTCAACTCTCCACGGACGTGTCGTCCGGTTCATCGGGTAATGGGCGAGTGACGGTTTGCAGGTGGAGCTGACGTGTCGCTTCGCCTGCCAATCCGGTGTTTGGGTGCCACCAGGCGGATTCACCCGATGGTACAACATGGGGCCGTACTACAACACGAATTGGACGAACGTTGGGCTGGGTTGGTTCAAGTTCTGCTGGGCTTTTGGTGTCAACGGTCCCAACAACAACTCCGGCGTTGTCCCACTCGCCCAAAACGGTGTCGAATGGTACTGGGGCGTCGAAAACAATTCGCCAGATTCATCTGGCATTCAAGTTTCCTGCATGGACTGAGAGGTCCGAGGTACGTATGCCTTACCGCTGTCGCCAGCGTACAATTCCGCACTCAGATTGCTTGAGGGGACTACCTTGTTGATCACCGACCTTATTCGGAAAGTTGTACCGCGGCGAATGCTGGTGACTGCTCGACTGCAGAAGATATTCTTCGGCGAGCACGGCCACACGCGGCGAATTGACGGCATGCCTATAGATGGCAATGGGAATTTCCAGCCGTGGCTTACGTATCCTCTTATTGAGTACCTCAACGGTCTAGATTTCGCTGAGAAAGACGTTTTCGAGTTCGGGGCAGGTGCATCAACCATGTTTTGGGCAGCTCGTGCCCGCAAAGTCGTAAGCGTTGAGTTCGATGCAGGGTGGTACGAGTCCTTGAAGGGACGTGTGCCAGAAAATGTGACCCTTTTTCACGAGGCCGACGGCCATCGATACTCGCAAACCCCCAAAATATTGGCGCCGCGTCGATTTGACGTTGTTGTCGTCGACGGCGCCGAACGGTATCGGTCGGCACGTACTGCGATCGACATCATTGCTCCCGGTGGAATGATCATTTTGGACAACGCCGAATGGTATCCACGCACCGCAGACTTGCTGGCCGACGCTGGATTTATCGAGATTCGATTCAGTGGGTTCTCGCCCATCAACGCATTCGCATCCACCTCGAGCGTCTTTCTCAGCCGGGACTTTTCTTTTCCGCGCGCATGCGCTGCGCGGACTCCCCCGCGCGGCGGCAAAGCGCTGCCTAACGGGGCACTCGACGACGGAAATTGAAGCGTGCTCGGGGCTTTTGATGGTCCCGAGCGTAGTTTGCCAATCCGGTGTGTGGAAATCCCCCGGGAATTTCCTTGGTCAATACGTTGTGCGCTTCTATAACGGAAGCAATCTCGTCCCGACGGAACGGGTGTCAGCCCAATCCGTACACCGGATCATGCAGTTGTCCCACAGCCGCACGGGATTACGGATACATGACCGGCCAGTCCTATTACCGCGAAGCATGGGACGGGGCTGGTGTCCGTTTGTTGGCGCCGTACACGATTCCGCCAGCGCGCTGGGATGGACAGCGAATCGTTACCGCCCACACCGAAACCAGCCCCGTCCCAGGTGGCGTAGTGGTAGTCATGCCGACCATTTCGCTGGTGTACCCCGGCGGGCATGTGCAGGAACCAGTTGCAGGATTCCCTTTCCAGCACCAGTTCGGATGCCCCAGCCTCCGGATTGTTGACCCACTGCACCTCGAAAGTACCGCCAAACTTCAACGCCGATGAGCCCGTTTGCCACACACCGGATTGGCAAGGCGATGCTCGGCACATCCTGAAGCGTCGTTGCTGAATCAACGAAGTCGTTTGGAAGGGATCGTTCCTGCGTGAATCGGCTGACCGGACAGGCGGACTTACAGCGGATCGATCAGCACTGCGTGGCCATTCTCTTCGTATTCGAACAGCGGCGTCGGAGTGGGTGGTTTCCTGGAGTCGCGGACCATGCTGACCAGTTCGCGCAGCAGCACATCCCGGGCTCGGGCTGCGACTTCATCCGCGTCCGTGCCCTCGAGCCGGAGGTGCGCAAAGTCCATGAACTGCAACGTCACGCGTTGCTCGTCCCTTTCGATCATGGCCGGATACGGCACGATGGCTTGCGAGATGACACGCTTGCCGCGGTGAAGCATCTTCCTCCCGTCCAGCTTGGCGACCATGTTGGACGCTTTCAGGTGCGTGTACCGCTTCAGCATCTGCATCGACTTGTGGCCGCTGATGGTCGCGATCTCCATCATGTCGAGCGTACCGAGCTCAAACAGTCGCGACACTGCCTCGTGTCGAAGGTCATGGAAATGCAAGTCATCGATTTCAAGACGCTGAACAAGCGTTCTCCAGGCGCTCTTGAAACCGTCGGACGTGTATTTGAAAATGCGGCCCTCCGGTTTCGTTCCGAGGCGCGTCAGCACATCCATGGCTCTCATCGAAAGCGGCACGTCGCGTTTCGATCCATTCTTGGTCAGCGGCAAATGGGCGATTCGCGTGCGCAAGTTGATGTTTTCCCATTGGAGATTGAGCAACTCGCCTTGCCGCATCGCGGTCTCGATCGCCAGCACGATCAATGCATGGATTTCGATGTTCCGATGCGCGGCGGCAGCACGAAGCAGTCGACGTTCTTCACCGAAGCTGACCCGCCGGTCCCGTCCGGGCGGGAGCTTGGGCTTGCGCACGCGCGATACGGGATTGTCCTTGCAGATGCCCCACTCGATGATGGCAATGTTGAACAAGTCCCTGAGCAACGCCAGTTCGAGTCGCACCGTGTTGGGTGCGATGGGGCGGTTCGTGTTGCGGGAGGGCGACGAGAGGCGAATATCCCGGTAATTCGCGATATCCACCGTCGTCAATTCGGAAAGCACCTTCTCCCCGACGAAGCTCTTTGCAATCGTCGACGCGCGATACATTTCCTGCTTGTATCCCCGCTTCTCGATGGAGACGCTCTTTGTGTATTGGGCCAGCGCATCGCGTACGGTAATCGACGGAGAAGGCTTGAAGATGAGGCGACTTTCAATCAATTTTCGATCTCTAACTGCGCGCGATTATTCATGGGAGGCTTGTGCCTGGTGATTTGCCTCGAGAGTCAGTTCGACTGGGGCAATCAAATCGACCAATGGAACATCCAGGCTCCGCGCCAGTGCGAGCAAGGTGTCGAGAGTCGGGGAGCGAAGCCCGCGTTCAAGCAGCGAAATGTAGGTGCGGTCCAGATCCGTCGCCTTCGCGAGGGCGTACTGAGACAGGCCGCGGTCGTTGCGCAGCTTGCGCAGCGTCGCGGCAAATGCAATGTTGGCTTGGCTTTTCAAGATTCCGGCCCCTCGATCAGGGCCAAAATTCTCGACATGTAGACAATAGTCATCAGCAGACTATAGTCCGAATTTTGTAACCGGTGCGGCGGCCGCGGTGCATTGAACTATCGCACCCGATGCCCTCGCAGCCGTGCCGAAACCGCGTCTCGCCGACGTCGAGCGCCGCGACAGGCGCGCTCCAATCCTGCTAGCGCGGCTGCGCTCGGAGATGGCAACATTCTTCCGCCTGTGCTAAATTTCGTATCATTGTAACGATACACATATCGGAGCTCACCATGTCGCTTGCTGCATCAGCTTATCGAGAGCGTGCAAAGCGCCTGATCCCGCGCCTCGACGCATGTTACGGCCGGATCGACGAAGGGAGTGTGATCCGGTCGCACGCCATGGTCTACGCCGCCTTCCTGTCGGATTTCGTGGCCGGCCGTCTCGACGCCGACCATCCCGAGACCGTTGGCATGCTCGGATTGGCGGGTGAATTCTGCGAGCTGGTCGAGCAGGAATATCCGGCGGTGAACTAAAGGGGCGGCGATGACCGATTTTGAGCGAAAGGCACAGGGCATTTTTGGCCCGATTCACGGAAAAACTCGCCAAGGTCGACCTTCGGGCGGCTGTCGCGACGCCCACGGTCGTTGGCGCGGTGACGGCGACGGCGGACACGAATGTGAAGGAAGGCGAGCTCGCGCCGCCTCCGGCCTCAGCCGGAAACATGCAAGCCCGGGGCGCGCGACAGATGTTCGCGGCGTCACTCCTGAGCGCAGCGTCGATCACGCTCGCACGAGGATTCGAGCGAATCAAAGCGGCCTTTCACGAAAAGGGCGAGCAACAGCGCGTCGAGGCGACGAAGGAATTGATCGCCGATGCGCCGGTGCACGAGGACGGCCACTATGCGTGGGCACGCGAGCGTACGGCGGGTCGCGCCAACGAACAGGATTGGCGGAGCCGGTTCGATACGCAGATGCGCGAGCCCCCGGCACCGTCGAAATGTTGCGCCGAGTTGCGTTGGCACATCAAGTCAACGTGCGCGACCTCGAAATTCGGGGCAAC